>NZ_JBGFCD010000003.1:0-343386 GCF_041205405.1 Falsihalocynthiibacter sp. S25ZX9
CTTCAAGCGCGACCTTGGCTTTGAACTCTGGCGAATGGTTCTTTCGTTTTTTCATTCTGGATCACTTCTCTCATCGTGCGATCCACCTTAACAACTGGTCCGAAATTCCGCGACCACCTCTCTCTACGGTGGTGCCCGTTAATACCCCACAGCGCTTTGCTTGCATACACCCTAGTCCTAGAAGCCATGCCGTGCGGGCAAACCTATGCGTAATAAATGAAGAGGACACGGAAACCCAAAGTACACGCGATCTTCAGCCATCACTACAATGACGTCCATTAATCCTCCCAGCGCCCGCTGATTACAAACAGGCCTTACCGCTTGCCAGTGTGGACAGACCTCACCCAAAAGCGTTACAGTAACGTGTACCGGACAAGAACACACTCGGCGAACAACCATCTGAAAAAATTTGGATATTTCGCCTACAACACGGCTCCGTTAGGCTCCACCATAGTATTTTTAAAATTTGCTATCGTTAGATCTCTCTTTATTTTAGGGGTGCACAAAGCTTCGAACTGTTTTTGCGGCGGCGTTGAGAAAAATGCTTAACACCCAAAATTTTACCTCGGAACCAATACCCCGAACAATAACGGTTTGAGTGATCCAGAAAGCGAAGACGTTGTCTCGTAGCCTGTCCCCTCTCACGCAGGGAGCGCACGCACAGGCGCTTCTTGAAAACACGCGATTTATTGACAGGACGCGCCGGGGGGCTTACCCAAAGGCAACTGATGGTTTTACAGGAGCATAGGATGCCCGCCCACCAAAAATCTCTTGCCCTTGTGGCCCATGACGGCATGAAAGACGCGCTGATCGAATGGGCGCGCCCACGGGTGGCGGAGCTGTCTAAGCATCGCCTATTTGCCACAGGGACCACGGGGGGGCGGCTGCATACGGAACTGGGGCTGGACATCACTCTCCTCAAAAGCGGCCCTTTGGGGGGCGATGCGCAGCTTGGCGCCATGATCGCGGAGGAAAGGCTCGACGGGCTTGTGTTTTTTGTCGATCCTCTCTCGGCCCTACCCCACGATGTTGACGTGAAATCATTGCTGCGGCTTGCGATTCTGTATGACACGAACTTGGCTGTGAATAAAACGACCGCAGATGCGGTTCTGGCCCATTTTGATACTCCAAAATAACCCCACGAGGCAGACATGACACCAGAAACGCGCTTACGCGAAGATATTTGCACCATTGCCAAATCGCTTTTTGATCGTGGCTTAACCAGTGGGGCCAGTGGCAATATTTCCGCGCGCACCGAGGATGGCGGGCTTTTGGTTACGCCAACGGGGAGTTGTTTTGGCCGCCTTGATCCTGCGCGACTTTCGCGTTTTAATGCGCAATTGAGCCATATCGGCGGGGACAGGCCAACGAAGGAAATGGCCCTCCATGAGGCCTTCTATGACACACGCGGCGCGAAGGCGGGGGCGATCGTTCATTTGCATTCCTGCCACTCTGTGGCGCTTTCTACCCTGCCCGACACCGACCCTGACAACATGTTACCGCCCATCACGGCCTACGGGGTCATGCGCCTTGGGAAAGTGGCCCTACTGCCGTATTTCATGCCCGGTGATCCGGCGATGGGCGGTGCCATAAGAGGACTCGCAGGCAAGCGCAGCGCCGTCGTTTTGGCCCATCACGGCCCTGTGGTCGCTGGCAAGGACCTTGAGGCCGCAGCCAACGCGATGGAAGAATTGGAAGAAACCGCCAAACTCGCCTTGCTGACACGCGGCATGACGCCAAATCTTCTGAGCGAGGCGCAAATTCAAGGGCTGGTGCGCGAATTCGGCGTTGAGTGGGACTAGATGTTGACCCTCCCCTAGAAACGCCAACGGGCCGCAACCATTTCTGGTGCGGCCCGTTTTTAATGTTCGCGCGTCACTCCATCAAAGACGGGAGAAACAGCGAGAACGACGGCACATAGGTAATCAAAATCAACGCCGCCAAAATTGCGATATAAAACGGCCAGATCGTCTTCAGGCATTCTTCGATTTTGATTTTACCCACGGCACACCCCACAAAGAGACAGGTGCCAACGGGCGGTGTGCAAAGGCCGAGACCCAAGTTCACAAGCATCATGATACCAAATTGCGTTGGGTCCATTCCCAAGTCACGGGCGATGGGCAAAAAGATCGGTGTGCAAATCAAAATCAACGCTGCCATATCCATGATCATGCCCAAAACAAGCAGGATAATGTTGATCATGATCAGAATGACGATTTTGTTGTCAGAGATTGCGAGCAATAAGTCACTAAGCTTCATCGGCACCTGATAGAGCGCCAGAAGATAGGCAAAGGCCGAGGCAAAACCGATGAGGATCATCACCATCGACGTGGTTTTAACCGTGCTCACAACCGAAGTTTTCAGGCCCGCATAACTCAGCGAGCGATAGATCAGCCCCGTCAAAACGAGGGCATAGATCGCGCCGAAAGCTCCAGATTCCGTAACGGTAAACACACCACCAAGAACACCACCGATAATGATAACTGCGGTAAACAGGCCCGGGATCGCAACAGCCCCCGTGCGGGCAACTTCGCCCCAACCGGGGAAAGGTTCAGCGGGATATTTATGTTTGATCGCGATAACATAGGCGGCAATGGCCAAACACACGCACATCAGAATACCGGGAATAACACCTGCCAAAAAGAGCTTATCAACCGCAATTACCCCACCTGAGGCAACCGCAAGAATAATCATGTTGTGGCTGGGCGGGATAACGATACCCGCAATCGACGAGGTGACCGTGACGTTGACCGCATAGTCAGGCCGATAGCCGCGCTCCTTCATCACGGGGATAAGGATCGACCCCAGCGCCGAAATATCTGCAATCGCTGATCCTGAAATTCCACCAAACAGCATGGAGGAAAAGATATTCACCGAGGCCAAACCGCCCCGCACGTGCCCAACGAGCGTAGAGGCAAAACGCACCAACCGGATGGCGATGCCGCCATGCATCATCACTTCGCCTGCAAGGACAAAAAACGGAATGGCAAGGAGGGGGAAGCTGGCGACGCCCGAAATCGTGCGCTGGAATGTGGTGACAAGGGGGAACCCTTCAAACCAAAACGCGCCCAATGCCGCAGCGCCCATGGCAAAAGCGACCGGCATACCAATGATCACGCCGCCAAAAAATACGCCCAAAAGGATGAGCAAACCATATTCCATTATTCTAACCCCTCGGAGAGATAAGCTGCGCGTTTTTCGGGGTCACAAACCATGATCAAAAGACGCGATGCGGAAAAGAGAAAAACAAGCGCCCCACAGAAAACGGCGGAGCCTGTGCGGATCCCTTCGGGAACATTCAGCATGGGAAGCAATGTCGACCAGCCGAAAATCGTAAGTTTGACGCCATATATAAACATTGCCAAGCCAAGCCCCGCCACGATGAGATCGCTTAAGATAAGCAGGAAAACTTGAACTTTGGGCGGAGACATATCGCGAAACAGGGTGACGCCAAGGTGGCTTCTTGTGTGAATGCCCGCAGCGGCCCCAAGGAACGTAATATAACAAATCAACACAAGGGCCAGTTGCTCAACCCATGTCGGCGTGACGTTCAAAACATAGCGGCCAAAGACCAGCCAACCGAAGGTGAGAACCATCACAGTGACGGCAATCGCGCCTGTGACAATGCATATTTTACTGAGAGTGTTGTTGAAACGGATGAGGTTATCCGTCCATTTCCGCTGCTCGCTCATTTTCATCTCCCATAAAAAAACGCGCCGACCTAGATGCAAGGGCGGCGCGACTCTTTGATATCGTGCAGATTAATCCGCAGCTTGGATCATCTCAACGAGACCCGCCATATCTGGGCTGGCAGCGAGGTACTGGTCGTAGACCGGAGCCATTGCGGCTTGAAACGCGGCTTTATCTTCGATTGTGTTCACAAGAACACCACCTGCGACAACTTTTTCCATCGAAGCCGCTTCACGGGCCTGCCACAATTCACGCTGTAGTTTCGCAGAATCCATCGCTGCTGCTTTTACAATGACTTGCTGCTCTGGCGTGAAGCCTTCCCAAGTTTTCAGGCTCATGCAAAGGCACTCAGGAATGATCAAGTGCTCGGACAACGAGTAGAATTTCGCAACTTGGAAGTGGTTTGTGGATTCGTAGGATGGTGGGTTGTTTTCCGCACCGTCGACAACGCCCGTTTTGATCGACTGATACACTTCAGCAAAGGCCATTGGTGTCGCGTTGCCGCCCAAAGATTCGATCATGCCAACGAACAAATCGTTGTTCATAACGCGAACTTTCATACCCTCAACGTCCGCAGGAACGTTCACAGGTTGAATAGAGTTATAGAAAGAACGTGCGCCAGCGTCATAGAAGGCCAGAGCTTTGATACCTTTTTTCTGCATACCCGCGTCGATTGCATCGCCAACAGCGCCGTCCATCAACTCATACATTTGAGGGATGGATTTAAAGATGAAGGGAAGCGAAACAACGTTTGCTTCAGGAACCGCTTGGCCCATCGGACCGAGACTGAATACGCCGAAATCAAGCGCGCCGAGGCGAAGCTGTTCGATCGCATCCGGTTGGCTTCCGAGGACGCCGCCGTGGTAAACTTTGCCACTAATTTCGCCAGCCGTCGCTTCTGAAACTTCTGCGATAAAGGCTTCCATGCCATAGGACACAGGGTAGTCTTCGACGTGGATGTTCCAGCCGCGCAGGTCTTTTGCCATTGCGCCAGTCGCACCAAAAGCCATTGCAACGCCTACGGCGCCTGCCCAAATTTTATTAATAGATGTCGTCATGAGGGATCCTCCCAAATCCTGATTTACATTAAAATTAACATATTTGTAAAAAGTTGTAAAAGCAACAGGGCAAATATCTCACAACGTAATTTTAAGTCTTTTAAAAACAGGCATTTAAAATGTCACCAAACTTTAGTGCACAAAAACAATTGGAAAATTGCGCCAAGATGGGAGGCAGTAAGGCTCATTGGAATCGATTTGGAACTCTTTCAACGCGCGAATCAAAAAGGGCCCACAAGAATGCAGGCCCTTCGCGTTCAAATAGGAACGATTTTCCTTAAGAGAAATCAGCCGGAAGAAGGCTAACCGGAATGTTTTGATAGCTCACAGGACGCAAGAAACGACGGATAGAAAGGGTTCCAACCGATGTCGCACCAAAGTTCGTGGATGCAGGATAAGGTCCGCCGTGCACCATTGTGTCACAAACTTCTACGCCAGTTGGGAAGCCATTGGCCAAGACACGACCAGCTTTGCGCTCAAGGATCGGGAGCAACTGACGGGCCAAAGGCGCATCTTCGTCATCCATGTGCAACGTACATGTGAGCTGCCCCACGAGGCTTTTCGCAACCGCGAGCATTTCGGCTTCATCTTTGGCAACGACTACAAGACCCAAGGGGCCAAAGACCTCTTCGCCAAGCTCTTCGTTCGCGAGCCATTCGGACGCCGTGGTTTGGAACAGATAGGGCGTCGCGTTGCGCAAATCACATGTCGTGGTGAGCAGCGTTTGAACGCCTTGCGAGCCTGCAACACGGTCCCGACCTGAATGATAGGCCGCCGCAATTCCGTCCGTCAGCATGGTTTGTGCGCCAACTTGCCTAAGGGCAACTTGCGCCGCGTGGACAAAAGCTGCGCCCTCGTCACCTTCCAAAACAACCGCGATTCCGGGGTTGGTACAGAACTGTCCTGCGCCCATCGTAAGGGAGGCAGCCCAGCCAGCGCCAAGCGTCGCGCCCTTAGTTTTGACTGCATGCGGCAGCATGAACATCGGGTTAACCGAGCCCAATTCCCCAAAGAACGGGATGGGTTCTGGACGCGCCGCACAAAGATCAAACAAGGCACGGCCACCACCAAGTGAGCCTGTAAAACCAACGGCTTTAATCAGTGGATGTTGAACACAGGCTTGGCCGACAGCACGATTTCCGCCCTGAATTTGGCTAAACACACCGGGGTGCACACCGCAAATTTCGATCGCCGCATGAATGGCTTGCGCCACAATATCCGACACACCGGGGTGGGCGGAGTGGCCTTTTACAACAACAGAACACCCAGCGGCAAGCGCCGCCGCCGTATCGCCACCAGCCGTGGAGAACGCGAGCGGGAAGTTGGAAGCGCCGAAAACAGAAACAGGTCCGATAGGACGTTGCATCATGCGAATCTCAGGACGAGGAAGCGGCTCGCGATCTGGAAGAGCCGCATCAAAACGGCGATCCAGATAAACGCCTTTTTCGATATGGTCTGCAAAGAGGCGAAGTTGCCCAACCGTGCGACCACGTTCGCCATTCAAGCGACCTTCGGGAAGGCCCGTTTCTTTGGTTCCCATTGCCGTAATTGCTTCGCCGCGTGCATCAATTTGATCTGCGATTTCGCGAAGGAACTTCGCACGGAACGCCCGTGTAGAGACGCCATATTCAACAAAGGCCTCTTCTGCGGCACGTGCGGCGCGATCAACCAATTCAGCCGATCCAACGGAAAACTTGTCCGCAACGCCAGAAACAGGTGTGTTTTCAAAGACGCCTTCGCCTTCGACCCATTCTCCAGCAATAAGGTGTTTACCCATCAACATAATTCTCGCCCTCCTTGGCATAGTCTATTGCATTTCGCCGCGCAAATATCCGCACGGTGTTGGCACATCGGTACCAGATGAGAATTGCTAAACAAGCAGGAAGTCCACCTGTACCGAGAGTAGTGCGTTTGAATTTCACAGCGCGGCACGTTTAAATGCGGGTCAAACGCCGTGGTGTGTTGCGAAGATGCGTTGACACCATCCGCATGTAATTTTACAAATAAACATCAATTTTCCTCTAATCAAAGGCGCATTATGACGCAAAACATTAACGCCCCCTCCGACTGGATGACCTCAGGACCGGGGGCCGAACGTCGTATTCTTTGCTATAACGATGACCTTATGATGGTTGAGTTCCGCTTTGCCAAAGAGGGCCTCGGTGCACTCCACAATCACCCCCACACTCAAACAACCGTTGTGGCTTCGGGGAAGTTCCAATTCACCCTTGAGGGGAAAACACACATTTTGGAAGCTGGCGACTCGCTTCTCATTCCGTCGCTGGCGATGCATGAATGCCTCTGCCTCGAAGGGGGTGTTTTGATGGATGCTTTCACGCCTTGCCGCGATGATTTCCTCGAAGCCCACGGCCTAACCAAAGTGCCAGCCTAAGCGCCGTCAAAAACGCGTTTTCGCGCATTTTCAACATGCACTCGCATTGCTAAACGCGCAGCCTCGGCATCAGACACCTTAATCGCTTTCAGAATGGCCAAGTGCTCGCCCTGTACCAATTCAAGGCGCGAGGCGGGCATTGTCAGCGAGAGGTTGCGCGTAAGATTCATGCCCGTGAGGATATTCGCCTTCATGGAATTCCGTGCCGAGGTGAAATATTGATTGTCTGCTGCTTCACAAATTGCTGCATGAAAAGCCTCGTCGGCATCCACGCCAAGCTCGTTTGCCTGCACACATCGGTCAAGTTCGTCGTAGGCCGTTTGAAGTTTTTGCAAATCCCGATCAGTGCGCCGGTTGGCCGCAAGAAACGCGGCCTCCCCTTCGATGGCGGCCCGAAATTCGAAAGTTCTTTGGATATCCGCAATCGATCCGACGGGTGCAAAATCCAACACTGAGCCGTCGGGGCGGCGCTGAACGTAAGATCCCGACCCTTGCCGCGACACGATCAAACCGTCTTCGCGCAATTGCTTTAAAGCCTGCCGCAGAACTGGCCGACTCACCTCAAGACTCTCACTAAGAACATGTTCCGTCGGTAATTTAACCCCGACCGCGAACTCGCCTAAAACAATCATCGAGACAATGCGTTCGTAGGCACGATCCGAAAGGGTTCGATCCCTGACGGGACGTCCCGCAGTTCTAAATGCCGTATTACTGTCGATCTCTGCTATCGATTGTTCTTTTCTCGCCACGCTGAGTATAAGTCCTTTGTTGCCGGATCCGTCGGCGGATATAGTCCGAAGGTTGATGCGCCCGCCTGAACACGCTCAAGCACAAAATCCTCAAATGCAGTCATCTCTATTGCCTCGTTTGCGACCTCATGGGCAATATGCTTGGGCAGCACGACCACGCCCTCGTTATCCCCCACGAGAATATCTCCTGGGAACACCGAAACCCCACCGCAAGCAATTGGTTCGTTAATGCCAATTGCGTGATGCTTGGTCAAGTTCGTTGGAGCACTTGGCTGCTTGTGATAGGCAGGCATCGACATCCGCGATATCTCGGGGGCATCGCGAAATCCCCCGTCGGTCACAATGCCTGCACAACCAAGAACGCTTAGTCGAGTCGCCAATATGCCACCTGCGGAAGCGGCACTCGCGTCACCCCGCGAGTCGATCACGAATACCGCGCCTTCTGGGCATTCTTCGACTCCTTTGCGCTGTGGATTTTGGGGATCGGCGAAAGTTTCCAACCCGTCCAAGTCCTCACGCGCTGGAATATAGCGCAGCGTATAAGCGTATCCGACCATATTCGGACCCGGGTTCATACGATGAATATTTTGGATGTAAATATTTTTAAAGCCACGCTTAAACATAGCTGTTGTCAGAGTCGCCGTACTGACTTTCATCAATATTTCGTGGAGTTCAGCGTCAGTTTCTTTCATATCGTGCAGCCCTTTAAAATCTTGTGACGCAGATGCGCCTTCCCTAATTTGTAAATGCCTCTGTTATATTTGTCAAATATTTGTAAAGATAAAGGGTGAAGTTTCTATAAAACATCCCTTACGGGGTGAATTACAACTAAATAGGAAGTACTGCCCGCAATTTCGTACATTGAGGCCAATAAAATTTGTAAAACCTGTCACGGCCCATAAATCAGGTGGCAATGAAATGACGCCAGCGCGCAAGATTTATCACAAATACAAAACGGGTCAGAAAGCCAAGCTATCAAATGTAAAGGGATCGCAAATACAATTGAAGCTCACGCCTCCCGACTTGAACGACGCTGAATTGCTTTCAATTGGGGAACCTCAAGTTTTGTATAAGGTCCAACTTTTGTTAGCGCGAGTACGCAATGTGAATAAGCCGTTGAATGGGGTTCGGGGAATTCAAAACCTGCCGCTTGTCCCTATCTCAAATTCTATCAGGTGAGTTACTCAGAATTGAACCTGACCGCTCGCTATTCTCTGCTACGAAAGGGGGTAAGGTTAACCTTGGGGAAACATCAACCAGATGCCTTGGCAGATTTCTTAGAGACCGGCGATTTTAGACGGCGAAAAATGAAATTTGATGAAAATGGCATATTGCAGATAGAACACTTTCCCAGCCGACAACGAGTGTCCGTAAATATCTCGAAAGCGCTTTTAGCGGATGCATTGCGCAAGATTCTGATCTCGGATGGCCGCAAATTAAAATCAACGTGGGTCAAAAATCCACCGTCTTCAACGTTCTAGGCCACCGGGATCCCTCCCTGTCCGCACGAACAAAATAGCAATAAATGGTCTTTCTAATCAGGGAGGAATGCCACGGAGTTGACGCATAAAATGTTCCATGATTGCTCTGACTTGAAAACGCTAGTCAGGAATAAGAGGCGCGACTAGGAAAGCGTTTACAAATCTAGGCGCAATCCAAACTCAGTAAAAACCATACTCAAAAATGGCAAGGCTACGGGGCTCGTCACCTCCGCGAAGACGTCGAATCTGTCTTTAGGCGACTGCTGACACGATCTGACGCCAGACCAAGCGTGCCAAAAAAGCGAAATGGAGCGATGCACATTGATGCAACCAGCTCGCGATAATGCACCTAAAGTCAAAATTCGATAAAAGGAGCAATAAACAAACTTCTTGATTGCGGCTTGTACGCTTATGTCCAATGGGTAGCAAATTAAATGGCTAAATGGTGATCCCATCAGGAATCGAACCTGAAACCCCCTGCTTAGAAGGCAGGTGCTCTATCCAGTTGAGCTATGGGACCACATTGTTCGGTGCGAGATGCACCTATTTGCTTTTCATAGCCTGACGGGCATGAATTTCAAGCGGAAAACCCCGCACTATGCGCAATTTTCAGTTTACACAGCCCATCTTTTTGGAAATGGAACGGCCCCACCATGTTCGAGGGCTCACGCCAGCGCGACTTAATGCGTCCAAGCGCCCCGACGATTCGTTGCGAAGTTTTCGCCGTAGCCGCCTGCACGGATAACTGGCTTGCGTGTTTTTGGCTCTTGAACACTCGCCTCAATGCCATTGGCGCGCGCGTATTCTAGCGCCGCATCCTTGCTGTCGAACCGAAGCCGAACTTGGCTCTGCATATCATCGGAGCTTGTCCACCCCATCAATGGGTCTACGTCACGCGCGGAAGCTTGCGCAAACTCAAGAACCCAGACTTTAGATTTTCCCATGCCCGACTGCATGGCATTTCTGGTTGGCTGATAGATACGGGCGCGCATGGCGGTCTCCTGAAAAACTTGAAGTCTTATCGCAAAGAAACAGCCCGCATTGCAAGTATGAACGCACGTTAAGGTGCGCGACATCATGATAATTATCTTCTTTTTGGGGGGGGGAAGTAGATTGTCGACCTAAACTGGGAGCGGGGTGGGTTGGGGTGGGTGGGTGCGCTTAGATCGACAATCATTTCTGCTGCTTACTTGGTTAACCTACGCACCAGAATTACCCCAAGCAAGTAAAAAACTCGCTTAAGTTGCATTGCTTTGCATAAAATTCAACCTAAACACGTAACACTTTATTAACAAATGCACGGAAATCCCCCTCCGCCCCCTTGAAGTGGAACAAAAAGTGATCAAATCTGTGGGCGAATAAGGAACTGATTCATGAACGTCCCACAGACCCCACAAAACCCAAACGGCCGCAAGAAACTCGAAGGCGGCAAACGTTTTGTGCTGAGTTCGGAGTTCTCTCCCGCAGGCGATCAGCCCACTGCCATTCGGGAGCTGGTTGACGGAATAAACTCCGGTGAGCAGAGCCAAGTCCTGCTGGGGGCCACGGGTACGGGCAAAACTTTTACGATGGCAAAGGTGATCGAGGCGACCCAACGCCCCGCCATCATTCTTGCGCCCAATAAAACCCTCGCAGCCCAGCTTTATGCTGAATTCAAAGGCTTTTTTCCCGACAACGCCGTCGAATATTTCGTTTCATTTTACGACTATTACCAGCCCGAAGCCTATGTTGCCCGCTCCGATACCTTCATCGAAAAAGAGAGCCAGATCAACGAACAGATCGACCGCATGCGCCACTCGGCGACACGCGCCCTCCTCGAACGCGATGACGTCATTATCGTGGCCTCCGTCTCCTGTATCTATGGCATCGGGAGCCCTGAAACCTATACCGAAATGACGCAGGATTTGGTCGCTGGCGAAACCTATGTACAGCGCGAAATCATGGCCGGCTTCATCGCGCAACAATACAAACGCAACGACGCGGGATTCTCGCGCGGAACTTTTCGCGTCCGCGGCGACAGCCTCGAAATATGGCCCAGTCACCTCGAAGATCGCGGCTGGCGATTTTCCTTCTTTGGCGACGAACTTGAGGGAATCACCGAGTTCGACACGCTCACGGGTGAGCGTACAGATGTGCTCGAAAAGGTTCGCGTCTATGCGAATTCGCACTATGTGACCCCCCGCCCGACTCTCCTACAGGCGATAAAATCAATCAAATCCGAGCTCGCGATTCGTTTGAAACAATTCGAGAGCGAGGGAAAACTCCTCGAAGCCCAGCGCATCGAGCAACGCACGAAATTCGACCTTGAAATGATCGAGGCACAGGGGTTTTGTAACGGGATCGAAAACTATTCGCGCTATCTCACGGGCCGCGCCCCCGGCGAGCCGCCCCCCACCCTTTTTGAATATATCCCTGATAATGCCATCGTCTTCGCCGACGAGAGCCACGTTTCCGTGCCCCAGATCGGCGGCATGTATAAAGGCGACTTTCGACGCAAAAGCACGCTGTCGGAACACGGTTTCCGGCTCCCCAGCTGTATGGACAACCGCCCCCTCAAATTCGAGGAATGGGACGCAATGCGCAGCCAATCGATCTTCGTTTCCGCGACCCCGTCAAAATGGGAAATGGAGCAAGCGGGAGGCGTCTTTGCCGAGCAGATCATTCGACCAACGGGGCTGCTCGACCCCATCATTGAAATCCGCCCTGTCACCACCCAAGTTGATGATCTTCTTGATGAAATCCGCAAAGTAACCGCGGGCGGCTATCGCGTTTTGGTCACAACCCTTACCAAACGCATGGCCGAAGATCTAACGGAATACCTGCATGAACAGGGCATCAAAGTGCGCTATATGCACAGTGATATTGATACCCTTGAGCGCATCGAAATCCTCCGCGACCTGCGCCTAGGGGCCTTTGATGTACTGATCGGGATCAACCTTCTGCGTGAGGGTTTGGACATTCCGGAATGTGGCCTTGTCGCCATTCTCGACGCCGACAAAGAAGGTTTTTTGCGCAGCGAAACCTCGCTGATCCAAACCATTGGCCGTGCGGCGCGTAACGCCGAGGGCCGCGTCATCATGTATGCGGATCGCATTACTGGAAGCATGGAACGCGCGATTGGCGAGACAGACAGGCGGCGCGACAAGCAAATCGCCCACAATCTGGCAAACGGCATCACCCCAACAACCATCAAGAAAAACGTCGAGGATGTTCTTTCGGGCCTCTACAAGGGCGACGTCGACATGAATCGCGTCACCGCCGTCATCGAAAAACCGTTGTTCGGGGCGAATCTATCCGCGCATCTCGACGGCCTGCGGGTGGATATGCGCAAAGCTGCCGAGAATTTGGAATTCGAAGAAGCCGCGCGTTTGCGCGACGAGGTTCGGCGTTTGGAAGCGGTTGAACTTGCCGTTTCTAACGATCCCATGGCCCGCCAATCCGCGATTGAAGCGGCAAGCGAAACGGCAAACAACAAACGTGGTCGCAGCACGGCAGGCAAAAGCGGCACCCGCGCTTATCGCGGCAAATCCGAAGCTAAGTTCTAGAAAGGGAAGGACTTCTCTAAGGCTTTAAAATCGACTAACCTCGTTGAATATTTGGCCCGATTGGAGAAAGCATTGCGTATTCATCCCAAAACCAAGCACCTCACCCTCGGGGCGACGCTGTCCGGTATGGTGCTTTTGGTTGCCTGCGCCACGCCACAGCAACGTTGTATCAACGGCGCCACGCGCGAGTACCAAACGGTTGCAATTCTGGCGGAACAAACCGAGTTAAACATCGCGCGCGGCTATGCCATCGACATTTCCTATGTGCCCTACACGGTTTACGAAACCTGTTATTACGGGAATCGGCGCGCCTATGCCTGCCCACAAACCTACAATCGCACGGTAGAAACTCCGCAAACAATTGATGTCGCCGAACAAAAGCGCATTCTAGCCGATCTCAAGATCAAACTATCCTCCCTGCAAGAGGCCTCCGCTTCGTGGATTGCTCAATGCCAAGCACAGTATCCTGAATAGAGTTAAAAAACTGCTGACACCTCATACATAACGGGCTCGAAACTCTTGCAAAGGTCGCTAATCGCGCGATTACGAGCCCGCATTTCCTCCGTGCGCAGCATCGCTTGAAAATCCTCGCGCCGCGTCCATTGCGAGTAATTGGCAATCCGCGTTTGCGCATCATTCACATGCAAGCCAGCCCCAATAAATCCGGGTTGTTTGCTGATAAAAACCTCATAGGCGTCGGTCAGTGCGTCGAGCAAATCCTGACAGGTACCCGGGGTCATTTCAAAAGTAGTGATGACCGTTTGAACGGGGGCGGCGACGGAAATAATTGGCATAAATGTCCTCCTCTCCTTTCAGCCTAGCTGATAGAAGAAAAAACGCCAAATTCAAAAAGGGGGCACGTTTCCGCACCCCCGCTTTTCTTTTTTACACGGGATTATCCATCCGCACCGTCAAATGAACGGTACCGCGACAGGCCTGCGACCACTTCACCCGCACCTCGTCCTGATCCGCGCCTTGCTTGAGAGCGCAGTACGGGAATTCCGTCACATGCGTGTTGGACGCGCGCAGAATTTTGCCATCCGGCACAAGGCCCACCATCGATTTGGTCATGCCCCCAAAAGGAAGAAGCGACTCCGTCGAAACCACCCAACTCGCCGAATCCGAATTCTCAACGTGCTTAAAGGTCAGGGGATTATAAATCGGCTGGTTCACCAAATTAAAGGTGTTCCCCTGCACAATAACATTGCGCGCCGAATTCATATCAAGCCCTGCATAGGTTTCATCTACATGGTCAACACGGTCAATATTTCCGTTCAACGATCTGAAAACATTGCCAGAAACATTCAGCCCTGAGAGATAATGCCCCGCCCCGTAAGGCTTGATAACGATCCAATGGAACCACGGTGCAACGTCATTTACCGTGAAAATATTCCCCGTGATCGTCAGTCCACCAAAGGCAAATTCGTTGTTAAAATCGGGCGAGGAATCATGCTCATTTGTGATTTCGATAAAGTTGTTATCGACATAATTCCCAACCACCGTCGCCTTGGGGTTAGCCGTTGTGAACACCAGACCCGCCTTGCGAATACCGTCCGTTTCGCCATCGCCTTGGAACCAATGGTTGCCAGAAAAGAGGTGCCCTGTGCCGTTCCAAACGCCAAAAGTACCAAATTTTACCGCGCGATTATCGCGAATTTTGGAGTCGTTGGAATTGACGTTGATGGCCACAGACGACCGGTCTTGTGATCGGGTACTCTGTTCATTGGACAGGAATTGGCAGCGATCAATCAGCATCCCCTGACATCCCGTCCCCGGAGAGGTAATTCCACGGCTTTTCGGCTTAGTAATAAAGCAATCCCGCACTTGGAACGTCAATCCGTCCGGCGCCAGCAAAATCGCGCTCGCCGTCCCCGCGCATTGAAATTCAATATCCGACAGTACGAACTTGTCCAATCCCGAGAAGCCACTAAAATCAAGCACATACTTGAACCGCCTGAAGGTGTAGTTCTGGGTGCCCGCCGCCGCAAAAAGAGGCTGGCTCAACGTCAGCTTTTGCGCCCCGACGTTCACCGCCTTTACATAGATTTCACGCCCCACACCCGCGCCCTGAACCAGCGATCCGACCTGAATATTCGCAATATTGGCGACACTTGTGAGCTCATTAGAATTACCCGTGGAATAAGAGGCAATGGACGTCACCACCACATCATTCCAGTTCGGTCCAGAAACAACGTTGAACTGGCCATTTCTAATCACCCGCCGCACAGCAAAGGACGAAATATTGCTAACCACCGCCTGAACGTCGATCGGTTCCGTCAGTTCAATCCGGCGCCCCTGCATATCCAGCGACTCATGGTCGGTATAATTAAACAGAGCTTGAAGCGCCTTCTTAAACGCAAGCACTTCATCGCCGCCAAAGGCCGCGATATAGGCCCCAAGGTTATAGTTTTTCGTCAACGAAAGGCGTGCCTCTACGGGCATTGTCAGCGAGCCTTGAAATCTCACGCGGTTTTGGAACGTCACGTTGCTCGGAAGGGAATACACCCCGTCCGAGATCAAAACCTCCCGCCCGTTTGCCGCCGCATCCGCCGCTTCAAACGCCGCGACATCATTGGTCACGCCATCGCCAATCGCCCCGTAATCCTTCACATCAACCCAATCCATCATTGTGCGATGAAACACGCTGGTGACGTCTTCGATTTTGATGTCGTCAATCCGCACGACGGCTCCGTTGGCCCCCGTCAGGTTCAGCCCGAAGTGGCCATATAACGGCGCCATGCCCCATGCCAAATCGACACCCGGACGCGCGCCTGTCCCAACAATGGCCGAGACCTCGACGACCTTACCATAAGCAGTGAGGGCCTTCGTCGGGCCGACCTCGACGATGCCGCCCACATGGTTATTCGCCGCGTCTCCGGCCCAACCCGCGATCTGGATTGAGGGCAAATTCCCGCTAATTGCCTTCACCCGCGCCGTGACGCGCAAATAACAGCCAGGCAGCATCGGCGTTTCACCCATCCAGCGAAGCTGTTGAGTCGTTTGCGTTTTCAACAATTCCAAGCAGCCGCCAAAATCCTGATCCGCAGGCACATAAGCCGCATTTCCGGATCCCGCATATGTATCCGACCCCGCCGTCCCATTCTGAGAGGACCAAACATCCAACCCGTTTGCAAATGTCGGCGGCATAAAAACCAGCCCCTCTGTAATCGCTTTGTTCATCAATAAACCTTTCCACATTCACGGGATCCGCAGCCCCAAAACACCCCACTACAGCACGTTAAAAACGGTGGTGGTCTTGTTTTGAGAGCAAAAGGCACAAGGCCCAGACAGAGGTCATTCCTATCAAACTGGCCTTAAATCCCCCCTACAGCGCCGTACGCAGACTCGCTGAATTCGGAACGTTTCATGGGTGTTGACACCTTGTGCTTCGCCCCGTCATACGTCACCATTACGCCGACCTTTCAAAGACGAATGATTTAAAATGCGCATCGCCAGCTATAATATCCGTAAATCCGTCGGCCTTGACTGGAAGCGCGATCCCGACCGAATTCTCAAAGTTCTCCGTGAAATTTCCGCCGACATTGTTCTTTTGCAAGAGGTCGACAAACGGGTGGGCTCCCGACAAGGCACGCTCCCTTCGCCTGTTGATCCAGACGGAATTCAGTACGATTTCGTCGATATCGCCGAGCGCCCATTGAGTGTCGGCTGGCATGGCAATGCGATCCTCTACGGGCCAAGCGTCGAACTCCTCTCCTTTGAGCGCGTCCCCCTGCCCTCGTTTGAACCGCGCGGTGCGGTTTCCGCCCTTTTTCAAACCAAAGGGTCCAAGCCCTTCCGCGTCATCGGCGCGCATCTCGGCTTACAAACAACAATGCGCGCAAAACAAGCGGCCGCACTGACGGATTATATGGCGAGTATGCCCTCGGGAACTCCCTGCGTTCTTGCTGGTGATTTCAACGAATGGCGCCTGCACGGTGCCGCCTGTCAGGTCTTTGAAAAACAGTTCGACGTCCTCACACCAGGGCCGAGTTTTCACACCGCCCGCCCCAAACTGCCCCTCGACCGTTTTGTCGTCTCGCGTGAGGTCGTTTCCTCCGAATGTCGCGTGTTCACATCCGACACAACCCGCAAGGCCTCCGACCACCTCCCGATCTATCTCGACACCGACAGCCTCTAATCTGCTGAAACTCTGCTTGAAAAATGCGCCAAAAATATTTATTCAGGACTCCAAACTAAATGGATTCCTGAATGGTTCTCAAGATCTCAGACCCCTTATTAATGCGCGAAATCAACAAGTTCAGCGTCCTTGAGACGATTCGCAAACACGAAGTTATTTCCCGCGTCGAAATCACCAATCTCACCCAACTCAGTCGTACAACCGTCTCCGCAATCACTGGCGGCCTCCTTGAAACGGGCCTCATCGAGGTCAGCCACACCGACGAAGCCTCCCGTGGCCGCCCCCGCGTAAACTTGGCCCTCGTTGCCGATGCGGCCTATGCGTTTGGTGCCGCATTGACGGAAAACGGCCTTACCCTCACCCTCGCCAACTTTCGCGGCGATGTCATCCTCACGGCCCATCACTCAAAGGATTTCTTGCACTTACCTCCCGACGCTCTCACTGATTTCATCGCCTCCCACCTCCTTGAGGCCTGCGCCGCCGCAAATATCGACAGCCGAAAAGTCAACGGCCTCTGCCTTGGCATTTCCGGCCTAATCGACCCCATTTCAGGAGCCTGCGCCCAGGGCGCCGACTTCGCAAAAATCGCCCCGCACCTTTCCCAAGCCCTTCACGAGAAAACCGGCCTCGCCATCTTCCTCGAAAACCACGCCGAGCTTCTCGCCCTCAAGAAACAATGGTACGACCGCTCCGATGGAAGCTGCGCCGTCGTCGTCCTCAACGACGTCGTTGAGATGTGCTTCCTTGCGCCCGACCCTACCCAAAACACCCCAAAACTCAGACCCGCGTTGGGCCACACCAAAGTGCGAGGATCAGCCGAAATTTGCGCCTGCGGCCAAACCGATTGCGCCCAAGCCTACCTCTCGAAATCCGCCCTAACAAAAGCATTCCATTCACATAAAACGACAGGCGAAATCCTCTCAAACCTCGCGCCCTCCCAAGCAAAACCCCTCGCTGACATCCTTGGCCAATCCCTCGCCCATGCCGTGAACCTGTTTAACCCCGACACCTTGGTCACAACTTGCGAAAGCGCCTCTTTCCTCACCAAATACGCGCAGGAAATCACCACAAGCATTCGCGCCAACGCGACCACAGATAATTTCCAAACCACAAAACTCGAATTCCTGCCCCTAGACCTGCAACATGTCGCGCTCGGGGCCACAGCGCTTGTGCTCAAGGAATTCTACAAAGCGCCATGGATCGCGCAGGAGGCACTATGAAAGACACCATCAAGGTCGGCGTTATCGGATGCGGAAACATCTCCGACGCCTATCTCAAAGCAGCACCCCAATTCCCCGTCCTGTCCATCGTGGCCTGCGCCGACATCAATATGGACGCAGCCTCCGCCAAGGCCGAAACCTATGGGATTCAATCCCTTACGGTCGACGACATGCTCGCCGACCCCGAAATTGAGCTGATCCTCAACCTCACAACCCCCCAACACCACGTGCCTGTGGGCCTCAAAATCCTCGAAGCTGGCAAACACGCTTACTCCGAAAAACCCCTCGCCATTTCCGTCGATGAAGCCACCCAACTCACCGCCCTCGCCAAGCGCAAAAACCTCCGCGTCGGCTGCGCCCCCGACACATTTCTTGGCGGCGCACACCAAACTGCCCGCGACGCCGTCGACGCGGGAACCATCGGCGCGGCTCTCGCGGGTTCCTGCTATATGATGTGCCCCGGCCACGAAGCGTGGCACCCAAACCCCGACTTTTATTATCAATCCGGCGGCGGCCCCCTCATGGATATGGGCCCCTATTACATCACTGCCCTCATCAACATGATCGGCTCCATCGAGGCCGTCACAGGCGTCGCAAAAGCCTCCTACGCCAAGCGCGAAATCGCCTCTGGCCCGCGCCAAGCGGAGGTTTTCAACGTCGATGTCGAAACCCATATTTCCGCAATCCTGAGCTTCACCTGCGGCGCCCAAGTTACCCTCACAACAAGTTTTGACGTCCATAAACACGATCACAATCACATCGAACTCTACGGCTCCAAAGGCTCCATGATCGTCTCCGACCCCAATCATTTTGAGGGCGACATTCAGGTCAGCAAAGGCAAAGGCGACTGGGAAACCCTCCCCCAATCCCACCTATACGGCGACGGAAATTACCGCGTCATCGGCCTTGCGGACATGGCCCAAGCCATCCTTGACGGCCGCCCCCACCGCGCCAGCCTCGAACTCTCGCTCCATGTCCTCGAAGCTATGGAATCCATCCTGAAATCCGCCGAAACGGGCCGCCGAATCTCCCTCAAACACCAATGTTCCCGCCCCGCCGCTCTCTCCGACCAATTGCCCTTTGGCCACCTCTAAAAAGGAAAATCTAATGTCCAAGAAAACTGCCCTCATCGTATGGGGTGGCTGGGAAGGCCACACCCCCGAAGCCAGCGCAAACGTCATGAAATCCACCCTCGAAGCCGCAGGTTTCGACGTCACCATGGATGCCTCCACCGAAGCCTTCTCTGACCCAAATTTGGGCCGTTTTGATCTCATCATGCCCGTCATAACCATGTCGACGATCGAAAAAGAAGAGCTCACTAATCTCCTCGCCGCCGTGCGCGCGGGTTCGGGTTTTGCCGGATTCCACGGCACCATGTGCGACAGTTTCCGCAACGAACCAGACTATCAATTTATGACGGGCGGCCAATGGGTTGCACATCCGGGCGACATCATCGACTACACCATCCAAATCACCAAAACCGACGATCCGATCACAGCAGGTCTTAGCGATTTCGCCTATCATTCCGAGCAATATTACATGCACATCGACCCCTCGATCGAAGTCCTCGCGACCACCACATTCGACGGCAGCCGTTTTGACGAAATCGACGGCGTCACCATGCCCGTCGCTTGGAAACGCCGCTTCGGCAAGGGCCGCGTCTTCTATTCTGCCTTGGGCCACATCGCGGATGAATTTAACGTCCCAGAGATGAAAACCCTGATGGAACGTGGCGCCCTTTGGGCCGCACGCTAACCCTCAACATCTTTCCGAGGCTGAAACCTCCCAGCCTCGGAATCCCCTGTTGCGACACCGCGCACGCCTGCGTAAAACAGGCATGACCGCCAACAGCAAGGATCTCCAAATGACGCACCCCTCTACTGACACCAAGATCCTTTTGTCCGTCAACGACCAGACCCTCAAAGGCTCCGTCGCCGTCCCCGGTTCCAAATCCATCACCAACCGCGCCCTCCTGCTCGCCGCCCTCTCTGTGGGCGAAACCAAACTCACAGGCTGTTTAGTAAGCAAGGATTCCGAGCTTATGGCCCAAGCCCTGCGCGATTTTGGTGTCTCGGTCAGTGCCGTGAACCCCGTCGAAACCATCGTCAAAAGCACAGGCAAACTCGTCCCCCCAAAAGGCGAGGTTTTCGTCGGCAACGCGGGCACAACTGCCCGTTTCCTCACCGCCGCGGCCTGTTTGGCCGATGGCACGACCGTCCTCAACGGCGACGAAGACATGCAACGCCGCCCCATTCAGCCCCTGATTTCCGCCCTCAACGACCTTGGTTTCACCGCCTCAAGCGCCACGGGCTGCCCCCCCGTCACCCTCACGGGCGGCGCCAAAAACCTCGCCACCGATGTTGAAATCGACGCTGGCCTCTCCACCCAATATATCTCCGCCCTGATGATGATCGCACCCCGCCTTGAAAAAGGCCTCACAATCGCCCTCAAAAACGCCAATGGCCTCGACGGCGCGGGTTATCTCGATGTCACAACCCGCATCATGCAAGAATTCGGCGTCACGGTCGAAACCGATCCCGCGGGCAAATGGATCGTCCCTGCGGGAGAATATCGCGCGCCCGACTATGCGGTCGAACCCGACTATTCCGCCTGCACCTACCTTTGGGCCGCCGACGCGCTTTCAAAGGGCGAGGTCTCAATCTCCAACACCAAAGAAGGCGAAACCGCCCAGCCAGATGCCAAAGCGCTCGACGTCATCCGACAATTCCCCCACATGCCCGCCGTCGTGGACGGCTCTCAAATGCAAGACGCCGTCCCAACATTGGCCGTCTTGGCGGCCTTCAACGAAACACCGGTGCGCTTTATCGGATTGAAAAATCTACGCGTCAAAGAATGCGACCGCGTCGAAGCCCTCCGCGAAGGTCTCACCCGCATCAACGCCACTTTGGCCACCGTCGAAGGCGACGATCTTTTGGTAAACGGCGCGCCCAACATCAAACCCGATGCCGCAACCACCGAAATCCGCACATTCAACGATCACCGCATCGCGATGTGCTTCGCCCTCGCGGCCATTCGGGTGGAGGGCATCATTATCCAAGACCCAAATTGCGTCGGAAAAACATTCCCCGACTATTGGGTCGAAATGGCACGCATCGGGATGGTTTCAACCGAAGTTTAAAAACTTTAAAGAATTTAAAAAGGGCGCCTTTTCGAGGCGCCCTTTTTTAAACTTTCGACCATTTATCGCCTCAATCGGCAATGCGCGGAAACAGCGGAATAACTTCCCCAAACTGCGCACCGCTCTGCAAGCGATCCAATTTCGGGGTCCAAATAGGCCCCACTTCAATCGGGCAATCCAAAATCGCCAAGGCTTTATCTGCCGACACAGGAATGATTTGACGGAAGGCCTCCAGCAACACCCGCAAACTATCAAGCGTCACATACAAAACAGTCTGTCCCCGCGCTTCAGTTTCTGGATCTTTGAGCAACTTCCACGGCGCTTGCTCGGTGAAATAGGTATTCAACTCGTCTGCTGCCACGATCAAAGCTTCGGTGCGGGACGAAATTTCCGCCAGCTTAAACACATTGGCAAACCCAAGTGCGGCCTTCATCGCTGCGGCCCGTGCGGCGTCATCTTCCGCCGTCAAAGCCCCCTTCGCAGGCACTTTGCCGTCCAACCGATCGGAGGCGAATTTAGCCGCCCGCGACAGCAGGTTTCCGACCTTATTTCCCAACTCGCCATTATACGCGGTCTGGATCAATTCCACAGAAATCTGGCTGTCGTTTTCGGCCCGCATATGGCGCGCAAGATAATAGCGCAGCGCATCCGCGCCGAACTTCTCAACTACAACCAACGGGTCCACAACATTGCCAAGCGACTTGGACATTTTCACGCCGCCACTTCCCAGCCAATGCCCGTGTACCGAGAGCTTCTTGGGAAGGGTTTCGCCCATCCCCATAAGGATAATCGGCCAATAAACCCCGTGTGTTTTAAGGATATCCTTGCCAATAACATGCTCAACTTCGGCCCAGTAGTCTTGGTAATTATTATCCGGCCACCCCAAGTTCGTGAGGTAGTTGATCAGCGCATCAAACCAAACATAGGTCACATAATCGGAATCAAATGGCAACTCGACCCCAAGGGAAACCCGCGATTTTGGCCGCGAAATACACAGATCTTCGAGCGGGTCTTTGAGCATGTTTTTAAGCTCGGTCAAAAACTTCTGTGGCTGCACAAAATCGGGATTTTCCGCGATGTGATCCAACAAGCGTTGACGGAAAGGCTCCATCGGAAAGAAGTAATTCGCCTCAGTGATTTCCTCGACAAAAAGGTTCGAGTGGTCAAGGCATTGCCCGTCCTCATTCAGATCAGAATCCGTCTTGAACTGCTCGCAGCCCTTACAGTAAATCCCCGAATATTCCTTCTTGATGATCAAGCCCGCGTCCATCATGGATTGCTCCATTTGGGCCACGCGCTCTTTGTGGAACGGGCGGCTGGTGCGGACAAAATAGTCGTAATCCACGTTCAACAAATCAAACGCTTTCTTGAATTCCGCCGAGCGCAGATCAAGGTATTCATCTACGGGCAAGCCCAGCTTTTCGGCGGACTCTTGGTTCTTTTGGCCGTGCTCATCGCACCCCGTCGAAAATCGCGTTTCAACCCCGTTGGCTTTCCTGTTGCGAATGAGGATGTCGCACATGACGGTCGTATGCGCATGTCCCAAATGAGGGGCCGCATTTACGTAATAGATGGGCGTCGTCACATAGCTTTTCGTCATTTTAATCACCTTATTTCACAGCGCAGAAAGCTCCGGTACGCACCGGATATATTGGCAAGCCCCTGTTTTATACAAGTCTCCCCGCGCGGCAACCAAGAAATCCCCCGCGCGCGTTTTAGAAAACCTCTTTAGCCAAGGCTTCGGGGAACGGCGCTTGGATGGCTTCCAAATTGCGCGTGAGGGAGGAGACTTTTCCCGTCCCGATTAAAACGCTCGCAGCTTCGGGTTTTGAAAACCCGAAATGCAAGGCGGCCGTCGCAAGTGGAACATCAAAGGCAGCGCATTTTTCCTCCAAGGCACGCGTTTGCGCCAGAATGTCGGCGCTTGCCGGAGCATAATTGAAACGAGCGCCCTCCGTCGGCCCCGTCGCCAAAATACCCGAGTTGAAAACCCCGCCCAATACGAGGCTCACGCCCATTTCACGGCACATCGGAATCAATTCGGCTTCGGCGGTCCGATCTAGCAAGGTCCAGCGTCCAGCGAGTAAAATAACATCCAAGGGGTGGGATTTTAGCACCTCCACACAGACCTCATTTTCATTCACGCCCAGACCATAGGCCCCGATTCTCCCCTGTTCTTTAAGGCTCTCAAGATAGGGCAAACCCGATTCCAAGAGGTCTTTCATATGAGCAGCATTCCCTGCGCCATGTGTCACAACGCCGATATCGTGTACGAAAACGATATCAATCCGATCGGTTCCAAGGCGCTCCATACTGCTTACAAGGCTCTCTTCAAAACCCTTCGCGGAATAGTCATAATGCACGTCATTCGGGAGCGGATTAACGAAATCTTCGGCGACGGCCAATTGTTTTCCTGGCCGCAAAACGCGCCCAACTTTGGTTGAGATAACAATCTCATCCCGCGATTTCGTAGCCAAAAAAACCCCTAAACGCGCCTCTGCGCGCCCGCGGCCATAGTGTGGCGCGGTATCAAAATAACGAATGCCACTTTGCCACGCCGCCTCCAAAACCGCCTGCGCAGCCTCCTCCGAGACCTCGACAAAAATGTTTGCAATACCCGTCGTGCCAAATGACACTAGGCTTGTTTCGACATCGGTTTTCCCAACTCTACTTTTGGCAAACATTACGATTCCTCTTTTGCTTTTTGTACAATATTTTCTAGTCGCGGCTTCAGACCGGTATCGCCGTTCTTGTGCGCCCAAGCTAAAAAATCTGCAATGCGGCGCTGGATTTTCTCAGCGTGATTTCCCGCGATATCGGCGATTTTGTGATCCAAAAACGGGTTTCGAAACCTATCAATCGTCGTTTCCACATAAGCGCGGGCTTTTCCTTCAAGGCCTGCGGCTGTGAAGGCTGGAATAACCTCAACTTCATATAAATCGTTAAGATCAGCCAAGACAGTAGCATTATCCAGATACTCTCGGACATAAGCTGGGGGTGTTTCCTCGGCACGCCAATTGTCGGCCAAATACGTGTGCCCTAAGTTGAGGATAAATAGCTTCAAAGCCTCAGGAATTTCCAAATCGTCAACGATATCAATGCACGGATGAACACAGGGCGCGACAAATCTGGCCTGATTTTCGATCGCCCAAAGCGCGTAGGGTTCGGCCACCGCCCCTGCGGGCTCAAGCGGCTCAGAGACAATCCGATCCACAAGCGAGTCCATCCAAAGCACGTCTGATGTTAACCATTCCAAATATTGCGAAGATTGCCCCGACGCGAGATCCAGCACGCGCGCCTTCAAAATCGCACCATTTTTGACGATCAATTCCATAGGCATCACCGTCAATGGCCGCGCCGACGCCTCAAAGCGCGCCCGAAGGAGCAGCTCCAATTTCGCAGGGTAGGACATCGCTTGATCAAAAGTACTTCCACCGTCCGCTGGCTGCGCTGCAAAGCCGCGATCGCCTGTGTTGGAAAGGACATATTGCGCCTCGAAAACGAAACACGCAACCAACGCATCCCAGTTCTGCGCGGTCGTAAATGTGCGCGCAACCGATTGAATACGTTGCTCGCTGTCGATCGGAACTCCTGCCTGCAAACCCTTGATGCACACTGGATATCCATCAACTTGGGTCAACCCCTCAAGGCGCGCAACCCTTGAGGAATCCCCCGTGGTTTTCACTACCGAAATTTTCCCCACGGCCTCCCCGCGCTTCAAGGCTTCATCGACAAAAAGGTCCGCATGCGCTTGTAGAAATCGACTTGTTCCAAACTGAAAAATAGGTGTTTCGGTCGCTTTGTTCATTCTTTTCATCCCATTTGTTCAAAATCATCGGCCTTAAGGCTTGGAGATAACAACTCTTTAAAGCTTTTCCGCCTCTACTCTGAGAAATCTATCTCGAACCCCATGCTCGGACAACGCGAATATGTTCTTTTATGCAATAAAAACCACGAACACCCATGCAAATCGATGAAGCGAAATTTTGATCACCCCTTACTGCGGGCCCATCGACGAAGGGATACGCCTTTAAACGCCGCTAAGATACTTTTTGCCACCAATGAAAATTTATGATTGAAACATGGCACCACAACCTGAGTAGCCAGCATTGAGAGCCATCCGTGTCGCGCAGCAATAGTGTTTACAAAGAAGCTTACAACCGATGTTTGGATTGTATTCGCGACCTTGATATCACCAGCCAACTGCCCCCAGAAACCGAGCTTGCCAAAAAACTTAAAACAAGTCGCACGACAATTCGCGTCGTTTTGGAGCATTTAGATCAAACGAAAGTTATCCATTGGGACGGGCGGTTAAAAACCGTTCTTCGCATGCCCGCCCCTATCGACTATTTCGCAATTGAGGAAACACGCTCGGCCAGTGAAAAAGTCGACACTCTTTTTATGGACTATATTCTTGGTGGCGATTTGGCACCCGGATCGGTCCTTCGAGAAAGTGAATTGGCAAGAGAATTCGGCGTTAGTTCGTCAGCGATCCGCGAGTATCTCATCCGCTTCTCCCGCTTTGGCTTGATCGAGAAAGAGCCCAATCGCCACTGGGTACTCCTTGGTTTCACCCGAGATTTCGCCGAGGAGTTGTTTGACGTGCGCGAAATATTTGAGCTTCGGACGTTGCGGAATTTTTGTGAAACTCCCATGTCCCCTGAATCCCGCGCTGAGTTGCAAGCGCTAGAGGTGGCTCACGTTGATTTACTCGAGAATATCGACACCCACTACCTCAAATTTTCCCGCCTAGATGAGCGTTTTCATCGTGTGCTTATTGAAAAGCTTGGCAATCGTTTCATCTCCGATTTCTATGTGCTCATTTCGCTGATTTTCCACTTTCATTACCGGTGGAATAAAACCTACGAAAAAGAGCGCAACATTCAGGCAGCCAAGGAGCATCTAGTGGTCATTCGAGCGCTCCTTTCGGGCAGCAAGGACGCCGCAAAAAATGGGTTTACTGTCCACCTTAAATCGGCGCGGCGCACACTTCTAGATAGTGTCGTGTGGGACTAGAGCATCCTCGCAGAGGCGGGCCGCCCGTTCTTAAAACACGCCGGAACCTGCCACACAAAGCAGATTCCAGCAGGGCAAATGCACCATCTGCGAGCTTAGCTCTTAAGGCACGCGGTCAACGCCTGCGCCATATTTGCGAGCGTTGCGCCATATAGGTTTTTGTCTAAGGGCAAGGTCGCCCCCAATGGATCCATTTGCACGATGTCCAGCCCACCATTTGGGGCAATCGCGTCAAGAATTCCCGACTTAAATCCTGGCTCAACAGCCAGACATTTGACGTTCGACTGAGCGATCTTGTCACGAACATCTTGTAGCCTGCGTGGCCCTGGATCAACAGCTTCTGTATCCGTTATCGCCCCAAAGGAGGGGACCTCAAATCGATTTTCAAAATACTGAAATGCATCATGATAAACGAAGTATTCCACTCCGCCGAGATCGGAAAACCTCTCTTGGATGCCCTGCGTAAGCGCGGCCATCTGAGCTTCAAAAGTCGCAACATTCTCTTTGTATACCGACTCGTTTTCAGGGTCAATTTCCGTAAGAATGCGCGCCATTTCTCCGGCCCAAAGCACCGCGTTTTCTGGGTCAAGCCAACTATGGGGATCAAATTCACCATGCGCATGGCCCCCCTCATCGGCGTGCTCTTCCTCATCAAAGTGCCCTTCCTCCTCGCGTGCCTCCAACAAATTCGTCCCTGAAACCTCTGCCAAGAACACAATTTCGGCCCCGTCGGCCAAAGTCTCCAAGCTTTTCACAAGCCATGGCGTTAAGTCGGGACTGACACTAAAAACAACGTCCGCGTTTTGAAGTCCGCGTGCATGTGACGGGCGCAATGAGAAATCATGTGGTGAGGCCGCTTGTTCCACTATCAATGTGGGCGTCCCAACACCCTCCATAACCTGCGCGGCAATTGCATAGATCGGCGCGATATCAACCACGACATTGGGCGCCTTGGCATGTGCGGATTGTCCAAAAACGATGGCGGCAACGAATACGGGTAATAGATTTTTCAACTTTTTTTCCTCTAAAACTAAATTTGGCCTCGACTTATATGTAATAATATAACATTACAAGTCAGAACCCAACAGACTGAGATCTTATGCCGACCCATGGATTTGAACACCACGACCACAAGGATTGCATCGATTCCGGCATCGCTTCGGTTGAGGCGCAATGTGGCGCGCAGAAGCTTCAACTCACACCCGTCCGCAGACGTGTGATGGAAATCCTGCTGATCGAACATCGTGCCCTCGGGGCCTATGAAATCCTCGACCATCTCCGCACCGAAGGCTTGGGCTCCCAACCTCCTGTCGCCTATCGGGCGCTGGATTTTCTGGTGTCCAACGGCTTTGCCCATAAGATCGAACGACTAAACGCCTTTGCCGCCTGTATGCATCCCGGAGAGCATCATGCGCCCGCCTTTCTAATCTGCAAAGAGTGCGACGGCGTCGTCGAAACCTTCTGCGCGCCCTTGCTCAATGAACAGGCGCACGACCTAGGTTTCAAAATTGAACGCACCGTTGTTGAGGCGCTCGGTCTGTGCCCAAATTGCCAATCGGACACGGTATGAAACTGATCTCCACAGAAAAGCTCACGGTAAAACACGGGTCAAAAACAACGCTGGATGCCGTCGATTTTCACATAGAGAACGGTGAAATCGTCACCCTTGTGGGACCGAACGGTTCGGGCAAAACGACCCTGCTGCGAGCGCTTATTGGCGCCATCCCGAGCGACGGAAAAATCACGCGGGCGGAAAACCTCAAGATCGGTTACGTCCCGCAGAAACTCCAACTTGATCCCAGCCTGCCGCTCTCTGTGAAACGCTTCCTCAGCTTGCCAACACGCCACCCCCTTGCGGAGGTCACTGCGGCGTTGGACGCTGGCGGCGCTGGACATATCGCCGACACCGCGATGGCCGACCTCTCGGGGGGGCAACTTCAACGCGTGCTGCTTGCGCGGGCATTGCTCCATAAACCCAACTTGCTTATTCTCGACGAAGCCACACAGGGTCTCGATCAACCCGGAGCGGCTTCCTTTTACCAACAGATCGAAGACGTGCGCTCGCAACTCGGATGTGCCGTTTTAATGGTCAGCCACGACCTGCATGTTGTGATGGCTGCCTCCGATCGCGTCGTCTGTCTCAACGGTCATGTGTGCTGCCACGGAACACCCGATATCGTAGCCTCGGCACCTGAATACCGTGCGCTCTTTGGCACCGGAACGGGGGGCGCACTTGCGCTGTACCGCCACGAACATAGCCACAGCCACGACGACCATGAACACGGCCCAAACTGTGGCCACGAGAATCAAAATGCTGGATGATTTCATGCTCCGCGCCACATTGGCCGGCCTCGGTCTTGTGCTTGCGGCCGCACCACTTGGGTGTTTCGTTGTCTGGCGGCGGATGGCCTATATTGGCGACGCCACCGCCCATGCCTCCATCCTCGGTGTCGCAATCGCGCTTGGGTTTTCCATCTCGGTCTTCGCAAGCGTCCTTGCCGTCGCCCTCCTAATGGCAATCCTCGTCTCAACCCTCAGTGGCCGCAACCATTCAACGGATTCCCTCCTCGGGGTTTTGTCCCACTCCGCTCTCGCTTTTGGCCTCGTCGCGATCTCATTTATCGATGGTGTGCGGGTCGATCTTATGGCCTATCTTTTTGGGGAAATCCTTGCTGTTACGACCATGGATTTAGCCGCAATTTGGGGCGGCGCAGCCGTTATCCTCGCGCTTTTGGTCTGGCGTTGGTCGCTCTTTCTAACCTCGACCCTTAGTCCCGGCTTGGCCTATTCCAGCGGAATCGATCCCAAACGAGAGCAGTTGATCCTGACCATTGCTTTGGCTCTGGTTGTGGCCGTTGCTATCAAAGTCGTGGGCGTTTTACTGGTCACAGCGATGCTCATTATGCCCGCCGCCGCCGCGCGCCCCTTCGCGAAAACCCCCGAAAGTATGGCGTTTATTTCCATCGGAATCGGAGCGGCATCGGTCATTTTGGGTCTACAAGCGGCCTTGATCTACGACACGCCTGCGGGGCCGACCATTGTTTGTGTCGTGGCAATCTTTTTTGCGGTTGCCTCGCTCGTTCGGCTGCCCCTCCGGTCTGGCTAACCCGCTTAGCTTTGACGGGACGCCGCTATAGCAAGCCCGTCGACAACACCGGTAAAGGCCTCTGAATACAAGAACTCAGCGGCGGAAAATACGGACCGCATGCCATCATCCACGATCGACATAAGGCTTGAACCCCCGACAAAAACGACCTGTTCGATTTGTGCCTCCGACACGCCAGCCAACACGAGCGTTTCCTTGGCTGCATCGCGAATATCTGCGCCATATTCCGCAAGGGAGTCGGCCATGGATTGGTCTGACATGACGGCAAACAGGCCCGCTTCAATCATTTTCATATCAATTCGCGCGTCGGAGCGGTCCTCTTGGTTCACCAGAATTTTCGCCCGCTCGACAGCAAAAGCGACCTCATGTCCCAACTCCTCGGTCAAGACGGTGAGCAGGCGTGAAAACAACACAGGCTCAAGGGCCAGTTTCCCAAGCTTCGCCATCGCCAACCGTGTCTGTTGCGTATAGAGAAACGGGATTTTCTCCCAAGTCGCCAAGTCTTGAAATATCGCGCTCGGGGCGGCCAATGCGCCCTCTCCGAACTCTTTACCAATCAAGGAATCTTTGCCCAAAAGTGGCATCACATGACGCACGCTGAGCCGTTTATCGAAATGGGTTCCTCCAAGTCGCACACCATGGCTCGCCAAAATTTCCTGCGTGCCAGCTTGCGTGCGAAACACCGTGAAATCCGAGGTCCCGCCGCCAATATCAACCACCAATCCAAGGCTACCATCTTGGCGCGCATGGCTGGCCAAGGCTGCGGCTTCGGGCTCCGGCATGAAGGATACTTCTTTGAAACCCGCCTTTAGGTAGCATTCCGTCAGATCGGCCAGCGCCTGCGTATTGCGCCCCTCATCCTTGGAGTGAAACCGCACGGGACGCCCCGAAAGCGCCCGCTCAAATGTCGTATAACATTGGGCCTCGGCCCGAATTTTCAACACCTCAAGGAACCGCGCGATAATATCGCTGATCGTCATTTCGGCGCCCATTATCCGACGTTTTTCATGCATCAAAGACGTCCCAAGGACGCTCTTGAGGGCGCGCATATAACGCCCCTCTTCGCCTTGAATTAGGGCGCGGTTGGCTGCACTTCCGATCCGCATTTCCGCCGAATTCTGGGGAAAGAACACGGCTGTTGGCAATGTTTTCTCGCCCGCCTCAACCTCAATCAAGAAGGGTTTATCGTTGACCAAAACTCCCGCTGCAGAGTTGGATGTCCCAAAATCAATTCCCAAAGCATTCATCGTAAGGCACCTTTATCGTCCGCAGGAACCGCGCTCTTTAGGCCCGTCGTGCGAGAGATACAACCCTATCTGAATGCTAAGTGTTGTCGTTTTGATTTGGACTGCGATCCCATTGGCGCGTCATGTTGCCGTTGATCCACGCAAGCGCCGCAAGCGACAACCCGAGGCCAAGGAAGGAAGCGACCCGAATGAGGCCCGCAAGCCCCGACATATCGATCAGGAACACCTTCGCAATCGTGAGACCAATGCCGATCATAGCAAACCGCCGCAGCATCAAATTGCGACGGGAAAACGCATAGAACAAAAGCGCCGCCGAGGACAAAAGCATCGCGATGGTATAGCTATATAACTCACCATCAAGCACTCCTTGGTAGTCTTCCATATCGCCGCCCCACCAGATGTGGCGGATTTCAAGCGCGGCGAAAATCACCGCATAGAGAGTCGCAAGCCCTGCATAGAATTTTCGCGTCCGCAGCTTCAGATGCGTCATACGCCATGCGATAAAACCAAAGAGGCAGGCCAAACCACCATAGCCAATGATCAAAGAGTTTAGGAGGATAGGGCCGAAAACGGACTTAGCTTCTAAGCCCCAAACTGGATTGAAAATAACCAGCTCAACGAGCATCAACACTGTTCCCAAAATGCCAAAGATCCAAGCAAGTAGAAGCCGCACGATCCGGAACATGCGCGCGCCATGCTTTGCGCGGTACAACTGATTGGCCGCCGAAACCCAAACGACCAAGGCCGCCAACGAAACCGTGATTTCATCGCCGCCGCCCAAATAATCCACCAAACGCGCGAGGCCGACACTGGCAAACATGGCCGCAAGACTCCAGAACGCGGATTCCACAACCAGAAGCGCGCCTTTCTGGTCTCGGGTTCTCAGGACGACAAACGTCGCCGCTATCAATCCAAGAATTGCAATCGCAACCAAAGAGAATTCCAGCGTCGAAACACGGTAAATCCACCAAAATCCAGGGTCGACAAAGGACCGGTAAGAAACAACGATCGTGCCGATCTGAACAAAATACGCCAACCGCCGCATGTCGAATTTGCGCTCAAGAAGAGCAGCAAGTAGCACCATAACGCTCAAGGCCACCGTCAACGCCGCTTGTGACAACATTATCGTAAGCGCAAAGCTTATCAGGGAGAGGGCCGACATCGCAAAGATGGCCGCGCGTTGTTTATTTGGATTGTCTAGCAAGGCGACCCGATGCGACATACCAACCATCAAAGCCGCGACAAACATCGCGATTCCGGCCCATAGGTTCGCTGTTAAAACATACACCGGTTGCCAAAACGCTTCGAGCGCCACAAGCGTGGCGTTGGTCGTAACTGCGCCACCGACGCTCAAGGCAAAACGACCATTTTTGCGGTTGTTCCCCAGCCAAAAAAGCACGCAGCTCATCGCTATTCCGAGCGCGACGAGAACGTAAACGGTTGTTGGGAGGGCGATCTCTGGAGCGCGTGTCAGACCCGCGTTAAATTCCGCGAGCAACGGCCCTCGATTGATCCCTTCAAGGGTGATCAAGGCCAGAAACACCACCACAGGCCCCATCGCCAACTCCCAAAGAGCGGGTGCTGCACGGAGCCAGAAATTAGTGGCCACAAACAGGAGCATAGCCGCGCCAATGGCCGCCCACGCGGTAGTCGTATTCGGAGCATCCGCCCCAACTGCTAGAATGACGACAAGGGCCGCAACAAACGTACCGAACGCCAGCCGCGTCGGGAATTCAACGGTTGGCAGCGTCTCCATTGACGACGAGAAATCCTTTCGGACAAGACGCCAAAACGCCTGCCCAACGGATGTGCCTTCGTGGTTGGGATGTAGGGTTCGTACGGGGATGGTCGTGGCGCCCGCGGCAACAATCAGGGCAAACGCCAAGAAATAAACACCTTCCGTAGTGCCCGATTGAAACAAAACCATTGCCGCAAAATAGGGCGCAACTATCGACAAAACCGAAACCCACGCACGGCGTTTCACCGTATCAATCGCCAATCCGACGAGGCAAATAAGGACAAAATAGGCATATAAGAAATTCGGAGCCTCGCTGGCCCCGCCGATAAGAAACGGGGCCAGCGAGGCTCCGAGCAAACCAACAATCGACAGAAACGGGCCATAGAACCAGCCAAGGACAAGCGCCACACAGGACACGGCCACAAGACTAACGAAGGCCATTTCCGCACCGATGAGGCCATACATTTGCCGCGCCGCCAACACGCCGATGAACAATAGAACGATCCCAGCACCCGACAGCGTCGACGGAAGTGCTGCGGCGTGTCCCGTTTCATCACTGGCCCGTCTGCGCACCCATTCGCCCCCAGCTATCAAGGCGGCACCTAGGGTAAGGGTCCCTATGACGCGCCAAACAGGGGTCAGGATTCCGTTTTCCACACTGTATTGCACCAAGAATACTCCCGCCAAAACGAACGAAAGCGCGGCAACTGCGAGGAACCATTTTTCTTTGAGCCATTCCGTAATCGCAGCAGCATTTTGGGAGGTCAGAACGAAGGCTTTTGAGGGTTCTGGTGTCTGCACTTCTTTGAGGGAGGACGTGGGCCAGACTGTGGGTGCTACATCTTCGACAACTGCTGCCGACGCGGGAACAAAACCTTCCGGAGTGGGCAATGCCACTTCACTCGGTGCAGTGTCCGTGGCCGCGTTTGGCGCTTCCAGAACGTCCATACGCGCACTGAGGTCTTTAAGTTTTTTGCTTTGGCGAAAAAGGTTAAAGATCATCCACAGAAAGGCCAGCGGGATCAAAATACCGCCTAAGTCGAATAATCCCACGCCGCTCTCCCCTTGTTTTTATTCGGAGACTCCTAGGGCTGCCCCTTAGGCCTGTCAACTTTGCTCTAAAATCTCATCCCGCGGAATTTGAAAACTCTCGCCTTTGTCTGTCATTAGGGTCCGCGGAGACAGGTCGTTCAGCACCGAGAAAATCACTTCTTTAGGGCGGCAAAGAACGACCCCTTTAGAGGTCCGCACGATTGGACGCTCGACCAACATTGGGTCCGCAATCATCGCACGTAAAATCTCGCTGTCTGGTGTCGCAGGGTCCATGAGGCCAAGCTCTTTTGCGGGCGTATTGCGGGTGCGCAGTATATCGCGCGCCGAGAGTTTCGCGTCCGTCAAAATCGTGCGCAACAGATCTTCTGTCCACCCGACTTGCTGATACAACACAATCTCCGGAGTTTCGCCAGCGAGTTGCATAATCTCCAAAACAAACCGAGACGTACTACATTTTGGGTTGTGGTAGATGGTGCTGTTCATCCCTTTAGCCCTGTGCCGCCACGGCCGCCGCCCGAATTGCACGGATATTTTCGCCATAGGGCGCTGGGTTTTGCACACTACCACCAGAGAATACTGCCGATCCCGCGACCAAAACATCTGCACCTGCAGCCGTCACAAGGGGCGCTGTTTCGGGGGTCACGCCGCCATCAATTTCGATGTGAATGGGACGATCTCCAACCATGGCACGAAGTTTTTTAACCTTATCTATTTGGCTATGAATGAATTTCTGTCCACCGAATCCGGGGTTCACCGTCATCACACAAATGAGGTCAATCATATCCAGTAGATACTCGATGCTTTCAACGGGCGTAGCTGGATTGAGCGCAATACCCGCCTTGGCGCCCGCATTGCGGATCGCCTGTACTGTGCGGTGCGCGTGAGGGCCTGCTTCGACGTGGGCGGTAATAATATCGGCACCGGATTTGGCAAAGGCTTCGATGTAGGCGTCGACCGGCGTAATCATCAAATGCACGTCCATCACCCCCTTGATATGGGGACGGATCGCTTTACAAGTCTCTGGACCGAACGTAATATTTGGCACAAAATGCCCGTCCATGACGTCAACATGAATCCAGTCCGCCCCCTGCTCCTGAACCGCCAAAATCTCGGCACCAAAGTTGGCGAAATCTGCGGCAAGAATGGACGGGGCGATTTTAATATTACGGTCAAAACTCATTGGGGTCTCCGTGGGCTAAGCGGGTTTTAGGCTCTCTTTCTTCTACCTACCTTGCTTTACAAGCCTTGAAAACACTCTGATTTAGCCTTCTCAGCGCACCAATCCTTGACCAAACGGTCAAACTTGCAATAACGAAGGAATAATGAGACCCTTTGTCCTGATCAATCCGGAGCCTCTTTGATGGAAAACCAAGCCAAGACGACGGTAAAAACCGCCGCTGTTGCCACCGCGCAATTGCCGCAAGTCCACGAGCCACGCAATCCTGGGATGGACCTTGATTTGGACTGGGTCCTTTCGGTGCAAGCGAACACCTCTGCGATTGAGCGCCGCGCTGCCTCTATTTCTGGACGGCGGTCGGTTAAAAAAGACTATCAAGCGGCGTGGATGCTCAAAGCGATTACGTTGATCGACCTTACAACACTCTCCGGCGACGATACATGGGGTCGCGTGCGACGCCTGTGCGCCAAGGCCGCCCACCCCGTACGCGCGGATATTCTAGACGCGCTCGGTATGCCCCCGATCACCACCGGCGCGGTTTGCGTTTATCACGATATGGTCGAAACGGCGGTCGACGCCCTCAAAGGAACGGGTATCCCCGTTGCGGCCGTATCAACAGGTTTCCCTGCGGGTCTATCCCCCCTCCACCTACGCCTAGAAGAAATCCGTGAAAGCGTTAAGGCCGGCGCAAAAGAGATCGATATCGTGATTTCCCGCCGCCACGCGCTCACCGGCAATTGGCAAGCAATCTACGACGAAATGCGGGCCATGCGCGAAGCTTGCGGCGACGCACATGTGAAAGCAATTTTGGCGACAGGCGAACTTGGGACCCTACGCAATGTCGCCCGCGCGAGCCTTGCTTGCATGATGGCAGGCGCTGATTTCATCAAAACATCAACGGGCAAAGAACCCGTCAACGCTACCCTCCCCGTTACCCTCGTGATGATCCGCGCCATCCGCGCCTATCACGCGCGTACAGGTTACCGCGTTGGCTATAAACCCGCAGGTGGCATCTCAAAGGCCAAAGATGCCGTGACCTACCTCGCCCTTATCAAGGACGAACTGGGCGACCGTTGGCTAGAGCCCGATTTATTCCGTTTTGGGGCCAGCTCGCTTTTAGGCGATCTTGAGCGCCAACTAGAGCACCATGTTACCGGCCGCTATTCCGCCGCCCACCGTCACGCGATTGGATAAGACCATGACAGTAAAAGAGATATTCGACACAATGGACTATGGCCCCGCCCCCGAAAGCGTCTCTGAAGCCCTTGCGTGGCTGGTGGATCGCGGCGACAGTTTTGGCCATTTTATCAACGGTACCTTCACAAAACCCGTCAAGGGTTTCCCAAGCAAAAACCCAGCCAATGGCGAGACCCTCGCGATCATCAGCCAAGGCACCCAAAGCGATGTTGACGCCGCCGTAAAAGCAGCCCGCGCGGCGCAAGGGCCATGGGCCAAAACATCGGGACATGCGCGGGCGAAATACCTCTATGCCATCGCGCGGTTGGTGCAAAAGCATTCGCGCCTCTTTGCGGTCCTTGAGACCCTCGACAACGGCAAGCCCATCCGTGAGAGCCGGGACATCGATATTCCTTTGGTCGCGCGGCACTTCTATTACCACGCGGGCATGGCGCAATTGATGGAAGCCGAACTTCCCGACGCCGAAGCCATTGGTGTTTGTGGTCAGGTCATTCCGTGGAACTTCCCGCTCCTGATGCTGGCTTGGAAAATCGCCCCTGCGATTGCTATGGGAAACACTGTCGTTCTGAAACCTGCGGAATACACGTCCCTTACGGCGCTGCTTTTTGCGGAAATCTGCCAAGAGGCGGGACTCCCACACGGGGTCGTCAATATCGTCACCGGCGACGGAGCAACGGGCGAAGCCATTGTTACCCACGAAGGGATCGACAAAGTGGCCTTCACCGGCTCAACCGCAGTTGGCCGCAAAATTCGCGCCGCGACGGCGGGGCAAAACAAGGTTCTGACCTTAGAGCTGGGCGGCAAATCCCCCTACATCGTTTTTGACGACGCGGATATCGATAGCGCCATCGAAGGGCTTGTCGACGCGATTTGGTTCAACCAAGGCCAAGTCTGTTGCGCAGGATCACGCCTGTTGGTTCAGGAAGGCATTGCCGAAGATTTCTACGCTCGTTTGCGCGCGCGTATGGCCAGCCTGCGCATCGGCGATCCGCTCGATAAATGTATCGACGTGGGCGCAATCGTGGACCCCGTACAACTCGCGACCATCAAGCGCCTTGTCGCAGACCACGGCAACGAGGGCACCGTTTACCAAGCGCCTTGCATAATGCCTGCCGATGGCTGTTTTTACCCACCAACATTGATCACCGACCTTCATACATCGTCGGTTTTGATGCAGGAAGAAATCTTTGGCCCTGTCCTCTGCGCGACCACCTTCCGCACCCCTGACGAAGCGGTCCAAATCGCCAACAACACGCGCTATGGCCTTGCGGCGACCCTCTGGACTGAGAACGTCAACCTCGCCCTTGACGTCGCCCCTAAACTTGTTGCGGGTGTTGTTTGGGTCAACGCCACCAACCTCTTTGATGCGGCCGCTGGCTTTGGCGGCGTGCGGGAAAGCGGCATGGGACGCGAAGGCGGTTGGGAAGGACTTTCGGCCTATACAAAATCCAAATCCAAATCCAAAAAACTCGCGCCTGTCGAGGCCATCCCCGAGCCAACCACGGTGAAGGTGGACGGCCTTGACCGCACCGCCAAACTCTATGTTGGCGGCAAGCAGGCACGTCCTGATAGTGGATACTCAAAAGCCGTTTACGGACATAAAGGGGCCTTGCTCGGACATGTTGGCGTCGGGAGTCGCAAGGACATACGCAATGCGGTCGAAGCGGCCCATAGTGCGTCAAAATGGGGAAAAACCACAGGACATTTGCGGGCGCAAATTCTCTATTACATCGCAGAAAACCTTTCGACCCGCGCCGAAGAATTTGCCAAGACCCTAGACGCCATGCAACCAAAATCCGCAAAACACAGCGGAAAGGCGGAGGTCGAAGCCACCATCAGCCGCCTGTTCACCTATGCCGCTTGGGCCGACAAATACGATGGGCTTGCCCATGGTGTTCCTATTCGCGGCGTCGCCTTAGCGATGAAAGAACCTGTGGGTGTGATCGGCGCGCTCTGTGCTGACGAAGCGCCATTGCTTGGCTTGATTTCGGTAATGGCACCGGCAATTGCGATGGGCAACACCTGCGTCCTTGTGGCAAGCCAGCCGTTCCCACTGGCGGCAACCGACTTCTATCAAGTGCTTGATACGTCTGACGTTCCCACAGGTGTTGTGAATATCATCACTGGCGAACACAGCGGTCTTGGCGCAACTCTCGCCGACCATATGGACGTCGACGCGATTTGGAACTTCTCGTCCACCGATATCTCAGGAGATCTTGAACGCCGCTCCGCGAGCAACCTCAAACGCACATGGCTCAATCAGGGCCACGCGCGCGATTGGTATGGCACTCAAGGGGGGGGACGCGAATTCCTCATGCAGGCCACCGAAGTGAAAAACATCTGGATTCCCTACGGCGAGTAAAAAAATGGGCGCTCATCGAACCGTTCGATGCGCGCCCAAATCCAGTTAAGCCTATTTACGTGGCTTTGCGCGCCAAGACCCAAGCCACGCCTTGAACCGTCCCCAAACACCGCGCGCGCGGTCCTTAACGGCATCCGCGCGCTGGTCTGCGGCCTCAAAGGCTTCAGTCGCATCATCCAGCAAAGGGTCGATTTTGCGTTCGCGGAATTGCACCCACACCCGCCAAAGCCAGAAGATCAAACCAGCAAACGCGAGCAGGATGATGATGCTCATCCATGGGATAAGCCGCACGTCTGGTCCGTCGACAACTTTAAACTTGATAACATTTGGATAGATCGACAAAAATTCGCTGCGCCAGCCATAGTGGGTAACCGCGACCCAAATCGGATCGTCGCGCAACGAAATCAAATCCGCAGCCTCCGCCTGGAGGTTTGAACTGTTGATCTTGAAGTAAGGCGGCCAGTTGAAAATTCCGGTGTCTTCATTGCGGTAGACAATGATTTTTCCGCCGTCATACGCCGCGTTTACGAGACGCAAATCGCGGTTGGTGGCCGCTTGGGCACCGCTGTCTGGTTCGGCATAAAAGAAACTGTTCGATCCCGAAAAATCGGCCCGAATAATCTCGGTCCCCGTGATGCGCACGATGTCGCGCTGCGGGAGATTATAGTGGAAAAAAGCAAAGACCGTCGTAACGAGCAAGACCCAGAAAGTTATTTTCACGTAGCGCATGACGACCTCAATAAAAATTGATTAAATAGAGAACGATGACATAAAGAACAAGGGGAATGACATAGATCAGAACAAGCGCTTTACGACGAAACGACTTGCGATACCGCTCCATCCCCTCCTCAATAAAGGCATCCCGATCGCCCTCTTTGACCTCTTCGTCGAACTCCTCTTCCAAATCCTCACGGCGCAAAGACGCCGCAAACCAACGCGAAATCAGATAGATAACCGTCAGCCCGACGAATGCAAAAAAGAACTGCCGCGCAAGGGTGAAAATCATGAACGCCTCCTCACGGCACCCCACGGGCCAACTCGATCGATAATATCTTCAACTATAGTTTCTGGTTCGGCCATCGAGTTCTCCCCCCCAAACAGCGCCTCGCGTGCCCCAACTTTATCCACCTGATACTCAGACACAAGAAAATCCGCGACATAGGTTTTCTTGCTATCGGCCCATGTGCTGTAGCGTTGGTAAAACTGTTCTTTGTGGCAAATAAAGAGCTGACGGATGTCTTTTGGCGATAATTCCGCGAGCAACATATTGACCAGATCAAAATTTGGACCCGACCGCGCCCGCAAAGTATAGAAATAGGCCGCGTCGTTGGAATTTAGGCGCGGCCACGGCCCATCGCCCTCGGACCAGCGCAATAGTTTTGCCAATTCGATGTATTCCTGCGGTAGGTTCTCGGCATATTTTCGGGTCAAATTGCGGATTTCGCGCCGATCCGCCTTCGCCAAGTCCGCACCCATTTCCGCGGCGACATCTATGGCAATGAAATCCATTTTCTGCCGTAAAATCGAGGGTACATCGACGGATTTTCCCTCCCAAATGGGTTCCACCAAATCATTCAACGAAAGAAACTGCACAATTTTTGTGCGTTCCTTGATGCCGAAAACAAACTCCATTGGGAGGCCTTCGACTGCCTCGCGCCCATTGCTCGCGATTGCTGCGGGATGCTCCACATCTCGGAAAACATACAACCCGCCGAAATGCTTCGTCCAAAAATCATCTTGCTGAAATTTTGTAGCTTTAAGGGTGACAGGATTGCGTGTCACATCGCCGGTTTTCTTTGCTAACTCAATCATTTCTGCTATGAGGACATCATCCCACCACGCATCAGGGCGCGATTTGAAATCGGTAATCTTTTCGGACAGAACCTCTGCATTGGCAACGTGGGACTGGGTTGTATCCGCCCGCACAACGATTGTGCGGATGTCCAAAAGATGCGCGGGATCACTCACCGAAAACACCGAGTTTTCCAATTCTCCGCCAACCGCATCACGGGCCGTCAGGGCAAAAAGCTCCGCCTCATTCTGCTCAATGAACTGTCGTAAAATCCGACGACTTGTGGAGAACTGTGCATTCAACAACGGCGCTCGTTTTTGTTCCGTCGTCAGAAGAATAAATTGACGGTTACACCCCCCCTGATTGAGGTATAAATGATCGCCAAACTCATCGCCGATTTCGGGCGAGTATCCTGACAGATCAATGTGGAAATCCGTCAGCGCTGTTTCTTTGCCAATGAGCAATTTCAACGCCGCGTTGTACCGCGCCACGAGCACGGTCGACCTCACAGGAACGAGATTTCCGAACATTAAACCGCGCTGGATCAGGCGTATCATGCGTGCCCCCCCAGATACCGCCGCTTCGCTTCTTCCATGCGTTCCATATCGCGAACGGCGTTTTCGATCGCCACTTCGTCGGATTTATCGGCATATCGGAATTCGGAATCCGCGTAACGGTTCACCTCTTGGATCACCATTTCGACGTTAATAGGTTTGCGCATATCTTCGATCATTGCGCGCTTCTCATCGTAGGGTTTGAACAAAAATAACTCCGGGTTTTCCATCCATTCATCGGGTAATTCAAAGTCCATCGCACGCACTTTGACAGCGTCCGTGATGTTCTTGATGGCCCGCCCCGTAAAACGTGGGTCCGCTTCCTGAATGGCCTTTAAATAGGTTCCGATCTTGGCAATCGTGTCGAGGTCTCCGAGGTCAGAATGCACCCGATCATAAACGTTAAGCAGGCCTAGTTCATGCGGTTTTGAATGCCCATCAAAGCTTGCGGCGACGGCTTTTTTGATTTCCTGCGCTTCGAATAAATTGTGCTGCCCCAAGGGGATATCGTGGTGCTTCCCCATAAGCAGGCTCAGAATGTCGATATAATCGTCGCGCGTTTGCGGCCCATCCACAAGGAAGCGCGCACCCGCACGTTGCCGCAACGCGTCATCGACATTCTCGGGGTAATTGCTGAACATCCCAAAGGTACAATTCCCGCGCACGACGGTATTTGCGCCCGCGAAACTCTCCATCAATACTGCGGTAATTTCGAGTTGCCCCGCACTGGATTGTCGATCACCTCGCTTGCCTGCAAGTTGGTCGATATCATCAATAGTGCCAAAGCCAATGACGTTTGGATCGAGAATATTGTTGATAAACGCCTTGGCATTTTGTCCCGACTTGCCCTGATAACTATCGATATTATCCGTGCTCAGGTTTTGAAACCGGAAGGTATAGCCCGCAACATTGCAATACTCACTGATCAGGCCCGCCATCATCTGGATAAGCGTCGTTTTTCCGGTTCCGGGCGCGCCATCGCCCATGAACGTAAAGATGAACCCACCAAGCTCGGCAAAGGGATTAAGCTTGCGGTCAAAATCATAGGCCATCAACATCTTGGCCAGTTTCATCGATTGATATTTGGCGATGTGGTTCCCGACAACCTCGTTCGGTTTCTTGAACGACATGGTGAGTTTGGTGCTTTTCCCACGGCCAGCAGGTGTAAAACCCGCGATCGTCAAATCATCGGCTTCAACGTGATAAGTCGCACTCGAAAAGGACCCCACAGTCGTAACATTTTGCGCACGCAGGGTAACTTTTTCCATCAATTGTTCGCAATACGCCAAGATCGCCGCGGCAAGCCGCGCGTCCTCCGTCGCGAAGGCCCCGATATCCTGATCCAACTCCCAAAGCGCGCCGTGCAAGGCGATTTGGCCGTTGTCCGTCAAAACCTCCTCAACCTCGCCGACCTCCACCGTGGTTTCCCCCACAAAGGATGCCAAAAGATAGGCACAGGAGTTCGCGAAAACATGGAGAGAAATAAGGGCTTCCGCCGTAAGTAGCTCTGTGAATTCCGTCCGACGCGCCTCCTGAAGGGCTCCCGCCAAATTATCGCGTTTCAATGCGGCAAGATGGGTTGTTTCGCCAAATTGTTCCGATACTGCGAGCGAAATCGCAAGCGCGCGCCGCAAGGCATGCATCGCGCTGGCCTGAAGCGGCGACGTCAACGGATCGGCCTCATCTGCCCCCTCTATGCGGGCAACAAGCTGGACCCCCTCTGGGCGAGCAGTGCTGCGCGTCACAAGGCCCGGTGTTGTGCTGCGAAACCGCCGCCGCGTTCCGAGGCCGGCCGATTTTTCAGCGCCCGACGTTTCCTTGCCTTTGCCAATGCGTGGGGTGTGGTCAAAGCCCACCAAGAGCGCCGATGCCGCATCATAATGTTTGCGAATATCCTCTTCGCGCAGTTCCATTTGATCGCTCGACAGGCTCATATCGACATCCTATTTTCTAATGTAACGGGCATTTTAATTATAGCTGATGACACGCCCATTGGGCGCGACGACGAATTTCTGCACATTTGCAAAGCCTGGAATCTTTAAATCATCCAAAACTTGATAAGGCTTTTGGGGTAAAATGAGAGACCTCTGTGTCCGCGTCGCGCCTGATTCCACGCCCTGTGCGCCAAAGGGATCAAGGGCAAAAACTTCGCGCTCTACTTTACCAAACCAGCCAGATTTTTCCTCAACAACCCGTTCGCTTTCGAGGGTTTCAACTGTCCAAGCCAGCGCCCAATCTTCTCCCTGCGGGGAGTGCGCGTCTTCTAAAACCTGTCGAATGGGGCCGTTTTGCTGCGTGAAAGCGCTACTGTACATCGGCCCAACATACAGGCGGCGCAGACGTTTTGGGTGAAGGTCATCGAAATCAAGGTCGAACCCTTTTGCGATGGTCACCAATTTCAGGCCCGCCACGCTTTGGGACATCAACTTGGCTTGGGCCTGTGGCCAACGACGGGTGTCCTTGGGAAGCGCGGTTGCGCCCGTGTCCTCAACATCCATCAAGTAAATAACGGGCAAGTTGCTTTCGCTGTCGTAAACGGCCCAATGCACCAAAAAACTGCGCCGATTGTCGACGGTTCCTGCCCACAGAAGCTCTGGATCATTGCGATTCCAGAACATTTCGTTTGCCCGCAAAGCCTCGTAATATTTACGCTGTGACATCGCGAATTGCAGCTTGGTCGGAATCTCAAGATCGCCAACAATCGTGCGCACCATATCGTCTTTTAGGGCCTCGATACTTGGCATATTGCGCAAATGACGCTCGGCTTGCTGCGCATCCGCGGCCATGTTCAGGATTTCATGGAAAACGGGAAAACCGCTCTCGGTGCTATCGATAGAAAGACTACCGAAAAACGTTCCAGTGTCGCGCCCAGTCAACAAATACTTGTTGGCTAACGCGCGAAACGTGCGCCCTAAACGCTGCACATAATCCAGCACAACTTTGCGGTCCCGTTTAGACAGCCGTTGCTCATCTTTCATCATGTCGGCCACGGTTTCAAGATGGCCGGTGATCGTTTCAAATTTGGCAAAATAGCGGCGCGCAGCAAAGGTGTCGGTTAGTCCGACGTGGTCATTCATTAAGTCTTCTTTGATCGTCATTTTTGACCGTTCCAAATTGCCACTGCGCCACAAGATTACGTCCCTTTGGTGGCCCGATCAGCCTCCATAGAGGTTTTTATCGTGCTTCTCGACGATGGCTTCAAACCGGCGCGCAAAGCGCTCATCCGCTTTGGCCTTTTGCTCCAAAACTTTACGGGCGAAAACCATGTGATCTTCGTGCGCTTCCATCATGTCCGCCATTTTCGCATTCGTGGCTGTGCCAATCGCCGCCATCGCGGTCTGCGCTTCCTTGTCGGTTTGCACACCAATCTCATTAATACGGTGCGCCACGTCTTGTTGCTGTGCCGTTTTCAGGGATTTTGTCAAAGCATCATACAAAACAACACGTTGCTTGGTGTCCGTCTGCAATTTATTGATCAAAACCATCTGGGTCGCTTCTTGATTTTGCAACGAGTCGATCCAGGTTTTGCCCTTTTCGATATAGCGCTCGAGTGTCTGGGAATTGGCCAGTTTTACCTGTTCCAGTTGCACTTTCTCGTTGAACGTCGTGTTCAACTTCGCGAGTTCTGTTTCAAGCTTTGTGCGCGCAGCGGCGCCTTGTTCAACGGAAATCTTGCCTTCTAGTGTGATAATTTTCGGGTCCATCGCAAGGATGTCCACTCGGAGCGTTTCAAGCTCGCCAACCACGGCTTCACGCTCGTCTAAAGTCTCAGTCAGGTTGGTTGAAACCTTCTCGCGTTGGGTAACAAGCTCTGCGAGTTGGCCTTCGAGCAATGTCACAATAACATCCGACTTGGCGATCAAATCTTGCAATTTATCGTCAACACTGGCCTCGCGCATCCGCTCTTGGCGCATGCTCTCGGACTTACCGCGCGAGAAGATACCAATCAGTTTTTCGATACCCGATTTATTGCGTAACTCTTCGAAATCTTTCGAGAATCCAGCAGTTACATCGTCAAGTCCCATAATGAGTTCGGCGATATTTTCATTCATCAACTGCGTATGCGCATGAACATCGTCAAGCGTGGCATTCTCGATATCAATCGTAACATCGGCGCCCGTTTTCATCTTGGCACGAGCAGACTCAATCCGCCCTGTAAGGTCAGCCATTTTTTGCTGTGTCTCGGCCGCTTGCTTTTGGGACTCGATGATTTGGGCTTCAAAATCTGCCATAGGGTTCCTCGTTATTTTGAATAGTGATATAATATTTGGGGATTTATATCGCGTTTAACAGGTATAGGACATTGAAATTTTTGTAAGAACATTTTGGGGGTTCGGGCGGTCAAATCAGAAAAGGGCTTTCATCAACGGGCTCTCTGGATCTTTGAGGCCATCGATCACATTAAAATGGTGCTGTCCGGGTTCGATATGTAAACTTGCCCCCTCCCATGCTTGTGCGAGCCAACGGGCTTGATCCAAGAAAGCGGGACGTTCAGCGCCACCGACCCAAACGGTCACGGGAATGTCGATGTGCTTCTTCAGCAGGAACGGGCTTTCTGCCTCGGCCTCAGCCAAATCCAAGCGCAAATCCGCGTTCATTTTGGTCTCCATCAAGGGACGTAAATCAGAGAGCGGCGAGATGGGCACAACGGTTTTGATGCGCGCGGCGATTTCGGGGGCAAGCCCATCCTCACACAGCATCCGCGCCACCAAATGCCCGCCAGCGGAATGCCCCGCCAATACAATCGGGCCACGCACACGCTTGGCGGCTTCTTCGATCGCTTTTCGGATGCTCTGCGTGATTTCGGAAATCCGCGCTTCGGGGGCCAGCGGGTAGCCTGGAATTGCTACGGCCCAATCCCGCGCCGTAGCCCCCTCTGCAAAATGGGACCAGCGAAATTTATCAAACTGATACCAATAGCCACCATGCACAAAAACCATCAACCCCTCGGGACGACCAGACGGCAAAAACAGATCGAATTTCTCGCGCTCATGGGCGCCGTAAGAGAGGTTGACCTGAAGCCGCCCCGCCGCATTTTCCATCTCACGCCATTCACGGGCGCTATCTTCCCATTGCTCCAAGAAATTTGACGCATTAGGAATGTATTTCGCGTTTGCGTAGGCGTCGTCCATGTCCATTCTCTGGCCTTCCAAATCGAGTTTTCTGCACCTTACGGTGAACAGATTTCAATGCAACCCGTGTTGCCTTTCCGTAAGCGTCAAACGTCTGAGGAACGCCATAAATACCGCGCGGCGGTGGCGATCAAACCCGACATTCCGGCAGCAATCGCAATCCAGCCTAAGAACCAAAACTGACCCGACAAGGCGTTTTCGGCATAAGATTCCGCGAATTTCATCTTGCCCATATATGCGGAAATCGCCCCGAAAACGAGCACCGTATCAAACAAGAATAGGGGGATCACCATACGAATATGGCTGCCAAAAACCGCGAAGGCAGATGCCCCAAAAATACCGATAACGCCACCAATGAACAGCACTTTTCCAGACCAGTAGGGATGGGCACCGAAGGCCTCGGGCAAGTGAAGCCAATCCGAAATTACCAAAAGCAGCACCGCCGCACAGGCTCCTATCACATTTAGTCGCATAAATTCTCTCCTTATTTTCAAACAGCTTAGCGCATCACACCCGCCCCGAATAATTTATTTCAAACCTTCACCAAGGATTGACCTTTGGCGCGCGTCCTATTCATTGTGATGCTAATGGAAACAAATGACGAAACTTTGGCACTGGCTGCCGCAAATGGAGACGGCACAGCCTTTGGTGTGCTGTTGCAGCGGCATTACGACCGTCTTTTTGGACTGTGCTTTCGCCTTTTGGGAAGTCGTGCCGAAGCCGAAGATTTGACGCAAGACATCTGCGCCGCCCTCCCCGCCAAACTCGCGCGGTTTCGGGGCGAGGCGAAATTCACGACATGGCTCTATCGTGTCGCGATCAATGCCGCCCACGATCGTCGCCGACGCCACGCAACCCACGCCAAGGCCTCCGACGGCTGGGGGGGGTGGGAAATTGGCCGCCAAGCGGATAACGACGAAATGCGCGAGAAACAAGACTGGCTGGCCGCCGCGATCACGGCCTTGCCGGATGAGTTGCGCGACACCGTTTCCTTGATCCTTGGACAGGAATTGACCCATGCCCAAACGGGCGAAATCCTCGGCGTTTCCGAGGGCACAATTGCATGGCGCATGTCAGAAGTGAAAAAACATCTGCGCGCCTACCACCAAAAGGAGGGCTATCCATGAACGATGATCTCGACGCCCTAAAGGCCATGATGGCCGACATTCCCGCGCCTGATGACGCCAAAAAACGGGCCGATATCGCGCTGGCGGAAAAAAACTTTAAAAACTTCCAAGGATCGGTGGTTGAGCCCCGTCCTACTTCTGAAAGCACGCCACTTCGGGCGGGCTGGATTTCAGGAGTAAAAAATATGTTCACTGCAATGACGTCCCGCACAGGGCTTGCGATTACAACTTCAATTGCCGCCGTTGGTGTCGGTGTGATTTTCGTGGAGTTGCAAAACACGCCACTTGCCCCACAAGCCACCACGTCTGAAGGCGCAAAATCTTCGCCTGAGGAAAGCATGCTTGCTCAAGATGAGGTTGATGACATGATGGTCGCTCCCGCAGACGAATTGGCAGGCCGCTCTATCGTACAAATGACGAGCCCTGCGCCCGCAACCTCCCTCTCGCGCCTCAGCAAGGAAGCGGTGAGTATCGAACCGCAGTTCTACTTCTCCGACGACATGTCCGAGTCTGAAACCTTTTCCAACGCGGCACCAAATCCGCTAAAAACCGCCAAAGAAGATCCCGTTTCGACCTTCTCGATCGACGTAGACACGGCTTCCTACGCGATCCTGCGCTCCTCTATCGCCAACGGGTATTTGCCCGATCCAGACTCTGTGCGCATCGAGGAAATGATCAACTACTTCCCCTACGCCTATAAGGCGCCACAGGGCGACCAGCCGTTTTTGCCAAGCGTGACAGTTATGGACACGCCATGGAATGCGGCTACGCAACTGGTTCATATCGGCATTCAAGGGGCACTCCCCGCGACGGATACCCGCCCACCGCTGAATTTGGTGTTCCTGATCGACACGTCTGGCTCCATGCAAGATCAAAACAAACTACCCCTTCTGAAGCAAAGCTTCCGCTTGATGCTCAGCGAATTGCGCCCGGAAGATCAGGTCGCGATTGTGGCCTATGCGGGCTCCGCAGGACAGGTTTTGGAACCCACTGCGGCCAGCGAACGCAGCACCATCCTTGCCGCGCTTGATCGCCTCGAAGCGGGCGGTGGAACGGCTGGACAAGAGGGCTTACAGCAAGCCTATACGATTGCGAAATCCATGCAGTCAGAGGGCGAAGTTACCCGTGTATTACTCGCGACGGACGGTGATTTCAATGTTGGCATTCACGATCCGGCGGCGCTCAAATCCTTTATTGAAACAAAACGCGACGAAGGCACCTATCTTTCGGTTCTTGGATTTGGCCGTGGCAACCTCGATGACGCAACCATGCAAACGCTGGCCCAAAATGGCAACGGACAGGCCGCCTATATCGACACACTGGCCGAGGCCCAAAAGGTGCTCGTAGATCAACTGACCGGCGCTCTTTTCCCCATCGCCAATGACGTGAAAATTCAGGTCGAATTCAACCCGTCGCAGGTCGCCGAATATCGGTTGATTGGCTATGAAACCCGCGCACTCAACCGTGAGGATTTCAACAACGACAAAGTTGACGCTGGCGAAATCGGCGCGGGACATACCGTAACTGCGCTATATGAAATCACGCCTGTTGGCTCTAGCGCCATTAAAAACGATGAGTTGCGTTATGGTTCAAAAGAGAGCGTGTCGACACCGAGTGACGAGCTTGGCTTCCTCAAAATTCGCTACAAGACCCCAGGAGAAACGCAAAGCAAACTCATCACCGCTCCAATTAATACAGGGATGGGCGAGACCACAGAAGATACGCAATTTGCGGCATCAATGGCGGGATTTGGTCAGCTATTGCGCGATGATACCTATCTGGGGGACTGGGGTTGGGACGAGGCGATTGCCCTCGCACAAGGCGCAAAAGGCGTGGACGCTTTTGGCTATCGCGCTGAGGCCGTCACCTTGATGCGTCTGGCAAAATCCATGGCGAACGGCAACTAATTCCCACAAAAAACGGCGCGCAAATTCTGCGCGCCGTTCCATTCATCTAGCGTCGATTAATTGACGGGTTTGGCTTCAATCTTTTTATTTTCGGCCAAATCACCGTTGGAAATCTCGATGCGCCGTGGCTTAAGCGCCTCCGGAACTTCCCGCTTCAAATCAATCGAAAGCATACCGTTTTCATGGGTGGCGCCCGTTACATGCACGTGGTCCGCTAGCTGGAACCGGCGTTCAAAGGCACGGGTCGCAATTCCGCGATGGAGGTAGCTTGTTGTGGTGTCGTCGCTTTCTTTTTTCGCCGCGACAATCAACTCGCTTTCACGCAGTTCGACCGAAAGTTCGCTGTCAGAAAAACCAGCAACGGCGATAGATATACGCCATCCTTCTGCAGAGGTTTTTTCAATATTATAAGGGGGATAGCTTGGGCGTGCTTGGTCGGTCGAGCGGACACGATCCATAAGATCGGCAATCTGATCAAAGCCAACAGTGGCACGGTATAGGGGAGCTAAATCAAAGTTTCGCATGGTCATTCTCCTGATGAGCAACAACGTTAAAAAGGAGCCTTCCCGAGGGGACAGGCACGAACCAAGACCCAATATTGGCGCCTCGGTACACTTTAATTTGGGAACGTTTTTGGGGCTTTCAAGAGGGGCGTCGGAAAAACCTAAGGGCGTAAAAACTTTGCGCCAGAGCGGACAATACCCGTATGGCTGTTGCCGTTTAGGAACTTGGGCGAGCCTTTTTCAAAAACCGTCGGCTCTGCGGCCATTTCCGCCAACAAAACCGCGAGCGGTTCCGCAAGAGAGGTTCCAAGCGCAACCTGCCGCCCGCCCGCTTCGGCCTTTGCGGAAATTACCGACACAATTTCTGGATACCCGTTTCGCATGGAAAAAATCGGCGCACCCGACGAGCCGAAGTCGATATCACAAGACAAAACCAAAGTGCCCTTTTGCCGCGCCAAAACCTTGCACTCTTCTTGTAGACTCGCGCTGGCTTCCCGATCATGCGCATAAGAAACCACGCCCACAGTTGCCCCTTTGCGAGGAGAAGCGCCCGTTTCATAGGGGATGATCGACGTGCTGTTGATGGGTTGTGAGAGGCGCAGAAGTGCGACGTCATTCTCTACTTTTTGCGAAACATTTTCGGTATCAAAGATATAGTCGGGATGTGTAACGGCATGCGCAACCCAGCGATAGGCGGACGCGCGACCATTGCGCCACCCAGCCAAAAATTCGATACCTTCTGGATCAACCCGCTCTTTGGTCGTTTTGTCAAAAAGGCAATGCGCCGCAGTCAGGACCAAATCGGGCGCAATCAGGGCGCCCGTACACATGGTTTTGCGGTCGATATTGAGGCGACCAACAGCCTCCCATCCGCGACTATCGTTGCCAGTTGAAAGCTTGCGCAACGTATCCGCCTGCGCGTGACCAAGGCCAACCAGAACCACAATTATTGCCAACAGTCCGCGCATATTTCCTCCGTCGCTTCCCCGGTAGTATTTCCGAGATAAGGCAGCAATATGGCCGAACTCAGTTCATTGCAGGCGGTTTTGGCCCACCAGTCGCCCAGTCCAAAAGTTCTACCGTGTGAACAATTGGGGCGCCGGCGGCCCGTCCAATTTGCATCATACACCCGATATTGCCTGCGGCAATAACGTCCGGTTTTTTCGCTGCGAGCGTTGCAACTTTACGCTCCTTCAGTTTTGCGCTGATCTCGGGTTGCATCAAGTTATACGTTCCTGCGGACCCACAACAGAGGTGCGCATCGGCAGGCTCTACAACCTCAAAACCAGCTTGCTTCAAAAGCGTTTTGGGATGGGTTTTGATTTGCTGCCCATGCTGCAAGGAACAGGCGGAATGATAGGCAACCCGCAGGCCTTGATCCTCACCTTTTGGCATGTCGAGTTGCATCAAAACTTCGCTCACATCCATCGCCAAGTCCGACACTTTTGCGGCATCTTGCGCCAAAGGATCATTGCGAAACATATGTCCGTAGTCCTTGACGGTCGTTCCGCAGCCAGACGTGTTGATGACAATCGCATCAAGCCCGTCAGTGCGGAACTCATCCATCCAAACTTTGATGTTTTGCGCCGCACTCGCGTGGCTTTTCTTTTCTTGCCCCATGTGGTGGGTCAATGCTCCGCAACATCCCATCCCCTTGGCAATAACAACGTCACAGCCCAAACGCCGCAAAAGGCGGATGGTGGCATCGTTTATATCCGTATTCAGCGCTTTTTGTGCACAACCCGTCATCAACGCCACCCGTTTTTTGCGCAGGCCAATCGCGGGAAAGACTTGGGCGTCATCGTTGCGACTCACAGGTGGGATCGTTTTGGGTGCCATTTCGAGCATCGCCTTAAGCCGTGCATCAGGCATCAGAAAGGCAAAGGGTCGTCCGATTTTTGCGCCCAAAAGGGCAAGCCGAAACCGTTTTGGATAGGGTAAAATCTGCGCCAGCATCCAGCGCAAACTGCGATCCATAAACGGGCGTTTGTAAGTTTTTTCAATATATGCACGCGCCTGATCGACCAAATGCATGTAGTGGACCCCCGAGGGACACGTGGTCATACAGGCCAAACACGACAGGCATCTGTCCACGTGTTTCACGGTTTTCTCGTCAGCAGGTCGCCCGCTTTCGAGCATATCCTTGATGAGGTAAATGCGCCCGCGCGGACTGTCGAGTTCGTCGCCCAAAACTTGGTAGGTTGGGCAAGTCGCCGTGCAAAATCCGCAGTGGACACAGGCCCGCAGAATCTCGTTGGCGCGTTCAATCTCCGGATCTTTAAGCTGGTCAGGTGTGAAATTCGTTTGCATTTTCTATCCCATCAAACCTGGATTTAAGATCCCACGTGGATCAAACTTTTCGCGAAGCCCCACCGACAGCCGTTCAATCAAAGGATGCGCTGGGGCGAAGGTTGGGATATCGGCAACGGTGTCTTTCCCCGCGCGAATACGCGTGGCGTGCCCATCAAAAGCCCCCAGATCGACGCGAAGATCGTGCCCCTCGGTCGTAAGCGCCCAGATCAATCCGCCCGCCCAATCGAACAAGATTTTGCCGCCTGCGGCTTGCGCCAACCTTGGGGCATCGCTCGGAACACAGGAAATTTTCCAAACGTCACCCGCTTCATTGTGAAAGGGCGCGGCCTCGCTAATTCCTTGCCACGCAGCAGCGGTCCGTGTGGGGTCCGTTTGAACTGTGATGTCAGAACACCCTTTGAACATCTCGACCAAAGCTTGCGCCCGGTAAGCAACCGACGCGTGAAAACCTTCGACCCGTAGCGTTGTCGCAGCCTCGCCCTCCATACCCAAAGGCATATGGGCCGCACCAGACACTTCATAAGGCGATCCCATCGCGCGAGACATCACCGAAACCGCTTCGGAATTGATTAGACCTTTGATCAAAACCGTCGCGACAGCTTCGACTTGTGGCAAAACTTTAAGGGAAACTTCGCTCAGGATTCCCAATGTTCCATAACTGCCCGCCATCAGTTTAACCAAATCATAGCCCGTCACATTCTTCATAACACGGCCCCCGTTCTTAATAACATCGCCGCGCCCATCGACAAACCGAACCCCCAAAAGATGATCCCGACAGGCCCCAACCTGCACCCGCCGTGGGCCAGACACATTCGCGGCGACCACTCCGCCGATGGTCGACACACCTTGCGTTCCCAGCAGGCCACGTTGGTCCATCGGTTCAAAGGCCAGCCTTTGGTTTTCGGCGGCGAGTGCATTTTCGATTTCCAAAAGGGGCGTGCCAGATTTCGCGACCAAAGTAAGCGCACCTGGATCATAGAGCGTAATGCCGGAAAGCGCGGTAGTACTCACCACATCCTCCGCCTGAGTGGAGCCAAATCTGCGCGTATCCCCGCCTGTGATACGCATCGCACGGCTCGCATCCCGCACAATTTCGGCTAGCTCTTTTTCGGAACGCGGGCAATTGATTTGAGATTTAGTCATTGGGGATCAATTCCTTAGCAGCACGCCGGATTTCTGTTGTTGAAAGGGGAAACACTTTTGCCGCATTCAACAGCCACATTGGATCAAACACATCTTTGACTCGCAACTGTGCCTCCAAATCCGCTTCTGTGTATTGGTCCAACATCAAATCCCGCTTCTCTACGCCGACCCCGTGCTCGCCCGTCAAACAACCGCCAACCTCCACACAAAGCCGCAGAATATCCGCCCCCAAAGCCTCGCATTTTTCCAGATCCCCCGCTTTGTTTGCATCAAACAGGATCAGCGGGTGCATGTTGCCATCGCCTGCGTGAAAAACATTTGCCACATCAAGGCCGTAGCCAGCCGAGAGTTCGCGGATGCGCTTAAGAACGAGCGGCAACTCGGAAACAGGAATCGTGCCGTCCAAACACATATAGTCGTTGATTTGCCCCATTGCACCGAAGGCCGACTTACGGCCCAGCCAAATCGCGGCGCTTTCTTCGGCAGATTTGCTTTCACGAAAGTCGACGGGATTGTGGCGCATGGCAATCGCTTTGATCAGGTCAAGCTGGTGCGCGATTTCGGCATCGCTTCCCTCAACCTCGACAATCAAAAGCGCTTCGCAATCGGGGTAGCCCGCATGAGCAAAGGCTTCGCAAGCGCGAATGCAAGGGCGGTCCATAAACTCAATCGCGACGGGTAAGACCCCCGCCTTGATGATGTCGCTCACACAAGCGCCTGCGACCTCATTACTGTCGTAGCCGATCAACACGGGCCGCGCGCCTTCGGGTTTGGGAAGAATGCGCAGGGTGGCTTCGGTGACAACTCCAAGCTGCCCTTCGCTACCACAAATCACGCCCAATAAATCAAGCCCTGCGGCCCCCATATGGGCCCCACCAATATCGACAATTTCGCCCTCCATCGTCACCATTCGAACACCGAGCAGGTTGTTCGTCGTAACCCCATATTTCAGGCAATGCGCACCGCCAGAATTCATCGCAATATTGCCCGCAATCGCACAGGCAAGCTGGCTACTTGGATCGGGCGCATAAAAAAAATCGTTCTCCTCAACCGCACCGGATACGCTTAAATTGGTACGACCCGTTTGCACGCGGATAAAGCGATTGTCGTAGTCGGTTTCGAGTACTTCGTTCATGCGGGCCACGCCCAAAACAACGCAATCGGCGGTCGGAAGCGCACCTCCGGCAAGCGACGTCCCTGCCCCGCGCGGCACAACGGGAACGTTCTCTTGCGCGCATATCCTCAAAACGGCGGCGACTTCTTCGGTTGTCGTTGGCAAAACCACACACATCGGCGGACAACGGTAGGCCGTCAGCGCATCACACTCATAGGCGCGGGTTTCGATTTCATCGTGAATTACCGTGCCTGTGTGAAGAACGGCCTGCAGGAGCGAAACGATCTGCGATTTGCGATCTAGTACCTTCGCATCGGGGGTTGGCATTTCCATAATTTCACCTTGCATTTTTTAATTGGTAAGAAATTATAACCAATTTTTTGATCTAGCAACCCCCAATCGCGCGCGCTAATGTAACCGCCATGGAACTCCTTGCTAGATTTACATATTTTGACGTGATTGATGCCGTTGCGGTGGCATTTCTTCTGCTCAGCTGGACGTTTCTTGGTTGGAGGATTGAAAACCCGACCCCCAAAAATCCGTCCACATCTTCGCTTATGGCGAACTACCGCCGTGAATGGATGGTCCAATATGTGACGCGACAGCCACGGATTTTTGACGCGACAATCCTTGCAACTCTGCGCACAGGCACCACATTTTTTGCGTCGGCGTGTATGATTAGCATTGGTGGCGGGTTGGCGCTCATTGGAAATCAGGAGCACCTTCGTGGTCTCGCCAGCGATTTCTCCATCGAAAGTGCGCCCGCCATTGTATGGGAAATAAAAATCCTGCTTGTTTTGGTGATGCTCGCCAGTGCATTTCTCAACTTCGTATGGTCGCATCGATTGTTCGGATATGCGGCCGTGGTTATGGCCGCCGCGCCAAACGAAATTGAAGACCCAATGGCCCTCATTCGCGCGAAACAATCCGGTGAAATCAATATAACCGCTGCGCGAAGCTATAACCGTGGATTACGAACAGTTTACTACGCCTTGGCATGTTTGGCATGGATGTTGGGTGCATGGCCCCTTATTATATCCACTATTGTGACGAGTCTTGTCCTTTGGAGACGCGAATTTGCGTCCCATTCCCGGGCCGTCCTCCTTGAGGGTAAAATACCATGAAACGCCTTGTAGCCTTACTAGTATTCGTCGCGGCCCCTGCCTTCGCCGATCCGGCCGTTGTCAAACATGTGGTCGCGTCCCAGTCAGGCGCAAAATGGCGGTTTGACGTTTCTATTCTGCATCCGGATTCGGGGTGGGACCACTATGCGGACGGTTGGAAGATCATCGCTCCGGACGGCTCTATCCTTGGCCAACGTTCCCTCGCACATCCGCATGAAAACGAGCAGCCGTTCACGCGGTCCGTTACTGGAATCACCATTCCCGATGGGGTCACCCATGTCTTTATTCAGGCCAATTGTCTTACAGATGGCGAGACATCCGAGCCATACCGCTTTGATCTAAAATAGTTATCTGCGCCCCTCGCGCAGCCATGCGGCAATAGACACCATCGAGATCAATAGCAGCAAGATCCATGCGGGAACCAATGGGCTTACCGAAATTCCCGTGGTGACAAAAGCGCCGCGTGGGACGATTCCAATCCATCCAGCCCCCGATGCGTTCCGACCAGAACGCACAGTGCGGACGTCTGGCGTTCCGTCTTCCATGTTCAGTATCCCCCCCTTTGTCGGTACGATCAAGGGTGCAAGCACACGCGAGGTGGCCACGGTTTCCACAAACTCTCGCGGGGCGGCAGGCCCCATGCCGATCACAAACGAAAGCGCGCCTTGGGACAAGCGATAGAGCCCAAATTCTGTCCCGAAATAGGTTGTTTCAAAAAGCCCGGGGCGGGATTGAACAAGGGGGACTTCGACCTGACTGCCATCTGGAGCCGTGATCGTCACGAGATCTGGCGCAGGCGCGTCATCGCCACCCAAAGTCCTCCGAATGATCTTCATTTCCAAACCCACAGCGGAGGCCGATAGCGCCTCTTCCTCAAGCTCAGGCTCTTTCATCATCCAATGTGCCAAGCGGCGGAGGAGTTCCAGCTGAGGTCCGCCACCGTCAAAGCCACGATGCCAAAGCCAAGCATGGTCGCTCGCCAAAAGCGCGACGCGCCCTTCGCCAACCCGATCCAATTGCAGGAGGGGAGCGCCGTTTTTGCCAGACATCACCGTATGTCCGGATTTGGCTTCAAGCTCCACCATCCGCAACCACCGGCCCCATTCAGGCTCAGGTCCCGCTTGCAAACCTTCGGTCACGGGGTGCTTTTGCCCCGTTTCTGTCACTTTGGGGCGGAACTCTTCATCAAGAAGGCGTGCCGTGGGTTCGGCGGGTAGAATTTCGGACAAGGCCGAGAAATACAGGCTCTCGACCGAAGCGAAATCTGGCCCAGCCGCAAGCAGTACCGCACCGCCGCGACGCACATAATTGGCCACATTCTCCAGATAACTCGCGGGCAAAATACCGCGCCGCTTGTACCGATCAAAAATAATCAGGTCGAAATCATCAATTTTTTCGAGGAACAATTCGCGCGTCGGGAAAGCAATCAATGATAGCTCCGAGACGGGTACGCCATCTTGTTTCTCAGGCGGGCGCAGGATGGTAAAATGGACCAAATCGACAGAACTGTCTGATTTCAAAAGGTTTCGCCATGTACGCTCCCCCGGATGCGGCTCGCCAGAGACTAGCAAAACGCGCAAGCGATCCCGTACGCCATTGATTTGAAGTACAGCGGTATTATTGCGATCCGTGAGTTCCGTGTCAGCCATAGGAACGACAAATTGCACGACATTCAGGCCACCATGCGCTAGCGTCAGAGGCAGATCAAGTTCCTGCCCAATGGGAACCTCAAAACTTTGCGTCGGGCCGCCATCAATGGAGATCAAGAGCGGAGCATTTGGCCCCACATCCGGCGGAACGGCCCCTTGATCCTCTACCAAAACGGTAAGCATTACAGGCTCGCCAATGATGCCAAATCCGGGAGCTTTGGAGAGAACGAGGCGTCTGTCCCAATCGCCTTTTCGGCCGCTCAAAAGCGTATGGATTGGCGCGGGCCATGTCAGCTCATTCAGCGCGTCTTCCGTTGGAATATCATGCGCTTGACCATCACTCAGGATAACGATTCCCGCGACACGCGCCTGAGGGATTTCCGCGAGCGCCGCTGTGAGGGCCCCAAAAAGAGTGGTGCCGGAATCCGCCTCGCCATCGCCAAATGACACCTCGTGGATATCCGTATTAGGCAACGCCGCAAATTTTTGGCGCAAGGCGGCAAGCGCCGAAGCGTTTTGGGCCTCCCGATCTGAGAGGGACTGGCTGGAAGACTTATCCTGCAAAATAAGAACGATGTCCGACATTGCGTCTCGATCTTCGCTTTGCAGCGCGGGATTGAGGAGTGTGAGGAAGAGAACGGTCAGTGCAAACGACCGTAGAGGCCAGCCAAACAACCCGCGCCAATAGGAAAACCCGACGACGAAAACCGACGTCACAATCCCAAACAAAATGAGCGGCAGGGGCAGCAGGGGGTCAAAAAGAATGGTTTGCGTCATTTACTGCCCCAGTCGTTCGAGCAATTCAGGCACGTGGACCTGATCACTTTTGTAATTTCCGGTCAGGACGTGCATCATCAAATTCACCCCAAAACGATAGGCCATTTCGCGTTGCTCATCCCCCGCACGCCCGCGCCCAACGGTAAAGAGACGATTGCCATTAGGCGCAATCGCCCATGCCGCGGCCCAGTCATTGGCACCGATCACAACCGGCGTCACCCCGTCGTTTAAATTGCGAAACGGCATCCCCTCGGCGAGTTCCACGTCCGCAGGGGCGGCCTCGACCCAAACCGGCGGACCGACATATCGTCCCGCGGCTTCCTCCAACAGATAAAAGCTGCGATTCAAAACATGGTCAGATGGCACCTCTTCAAGGGGCGGGATATCGAGTTGGCGGGCAAACATACGCAGCTTTCGGGTATTTTCGGTGACCCTTTTGTACCTTTGCTCATCGGCATCGCGGGTATCAAACAGGATGAGGCCACCCTTTTGCAAATACCTGTTTAGACGGGCATAGGCGGCAGGTGATGGCAGGGTTTGGGTCGTGGTAATTGGCCAGTAAATCATCGGATAGAAGGACAATTCATCCTTTTCCAAATCAATAGCTATGGGATCAGCGGGTTCGATAGATGTGCGTTGAAAAAGCACCCTTCCAAGTCCCCATAGGCCCGCACGTGACACCTCGTCCACAGCTTCGTCGCCCGTAATAACATAAGCCATGACCGTTTCACTTGTCGCAGCAAAGGCCTTTTCATCAATGGTTAGTGGTTCAGTTTGAGAGGCTGTCTGGGCCCAGCTTTCGGCCCCAATACCCTGCACACAAAAGAGCGTCGCAAAAACCGCAATTGTGCTTGAAGTCCGCGTGCCGTGAAAGCGCCCAGACACCCAAAGCGATGCAATGACGTCAAGAAGCAATGCAACCAAAGACAGCCCCAAAAGCACGCCTTTCAAGGAGCGCTCTTCCACCGATCCGCCACGATCAACGGGAATTGCGGAGGGCCAAACTTGCGGCTGAAGGGTTTGATCTTGTGCGATAGTATTGCGCGCGATTTGACGCTTATCACTAACATATAGCCCCGGTGGAAGGGCGGCAGAAACCAGCGCGGATGCCAGTATTTCGCCCTTAATTCCAGCAAGCGTACTTGGAGGCGGGATTAGTTGCCCAAAACCATCCAGCACCTTGACGGGGGACCAAATTGTACCCGCCAAGTCTTCCTCGGTAGGGCGCGAAGCCTGTGACGAAATCGCCAGTCGCTCCATCATTTGGACAAACAAACCTGAAATTGGCAAGCTGGACCATTGCGCGCTGGCGGTCACATGGAACAACACAACTTGCCCATCACCCAATTCCTTGCGTGTTACCAACGGTGTGCCATCTTCAAGGCTGGCTAAAACGCGCGAGGCAAGAGAAGGGTCGGGTTCTGCGACCACCTGTGAATTGACCACAACATCACTTGGTATTTTTAGGCCAAAGAAAGGGGAAGCCGTGGGAAATTCCTTGAGACCACGCGGCTCGCCCCAACTCATGGCCCCACCGATACTACGCCCACCAACCCGTAGTCGCACTGGCATAAGCGGGTCTTCGGAACTGCGGCTCACGTCACTCGCAGCAAGGCGCGGCCCCGCAAAACGCACGAGCAATCCGCCGTCTTTCACCCAGCCTTCAAGGGCCGCGCTATCGCCTTCGGAAAGCTGGGCCACATCGGCCAAAATCACCACATCGGGTCGCGCCAAAAGGGTTTCGGCAATAAGGCCGTCGACCAGATCGGCCGTGGGCACCAAAGCCTGTCGCAAATAATGGAGCGGATCAAGAAGCGCGAGCGCTTCATCTTCGCTTCCGGACGAAAACAACGCAACCTCGCGACGCTTCAACGCTTCATCGGTCAAAACGACTGCTCCCGCAGAAACATGGCCAGCGATGCTAAACTGAGTGATCCGATTGCGTATTTCTGGTGGCATATCAAACCGTGTTTCGCTCGTGGTTTGCCCCGCCTCAAAATACGCCAAAGACTGGGCCAAAACACGCGTCGTTCCCGACGGATCAGGGCCAATTGCATTCACTTGAATTTCCAAGTCAGAAGCGCTGATTTTACGCAAAATAGGCACCAAAACTTCGCCCGTTTCAAAGCTTACAGGCCCAAGAGCCAAGGTTTGATGCGCCCCCTCATAAACACGCACAGGTCCAACATCTTCAAGGCTTGCAAGAAGCGCCCCGCGCCCTGCCCGTTCCAATCCATCCGACATCCAAAGCACGGACATCGGCGTCGATTGTTGCGCCGCAAACGCATCAACCAAAGCGATAGCCGAGTCATCATCCGGAAACCATGGGCGCGGAGCCATGGACGGCAATTGGGTCAAAACATTCTCGGCGGATTCAAGCAAAAGCGGAGTGGTGGGCACATCCGTCAGGGGCAAAAATGCCACCAAATTTCCGTTCCTTGCGGCGTCTTTTAGGACCAACTGCAAACGATCTTGGTGCGATGACCATCCGGGAGCCGACGCCCAACTTGCATCCGCGACAATCAACAGATTGCGGTTTTCTCCCGGCTCGGAGGATTGAGGGTTGAGCAATGGACCTGCAAAGGCAATGATGGCAGCCGCCAGAGCAAAAATGCGCAGTACGAGCAACCACCAAGGGGTTCTATCCGTTTGATTTTCATCATCTTTCAAGCCGAGCAACAGACCTACTGCTGGGAACTTCCGGATCACAGGAGCAGGCGGTACAGCGCGCAAAAGCCACCATAAAATGGGCAAGAAAACCAGCGCGAGCAAAAAGGCGGGCTGTGCAAAGCCAAGAGGACCAAGCGTAAACATCAACGCCCCACACTTAGCGCAGAATAGAGCCACAAAAGGGCGGGAAGCGGCGCGCTATCGCTTTGATGAACGGCGAATTGCCACCCCGAGCTTCGCGCCAAATCTCGCAACACCGCCTGCCGCTCAGCGAGCCGATCATGGTAGCGCGCCTTAAGCCCCCGCGCTTTCAGAGTTTCATGTCGAATCGCGCCCGTCGGACTTTCAAAAACATTGCGCCCTTCAAACGGGAACGCGATTTCCTGCGGATCAAGAACCTGCACAATCGCACCGCGCACGCCTTGCCCTTGCGCCGAATTCAACAGCTCCCGAAGGGCTTTCGTGTCGCCAAGAAAATCTGAAATCAGCACGACTTGCGTGTTCTTTGGCAGAGTGCTTCGCATGGGAGCGCCGAATTCGACGTCGTCCGCCATTTTCTCAAGCTCCTGCGCCAAATGCGTTAGGCCACCGCGACTTGCGCTAGCGGGGGTTGGGTCGCCAAGAAGGGCAGTTTTTTCTCCGCCTCGGTGCAAAAGAACCGCAATTGCGAGCGTAAGAAGCTGTGCGCGAAAGGCTTTGGTCGCGTGTTGTGGTGAGGACGAAAACCGCATGCTTTGCGACGTATCGGCCCATAATGTGACCGTTTGCATCGCCTGCCATTCCTTTTGTCGGATGAAATGTACATCCGAACGTGCCGAGCGACGCCAATCAATATCCCGCAGGGAATCCCCTGCAACCGCTTGGCGGTATTGCCAAAATTCGTCACCCACCCCACTACGCCGCCGCCCGTGTTCGCCTGTTTGCACTGATGCCGCCAATTGATTGGCAGCCGCTAGCAATCCAGGAAGCGCTGAGGCAAGTCCTTCGGCCCGTTCGCGTATGGGAGCGGACGTAGAAATCATGCAGCCGCCTTAACGCGCGTAACTTCTGCGCAAGCTTTGGCAATAATGTCGGGAAGCGTTTCGCCCTGTGCGCGCGCCGCAAAGCTTAACGCCATGCGATGCGACAATACGGGTTCCGCCAATTGCATCACATCATCGATATTGGGCGCAAGCCGCCCCGCCAAAAGGGCTTTTGCACGAACGGTCATCATGAGCGCTTGCGCCGCACGCGGACCTGGCCCCCACGCCACGGTTTCGCGAATAAAGTCTGGGGAGGTTTCGTCCTCTGGACGACAGGTACGCACCAAATCAAGGATCATATCCACGACCTGTTCGCCGACAGGCATGCGCCGAAGCACCTGTTGAGCGGCTAGCAATTCGGCAGCAGTAAAGACCTCATGCACCTGTGCATCCTGCGTGCCGGTTGTCGCCAAAACGATCGCTCGTTCCGTGGCACGGTCGGGATAACTCACGTTGATTTGCACCAAAAACCGGTCGAGCTGCGCCTCTGGAAGCGGATATGTCCCCTCCTGCTCAATCGGGTTCTGTGTAGCCAAAACATGGAACGGCTCGCCAAGGCTGCGCTCCTCGCCCGCGATGGTGACAACATGTTCCTGCATGGCCTGAAGCAATGCGGATTGCGTGCGTGGGCTGGCGCGGTTGATCTCGTCGGCCATCAAAAGCTGGCAAAAAATTGGACCGGGAACAAACTTAAACGCCCGCTTCCCGTCCGTGTCCGTATCTAAAATCTCAGACCCCAAAATATCCGCAGGCATCAAATCCGGCGTAAACTGAATCCGGTTCCCCGAAAGGCCCATAACCGTCGATAACGTGTCCACCAATCGGGTTTTTCCCAGGCCTGGCAAACCAACGAGCAACGCATGCCCGCCGCACAGGAGGGCAGACAACGCGAGGTCGACAACACCTTCCTGCCCGATGAACTTCTGGGTTAGACTGGCCTTGGCCGCGGCCAGTTTTTCGCTCAAGAGTTCGATCTCTGCGACCAGATTTTCCGTTTCGGGCATGGATTACCTCCGTTTTCAAATATAAGCTGCATTAAAGTCGTTAATCCTGCGAGGTACAAATGACAAAAGCGAATTCAGATGAAAAGATCGTGAAAATGCCGTCAAATCCAGCGGATTCTAGCCCAGAAAAATCTGAGCTGCCAACGAGCATCATCAGCGCGGCAAAACAGGCCACCAAAAGGGGGCCAGCGCCCGTTCATTTGTGGAACCCGCCGTTCTGTGGTGACCTAGATATGCGGATCGCGCGCGATGGGACTTGGTTTTATCTCGGTTCCCCCATCGGGCGTAAGGGTTTGGTCAAACTTTTCTCCTCCATCTTGCGCAAGGACGGTGAGGATTATTTCCTTGTGACGCCCGTTGAAAAAGTGGGCATCAAAGTGGACGACGCGCCTTTTGTTGCGATCGATTTCAACGCCGAGGGAACAGGCGCAGAGCAATCCCTCACGTTCACAACCCATGTTGGCGACGACGTGACCGCAGGACCCGATCATCCGATTCGCGTCACCATTGATCCTGACAGCGGCGAACCCGCGCCTTATGTTTTGGTGCGCGCCAATCTTGAAGCCCTGATCGATAGAAAAAGTTTTTACCGACTCGTCGATATTGGCGGCACACAAGACATTGAAGGCACGCCGTTTTTCGGCATTTGGTCGGGAGGGGTGTTTTTCCCAATCCTCGCCCAAAGCAAATTAGTTTGAATAACGCGCAAGGTTCCTGACATAATGCTGTCAGGAGGGGTATGTGAAAAGGGTCCTACGAACACTTTCTCAAAGGAACATATTCATGTCTAATTCTCCTAAACACTCGGTCGTCTGGGCCGAAATTCCCGTTACCAATCTTGAAGCGGGGCGCAAATTTTACAGTGCTGTCCTCGATACTCCGCTGAAAATCGAAGAATTCGGTGGCGGGGAAATCATCTTCTTTCCTATGCAAGACCAAGCCGCCATTGCGGGCCATATTTATGCAGGCACTCCCGCGCCAACAGGCACCGGGCCAACAGTACATTTAGCAATCTACGGCAACCTTGAAGCCGCGATCACACGGGCCAAAGACGCGGGCGCGACCCTGGTGCGCGAGCCTGTGACCATCCCTTCGGGGCGCTTCCAATATATCGCGGACCCAGATGGAAATTCCATCGGCCTCTTTGAAGTGGCGACCTAATTGCGAAGAGCCGACCGCCTCTTTCAGATCGTGCAATATCTGCGCGGCGGTCGGCTCCTTACGGCCCGCATTTTGGCGGATCGGCTAGAGGTAAGCGAACGGACAATCTATCGCGACATCGCGGATTTGATCGGATCGGGGGTGCCGATTGATGGCGAGGCTGGCGTTGGGTATTTGATGCGGGAAGGCTATGATCTGCCGCCGCTGATGTTCAATCGCAAAGAAATCACCGCACTGGTTGCGGGCGCGCGTATGTTACGCGCTTGGGGAGGGTCGGACATGGCCCTCGCCGCCCAAGAAGCCCTTGTGAAAATCGAAGCCGTTCTCCCTGAGGAAGCCCGAAAAAATGTAGCCAAGGTTCAGATTTTCGCACCCAACCGACATTGGTTTTCCGATGCGGAACGAAAAGTCATCGACCAAATTGAATCCGCCGTGGATCGCCAACAAATGCTCCTCATTCACTACGAAAAGGGCGACGGCACCAAAAGCGAACGCCACGTCCGTCCGCTTGGACTTTGGTTTTGGGGCAAGGTTTGGACCTTGGTCGGATGGTGTGAGTTACGGAATGATTTCCGTATGTTCCGCCTTGATCGTATGAACTCCCTCACCGAGACAGGCCCGTTTGAACATTGCGTGGGCAAGCGACTCGTGGATTTTTACGCCCTCGAAAACCACCGCCCAACCCTTTAGTGTGCCCGCGCCCAATTCGCGCCGCGCCCCGCATCCACAGTCAATGGCACATCCAGTTTTACAACTGGCATTGCCGCGTTTTCCATGATGTTGCGGACAACTTCGATCGTTTCGTCAACGGCACTATCTTCGACCTCGAAGATCAATTCGTCATGCACCTGAAGGAGCATTTTGGCGGGCAGGTCCTTGATCGCCGCCGGCATCCGGATCATCGCGCGACGAATAATATCCGCTGCCGTCCCCTGAATGGGCGCATTGATCGCGGCGCGTTTGGCAAACCCCGCCTGTGGCCCTTTGGCGTTGATTTCAGGCGTGTTGATTTTGCGGCCAAAGAGGGTCGCGACATAGCCGTGATCGCGCGCGAACTGCACGGTATCGTCCATATAGGCCCGAATTCCGGGGAAGCGCTCAAAATAACGGTCAATAAAGCCCTGCGCTTCTTTGCGCGGAATCCGCAGGTTTCGCGCCAATCCAAAACCTGAAATTCCGTAAATCACCCCAAAGTTGATGCCCTTGGCTTGGCGGCGAATTTCGGGCGTCATTTCATCAAGCGGTACATCAAACATTTCGCTCGCGGTCATCGCATGAATATCGTGCCCATCGCGGAACGCCTGTTTCAGGCTTTCGATGTTCGCCACATGGGCCAGAATGCGCAACTCAATTTGGCTGTAATCAAGGCTCACGAGGGTTTTGCCTTCATCGGCAATAAAGGCCTCGCGAATGCGCCGCCCTTCCTCGCTTCGAACAGGAATATTTTGCAAGTTTGGATCGGTCGATGCCAAGCGCCCTGTGATGGCACCGGCGATGGAATAGGACGTGTGCACACGCCCCGTATCTGGATTGATATGGGTCTGAAGGGCGTCCGTATATGTGGATTTAAGTTTGCTTAACTGCCGCCAATCCAAAACGCGGGCGGGTAGATCATGCCCTTCGGCAGCGAGGTCCTCAAGGATATCTGCGCCCGTCGCATAGGCGCCGGTTTTGCCCTTTTTTCCACCCTCAAGGGCCATCTTGTCGAACAGGATTTCCCCAAGCTGTTTAGGGGATCCGACGTTGAAACTTTGGCCCGCAATCTCGTGAATTTCGGCCTCTAGGCCCGCCATTTTCTGGGCAAAGGCGTTGGACATCCGCGACAGGGTATCCCGATCTACTTTGATCCCGTACATTTCCATTTCTGCCAGCACAGGAACGAGCGGACGTTCAAGCGTTTCGTAAACCGTTGTCACCTGTTTCTGGTGCAACTGTGGCTTGAATATTTGCCACAAACGCAGAGTAATATCAGCATCTTCGGCGGCGTATTTTACGGCTTCGTCTACGGGCACTTGATCAAAGGTGATCGCGGATTTTCCGCTTCCAAGCAAAGATTTAATCGGAATCGGCGTGTGATCAAGATAGCGTTCGCTCAACGTATCCATGCCGTGATTATGCAAGCCCGCGTTCATTGCATAGGACATCAACATCGTGTCATCGATCGGCGCGACCGAAACGCCATAGCGTTTGAAAATCTTGGCGTCGTATTTCATATTCTGGCCGATTTTTAGAATCGACGGGTCTTCGAGCATCGGTTTGAGCATATCAAGCGCCGCCTGAAGCGCCATTTGTCCATCGGCCAACGTGTTGGTTGCAAAAAGGTCTTCGCCAGCATCTGCGCGATGCGCGAGCGGAATATAACAGGCCTCGCCTGCCTCAATGCACAGCGATATGCCGACCAAATCAACGATCATATCATTCAGACCCGTGGTCTCGGTATCCACCGCAACCCAGCCCCGCCGATACGCCGCGTCGATCCATTTTTGCAACCCAGCGGCGTCGCGCACACATTCGTATTTTTCGGGATCAATCGCCACGGTCGGTAAGGCTGTGGGCGCACTGGCCCCGCTGATTTCCACAACGATTGGGGCCGCGACACCCATTTTATCGGCTACCCGCTTCGTGAGTGTGCGGAATTCCATCTCATTGAGGAAAGCCAATAGTGTTTCGGCTTCAGGCTCGCGAATCTCAAGGCTTTCGAGCGTGAAGTCCAAATCCATATGCGTGTCGAGCTTCACAAGGGAGCGCGAAACGCGGATGAGTGCTTCGTTGTTGAGAAGGCTTTCGCGTCGCTTGGGTTGTTTGATTTCACCAGCCCGCGCCAAAAGACTTTCCAGATCGCCATATTCGTTGATCAAAAGCGCCGCCGTTTTGAGGCCAATTCCGGGCGCGCCGGGCACGTTATCAACGCTATCTCCCGCCAAAGCCTGAACATCGACAACGCGCTCGGGACCAACGCCGAATTTATCGAAAACACCTTCACGATCGATGCGCTTGCCTTTCATGACGTCGAGCATTTCGACCCCGCCACCGACGAGTTGCATCATGTCTTTGTCGCTCGAAATAATCGTGCAGCGCCCCCCTGCCTCATCCGCTTGGCGGGCAAGGGTCGCGATTATATCGTCCGCTTCAAAGCCCTCAACCTCGATACAGGCAATGTTAAACGCGCGGGTTGCATCGCGGGTTAGAGGAAACTGCGGGCGGAGATCTTCGGGCGCCGGAGGGCGGTTGGCTTTGTATAAATCATAGAGATCATTGCGAAAAGTTTTTCCAGAGTGATCAAAAATGACGGCAACATGCGTCGGCGCGTCTGATCCTTTGTTGTCCTCAACTTGCTTATACAACATGTTGCAAAATCCGGCGACGGCCCCGATGGGCAATCCGTCAGACTTGCGCGTTAGCGGAGGCAAGGCATGGTACGCGCGGAAAATGAACGCCGAGCCATCGATCAAATGTAGATGACAGCCTTTGCCAAATGAGGTCTCCATAGCGCGCCCTTTTCGATTTTTATGTGCGACAACCTTCGCATATCACTCAGGTCTTCACCACCCAAATGCTGCGCAATTTGGGGCTTCCTGAAGGAATTTTAATCTACCTGCAAAGAATTTAGGTGTCGGCCGAGCCGCCCTTGAGGATGATCTTTTTGTCGCAATAGCCACACTCAACAAACCCTGTTTCTTCGGGGATAAAAAGCCATACGCGGGGGTGTCCCAGCGCGCCTTCGCCTCCATCACAGGCCACACGGCTTTGCTCTACAATAACGATTTCAGGGGCTTCTATGGTCATGATGGCTCCGTTTAGCTTGTCGAAGACGGTCTTCGGGCTTAAGTCTGCTGCATGATAGCGATCCACACCCTCGGGGCAAGATCGAAAACCGATGCGGGATGATGGAAATGGTTGAGAATGCTTTAGAAATTACTGGCCTGAAAAAGACCTATGCTGCGCAGCGCAATCAAGCGCCCAAAGTCGCCTTGAAAGGGATTGATCTCGCGATCCCCAAAGGCAGTATTTTTGGACTGTTGGGGCCAAATGGTGCGGGAAAATCAACGCTTATTAATATTCTAGCGGGGCTTGTGGTGAAATCCGCAGGGAACGTCAAAATTTGGGGGTTTGATCAGGACATCAACCCCCGTCAATCCCGCGCCTCTATTGGGGTGATGCCGCAAGAACTCAACATGGACCCGTTTTTTTCGCCGCGCGAAGCCCTTGAGGTACAGGCTGGATTATATGGTGTTCCGAAATCCAAACGCAAAAGCGACGAAATCCTTGAAATGATTGGCCTTACTGACAAGGCAGACGCCTATGCGCGGTCGCTTTCGGGCGGTATGAAGCGGCGTCTTTTGCTGGGCAAAGCCCTCGTACATCATCCCGATATTTTGGTTTTGGACGAGCCGACCGCTGGCGTGGATATCGAAATCCGCCAGATGCTATGGGACAACGTGCGCAAGTTGAACCAGCAGGGCATGACGATCATCTTGACGACCCACTACCTCGAAGAAGCCGAGGAAATGTGCGACGAGATCGGCATTATTAACCATGGCGAGTTAATCGTCCGCGAAGATACAAAAACTATGGTGGGCCGTTTGGATACCAAAACACTGGTCATTGTACCAGATCGCCCAGCCGCAGAATACACGCCTCCCAAAGACACGACACTAACACGCCGCGCCGATGGCTCGCTCGCGATCAGTTACAAAAGCACCACTACTTCGGCGAGTGAAATCCTCGACTCGCTCCGCGACGCAAACATCACCATTCGTGATGTCCGCACCGAAGAGCCTGATCTTGAGGACGCATTTTTGGCCTTAACGGCAAAATAACTGTAACTTTAAGCAGGATTTAGCATGCGACCAAGGGGACGGCCGGCGAGGATATGCATGTGCATATGCGGCACCTCTTGGATTGCGGCTTCGCCTGAATTGGCGATCAAGCGATACCCATTGCCACCCTCGCCTGGCTGCACCTTGAGCATTTCGCAAAGAGTGCCGATTGTGCGGTTAAAATCCAAAATCTCAGCATCACTCGCATTCATTGCGAAGTGATCAAAATTCACATACGGCCCCTTAGGTATTACCAAAACATGGTCGGGGGCTTGGGGCGTAATATCGCGAAATGCCAACGTGTGGTCAGTTTCCAAAACAGTAGCATTCGGAATTTCCCCTCGGAGGATCTTGGCGAAAATGTTTTCGGAATCATAGAGATAGGCCATAGGGGCATCCTTTTGCGACAGCGTTTAATCAGAGAATAAGTGGTCAATTTCGGCGAGTCTTAGCGCGTCTTCAGGTGTGGCATCAAGGAACTCTGCGAGAGGAATCGCATTTTTCGCAGGCGAATTCTTTTGCAGGATGCGAAAGTGCATGGGGAAATTCGCGTCGCGGATCGCATCCGATTCATACACCAAATCTTGTTGAATTGTTGGCATCAAGGAGTTGATGGTTTCCTCTGACGGGCTTTCCCCCGCAAGGCCAACCCGAATGGCATGCCCAACCAGATAATCGCCAGAAAAGTCACAATTAATCTCCAGCAGTTTCGTTTTACTGCGATCTGCGTAAAAATCCTGTATGAGGTCCAGATTGCTAGAGTCCAGACATATAACCATTTTGTCGGTTTCATAGTAGTCAAACAACATCCGCACCAACGCGCGCCGATGCCGCGTGCGTTTGCCAATCGTGGACTGAATACCGCCCAAATCGGGCAACGGCGTATTTTCTTCGTTAAAAAGATATTCGATGACGGGAAAATCAGAGGAGCGGCGAATGCCGTCGACCAGGCGCTTGGCAACATGCCATTTCTTACAGGCAACAATCAAAAGTTCACGATTGCGCCCCATGGTTGCTTCTGCCTCCCAGAACCTTGGAGCAAACCGGCGGCCTTCGCGCCCTCGCCCTGTCAGGAACTTAAACAGGCTTCGACCCTCGCTTGAAATTGGGAAATCCGCGTTCTCACTTGCATAAAGCTTCCCCAAGCGAAGTTTGAGTTCTTCGGCCTCGGGGCTCACTTTGCGTGCGAAAAGAAAGTCTTGGCTCACAAGCATATCATAGTGGTCGTTGTAAAACGTCACCGGCATTCCGTATTCCGAAAACATTAAAAACGTCAGTGTCCGCGCTTCAATTTCAACTTCTGGTACCAGATGGCGCACGAGAGTTTGGAAAAACGTTTCATCCGGAATCCACGTGGTGCGGAAGAAACGCATGACGTCTTTACGCTCCTTGGTAAACCGAAGAATTGCTTCAATCGTCCGGCGACGTAGACACCACCATTGGCTGCCGATCTGCACCTGAATATCGGACGGAATTTCGCGCGAGAATCCCAGTTTGCGCTGGAGATTGAAACTTTGATAAAAAAGCCATTTTTGGGTGCGTTCGTTGAAATAGTGGCGATAAATAAGCCGCTCTTCCTTCATCCCCGTTTTAATCCAATCACTTTCGAAATAGTCGAAACTTTCAATATAATCGATATCGGTATTGTCTAAAAACTGGTGTGCATAAACCGCCGATTTAATCGGCATACAGTCGCCAGACAGCATGTAAAAATGCGTCGCCCGCGGGAAAGCCTTTTCAGCGGCCTCAACAGCATAAAGCGTGGCTTGCACCAGGCTCCACGCCCCCCATCCACAATTGATCCGCTTTTTTGAAAAAACAACATTTGAATTGCCCTTCAGGGCTGCGCCAATTTCGGCGAAATGCGCTGGACTGGCGCTTGCGTCAAAATGAATCGCCATATAGTCACCAGTAGCGGTCAGACGCTTGGCTTGCAAAATGATGGCTTCTGGATCCTTGTGGCACAGAAGAATGTAGGCGATTTTTGCCATTTACGAAACAAAACCCTTATTATCCCAGATTGTTTACACAAATAACGCTAACAGGCGTTGAATAAACAGCGTTTCTTTGCTTTTTTGTGCAAAAACAAGTCAGCACCGCGTATTTCTGTTCGGGCACACTATTGGAGACGATAAAAATATGGGCTTTCCCGGCACTTGGATGACCGAGAGTGAAAGCGTGGTATACCGCGTTGTTCCGAAATGCGCCTGCTCGACCATCGGGCAGATCATGTATTACTCCGATCACGGCACGTTTTTTGACGGCGACATTCACGACTCAAAAGCGGGGCTGCATAAATGGGCCATTGAAGCCAGCCAGCCCATTATAGAGCGCAACGTGACAGGCCACGAAAGTTACGCTTTCACCTGTGTCCGCAACCCCTACACCCGTATTCTAAGCTCCTTTTTCGATAAAATCTGCGGCATTCAACGCAATGGAAAACGGTATCGTGGCAATCTGGTACCTTTGTTGGTTCAGAAATACGGGATCGAAGTTGGCGATCCGGAAACAGGATTCGAATTTGATCAAGTAAAGAGCTTTCGCCGATTCCTTTTGTTTGCCCGCGACAGCATTCGTTGGCGCCGCCCGATGGATCCAGACATCCATTGGTCCGCGATGTCGGGGCATGTTTCGACGTTTATTAACAACGGCGGGAAGTATAATAAAATCATATTCACCGAACGTTTTAACGAAGGAATGCAAGAGGTTTTAAACGCGATTGAAACGCCTCATGCGGTGGATCTCGCCCAAATTCCGCGTTTCAATGAAAGTGAAGGCCATGGGCCAAAGCGCCTGCACCCCGTTGAAGACTATTTCGACGATCTGTCCATGCATCTCGTTTATGAAATTTACAAACGTGATTTCCGCCTTTTTCAATATGACTTTGAAAATCCCGCCAACAAGATGCCGCTGCAGCCCGTCGATCTTGATGAAGTCCACGCGAAACTTGGTGAGAAATGAGCTATCCAGACCTTCGCGATATTAAGACAGCGGCCGAATCCTTGCGTGGACAAATCATTCGGACACCTTCGGTTAGGCTGAGTCCTGACCGTATTTCTGGTCTTCCCGCTGATGCTCAAGTGACTATGAAAATGGAACTGTTTCAAGAAACAGGAACGTTCAAAGCGCGCGGTGTTCTGTTGGCGATTGCTGCAATGGACCCAACCGCGCGCGCGGCAGGCGTTGTTGCGGTTAGCGGTGGCAATCACGCGTTGGCCGTTGCTTGGGGGGCGAAAAAATCCGATATTTCGGCTAAGGTCATCATGCCCAAGACAACGGATTCGGCGCGAATTGAAGGCTGTATTGCGCTTGGGGCCGAAGTTGAGTTGGCCGAAGACATCACCGCAGCCTTCGCACGCATGGACATGCTTTCGGCTGCGGGCGCCACGCCCCTCCACCCGTTTGAAAGTCCCTATATGACTCTGGGTGCGGCAACCATTGGCCTTGAGATATTAACGGACACGCCCGATTTGGACGCTTTGGTCATTCCCGTCGGAGGCGGTGGTTTAATAAGTGGGCTCGCTCTCGCGGCGAAACTTATTCATCCAAACATTCGCATCTACGGCGTCGAACCCGTTGGGGCAAACAGCATGACTCGGTCGCTCGAAATAGGGAGCCCCCAGCGATTGGACAAGGTTAACACCATCGCGGACAGTTTGGGCTCCCCCCTCGCCATGCCTTATTCCTTTGGTCTTGCGCAACGATATGTGGATCAGATGGTCGAGGTCGAAGACGACGAGATGACACGGGCGATGACTGTGCTTTTCGACGGCCTCAAGATCGTCGCGGAACCTGCGTGTGCCGCGACGACGGCTGCGATCACCGGGCCGCTCAAGAGCGAACTTGCCGGTAAAAATATCGGAATTATTGCTTGTGGATCCAACATAGGAGCGAAACGTTTTTACGAATTGCTCTCGTCCGGCGCTCCCAAAAGGTAGCCACAAACGGCATCGGTGAGGCGCTGGATCACCGGTTCAAAATCTTTGCACCCGATCTGGGCCTGCGCGCCAATAACCCCTTTGCACATTGCGCTTAAATCAAAGGCAGCAGTCGGCGCATCTATGATGTCGTAACGATCGAGGACAAAAAGAACCGCAGAAAGGGAACGACGTTTTAAAGCCTCGATTTCCGTCGTCATCGGTAACTCGAGTTCCGCATATTCCAAAACCTCCACGCGTCTTGGAGCGCGGATATGGTGCGCAGCGCTGGCCCGCACCATCTTTTCGACCGCTTCCCGCAAGCCAAGCCCTCTAATCGAGTCTCTTGCTCCCTCAAGGTCTTCACACAGATCTTGGCGCATTCGTCGCACCAATTCGATCAATATCGCCTCCTTGGAGGGGAAATACTGATAGACCGACCCCACACTCACCCCAGCCCTCTCGGCAATCAAATTCGTGGTAAGAACCGCCAGGCCACCGCTTTCCAGAATACGAGCCGTCGCTTGCAAAATCACTTCAACAGTCGCTTTAGAGCGCGTTTGAATCGGTATTTTCTTGGGGGTCAGCTGCAGTGATGTTTTAGCCATAGAACGCGAGTTTCCAATGTGAGCTTTTCCTTACATTATCACGGAAACGTCCTTTTCACAGTTAAACTTGGTGCCTAATGTCTCACAAATTTTCTTTTCAAAACAAAACGATCCTTGTAACAGGCGCGACGCGTGGTATCGGGCGCGCATTGACGGACCTGCTGATTGCGCGGGGCGCGACTGTACTTGCTGTTGCGCGCGATGAGCCCGAACTCGAACGTTTGGCCCAAGAGCATCTCGATAGAGTTTTCGTCCTTGCCGCCGACCTCCAAGACCTAGAAATGGTGAGGGCCGTGGCAAATTGGGTCACGGCCGAACACCCAGATTGCGCAGGCCTGATCAATAACGCCGCGATCATGGAACATTCCAATTTATTTGCTGAAGACGGTCCGTCCCTTGCCACATTTCAACGTGAAATCGCCATCAATCTCACCGCACCCATCGGGTTATGCAACGCCCTTCTGCCGCTCTTAAGCGCGCAGCCAAACGCCTGTATCGTCAATGTGACATCTGGCTTGGCAATTTCACCCAAAGCCTCTGCACCAGTCTATTGTGCAACGAAAGCGGGCTTGGGTAGTTTTACCAAAACCCTTCGATATCAATGCGAAGATGCGAAAACCCGAATTCTTGTCAGCGAGGCCGTCATGGCCCTTGTCGACACGGGTCTCTCTCGCGGTGACCCACTCAAAAAAATGCGCCCTATTGATGCTGCAGAGGAAGTTTTAGAAGGGGTCGAAAAGGGTAAGAAAAGCATTTGGGTCGAACGCACCAAAATGCTCCGGATCCTCCACCGCCTTGCACCAAGTGTTGCAGACCGAATTTTGCGCAATGGTTAAGGTAGGGTGCCTCCCAATTCGTCTTCGATATGAACCTGTATGATTTCGTCAAAAGTTTTCTCAGATTGAAACCCGAGGGAAATAGCCCTTTGGGGCGCAAAGGTCCGAGGCCATCCTTGCACAATTTGAATGATTTTTTCGTCGGGCACAGATTTTATTAACTTGACCGCTGACGCTCCTGCCACGCGGTCAAGCGCTGAAATTTGGTCGCCAACACTTGCTGCCAATCCCGGCATCGACATCGAACGACGCGCCCCAAGCTGGCGCGTGTCCATTTGTGCGGCATGAATTAAGAAGCCCACGGCCGAGCGCGGACTGGCATGCCAATGCACAACGTCTTTGGAAACGGGCAAAACAGCCTCTAACCCGATCAGCGGCTCACGCATAATATTGGAAAAGAAACCAGAGGCCGCGAGGTTGGGTTTTCCGGGGCGAATACAGACCGTAGGGAGGCGGATGCCCACGCCATCGACAAAACCCTTGCGGGAATAGTCATTAACCAGAAGTTCGCAAATGGCCTTTTGCGTGCCGTAACTTGTAAGCGGGGTCGAGTGAAATTCGTCATCGATGATATCTGGAAAAGGCGCGCCAAATACGGCGATGGAGGAGGTGAACACCAGGCGGGGGACGTAGGGGGCGTTCGGTGTGCTTTGCGCGCGGATAGCCTCAAGGAGGGTTTGAAACGCTGCGAGATTGATGGCGTATCCCTTGTCGAACTTCTCTTCCGCTTCGCCCGAAACGATGGCCGCAAGATGAAAAATCACGTCGGGACGCTCCGCGACAAGGGAAAGCGCGGTTTCGGGCGCCGTAATATCGGCCGCCCGCAGAGTGACCGCGCCGCCAAAACCTTCGGGTGCCGCGGGCGCCACCACATCCGCGAGGGTTAACTGCGTTATCTCGCGGCCAGAAAGGCCCGCCAAATGCGCCAATCGATTGGTGAGTTTTTGCCCGACCATACCGGCCGCGCCAATTATCAATACGTGCATTTTTCCCTCCTCGGATTTCCAGCAGTTTAGGTGGAAATCCGAGGAGAGAAAGGATTGATTATCCTAAGAGGTTTGCCGCTCGGAAAAGGGCTTTTACGTCTTCGTTCGGACGTGGCCCCACATGGCGAATAACTTCAGCAGCAGCAACACAGCCCATTTTACCTGAAACTTCAAGGCTTTGCCCCGTTGCAACCCCATAAAGGAACCCAGCCGCGAATTGATCACCAGCACCTGTCGCATCAACCGGAACAATCCGTTTTACCGGAATAGTCACGCGTTCACCATCGTGTAGGATAACAACTTCTGATCCGGAGCGCGTACAGGCTACAAGCCCGCAATCAACCGCCGCATGTCCGAGCGCCACATCTAGGTCGTCGGTTTCATACAGGCCGCACCATTCTTGTTCATTCCCAAGGACGAAATCAAGGTCGCGTGACAGGCGTCGAAAATCATCGCGATGACGATCCACACAGAAGGGATCCGACAGCGCAATTCCCGCTTTTCCGCCTGTCGACTGGCAGGATTTCGCGGCCAGTTCAAAGGCTTCCTTGCCCTTAGGTTTGTCAAAAAGATACCCTTCAAGGAACAAAATCTCCGCCTGACTCGTCACCTCTATCGAGACATCCTCAGGTCCCAAATCCGCAGAAACGCCGAGGTAGGTATTCATCGAGCGCTCCCCGTCGGGAGAGACAAACACCATCGAGCGCGATGTCGGCAAATCACCGCCCGCAACTGGCGGATTGACAAACACTGTGCCGCCCGCAGCCATTTTATCGGCATAAAACCGGCCGAGCGCATCATCGTGAACGCGCCCGATAAACGCCGTTGAAAGCCCAAGCCCCCCGAGCCCTGCCAAGGCGTTTGCTACCGATCCACCTGGCGTTTGAACGCGATCTTTCATCGATCCATAAAGTACTTCAGCGCGCTCGCGTTCGACAAGTTGCATTATACCTTTTTCGATCCCCATCATTTCGAGGAAATTGTCATCCGCTTGCGTAATCACATCAACAATCGCATTCCCGATCCCGACGGTTTGGTACTTCTTAGTCATATTCTTTATCCTCAAATTCACAGAGATCACGGATGAGACAGGTACCACACATCGGCTTGCGCGCCTTGCATGTATACCGCCCGTGCAAAATCATCCAGTGATGCGCGTGGCGTTGAAATTCAGCGGGGATGTTATCCTCAATTGCGCGTTCAACGACCACTACATCCTTGCCCGGAGCGACGCCGGAGCGGTTCCCGAACCGGAAAATATGGGTGTCCACGGCCTGTGCGGGAATATCCCACCACATGTTCAAAACAACATTCGCCGTTTTGCGCCCCACACCAGGTAGGCTCTCAAGAGCCGCGCGCGAAGACGGCACTTCTCCACCATATTCTTCCACCAAAATCTGGCTCATTTTCATGACGTTCTTGGCTTTTTGGCGGAACAACCCGATGGTCTTGATATGCTCAGTCAGCCCCTCAAGTCCGAGGTTAAGCATTTTTTGCGGGGTGTCGGCAATTTCAAACAGCGCCTTGGTGGCCTTATTAACGCCAACGTCCGTGGCCTGCGCCGAAAGGGCAACGGCCACCACCAATGTATAGACATTGGTATGGTCCAACTCGCCTTTGGGTTCAGGCTCGGCTTCTTGAAAGCGCGAAAAAATCTGGTGGATCGTATGATAGTTCATCTGTTTTGCCATGCGAACCATATGCCCTTTTGTGACCAATGCGGCAAGTATTCAAAATCGGCGAATTGCGCAAGAAATGGATCGACCCACATCAGCGGTAGATTATGATAGATGCAAAGGAGTTTCCCATGTCGGACAATACATTCGAAAAAAAGTACCATTACGGTGTTGTCAAACGGGCGATCGAAGCCGTTGACGCGGCGGGCGGCGTCCCCCTAGCGCTCGAAGATTTGGCACGCGAAGTACAAATGAGCCCCGCGCATCTCCAACGCCTCTTTTCGGGCTGGGTCGGTGTCTCGCCCAAAAGATATCAACAGTACTTAACCCTTGATCACGCGAAAACCCTGCTAAAAAACAACTTCACGACCCTCGCTGTTGCCCACGAAACCGGCCTTTCAGGGAGCGGCCGACTGCACGATCTCTTCTTGCGCTGGGAGGCCATGAGCCCCGGTGAATTTGCCAAGAAAGGCGCGGGCCTCACAATTTATACGGGATGGTTTGAAAGCCCCTTTGGCCCATGCTTGGCGATGGGAACCGACAAAGGCCTTTGCGGTATGGGGTTTTCCGACGAAATGGGCACCCAAGCCACCTATGACGACTTACATCGCCGCTGGCCCTTTGCGAATTTCATTGAAGAGCCTGCCAGAATCCAAAGATGGGTCACCGCAGCTTTGGAGCAATCGGGCCAAGCCAGTTTGCATCTGATTGGCGCACCGTTTCAGATCAAAGTCTGGGAAGCCCTGCTGAATGTCCCTAGCGGCCAAGTAACCACCTATTCCGAGATTGCGGGGCGCATAGGCAGCCCACGCGCAGTTCGAGCTGTGGGCACAGCCGTGGGGCGAAATCCGGTTAGTTGGCTCATTCCATGCCACCGCGCATTGCGCAAATCCGGCGGGTTGGGTGGGTATCATTGGGGCCTCCCGGTCAAGCGGGCCATGCTTGCTTATGAAACCGCACAGTCCGAACGCGCCGTCTCTTAGGAAAACATTCAGGCAACAAATCGCGCAGTGGTGTGTGTTTGTGCTATCGCTTGCTGCAATTTCCGTTGTAAAAAGGGCCAAATCGAGCAACAGAAAGAGGTCTTAGATGATCCATACAAAATCCAAACTCCTCCTTGCAAGCGCCGCTGTTCTGGCTCTAGCCAGCTGTACGGACCCTGGGTACGTCACAGGCGAAAGCCAGTCCAAAACAAAAGACGGTGCCATTATTGGGGGCCTTTTGGGTGGCTTCATTGGCGCGACATCGGGCAGCCCCAAAAACGCCGCCCTCGGAGCCGCAGCAGGCGCCATCGTTGGCACCGCAATTGGCAGCGCGCTTGACCAACAGAAAAAAGACCTTGATGCCAGTTTTACTAACAGCGCCATCGATGTCGTCAACACGGGTACGGAATTGATCGTCGTTATGCCACAGGGCATTTTGTTTGATTCCGACAGTTCCACGGTCAAATCGAGCCTTGATGGAGAAATCCGCGCCCTTGCGACCAACCTTCAGAACTATCCTAAATCCACCGTCACGATTTATGGCCACACGGACAACACGGGAACCGCCGAGCACAACCTCCTCCTCTCGCAACGTCGTGCGGACGCTGTCATGGCGAAAATATTGTCCGCGGGCGTGTCAGGCGGACGGGTATCTGCCGTTGGTAAAGGCGAAGACAGCCCCGTTGCCAGTAACCTCACAGAAGAGGGCAAGGCAGCAAACCGTCGGGTCGAGATCGTCATTCACCCAACCAACTAAGGGTTATCATTCAAAGCGGGCGCGGAATTTTCCAGCGCCCGCTTTCAATTTAGGGTCTGGCACACGCGGGATAGCAGTTGTTATTTCCCCCTATCGGTCATATATTCTTACCAATTCTGACGCCGCAATCCACCGGACCTTTCATGCCGTTTCAAAAAATCCAATCGGAAAAACTTGCTCAATCCGTCGTTTCCCAGATCGAACGGCTTATTCTGCGTGGCATTCTGCGCCCCGGCGAGAGGTTACCTTCCGAGCGCGAGTTATCTGAACGCATGGGCGTATCACGCCCAAGTTTGCGCGAGGCAATTGCGGAGCTTCAGGACGCGGGCCTCCTCACCAGCAAAGCGGGCGCGGGAATTTATGTTTCCGAAGCATTGGGCTCGGCGTTTTCCTCAGCCCTTGTGAGCCTTTTCGGACGTCACGATGATGCGTTTTTTGACTATGTTTCGTTTCGGCGTGACATGGAGGGGCTGGCGGCAGAGCGCGCGGCGCAAACGGGTTCGGACATAGATCTAGAAGTGATTGATCAGCTTTTTGCCAAAATGGAAGCGGCCCACGCAAAGCGAAATCCCACCGAAGAGGCGGCGCTTGACGCCGAATTTCACCTTTCAATTATTGAGGCGAGCCATAACACGGTGATGCTCCATATGATGCGCGCGATGTACGAGCTCCTGCGCGAGGGCGTATTTTACAACCGCCAGATCATGTTTAAACAACGCACCACCCGCGACACGCTCCTTGAGCAGCATCGCGATATCAACACCGCCATTCAGACGCGTGATCCCGTTGCGGCAAAAGCTGCGACGCTGGCGCATCTGGATTTCGTGGAGCGGTCGTTGTTTGAAAAAGAAAAGGCAGACAAGAACGAGGCGATTGCAAAACAACGCCTAGAACAGGAATTGCGACGTTAGGCGTTTTTTGGGCTCGCTTCCAGAATCAAGCGTAGAACCCATTTCCCCGCCATCCAGCTTAAAACGGGTCCGGTAATCACCCCAAACCAAAGCGCCGTAACAGGTGAGATTGCCGGCACGCCCAGCGCTTGTAACAGTAGGAAAACCATGAATAAATTAATGGCCGCCGCTGTCGCACAGAACGGATAAAACACAAGGGTCAAAGTTCGAAGGGACCAAACTTTGGGTTCTGTTGACGGGGTACTCTTGGCTGATTGCATCATAATTTCCTGCGCATTTGATGCTGAAAGCTATGCCAAAAATTCTAGCGAAACCTTGATCTTAGTCAATTTGGTGAGCCAGCCTACCCCCTGTAAACCTGCGTCACCCACAACCCTAATGTCTGTTTCTAATGCATTTCTCGGTCTAAATCTGGCCCGCAGGGTCCCAATCACACGTCACTCAAAATTAAGTGGCATTTGTAATGCTTATTCGCGTTCAACTTGACCTTGATCAAGGCGCGCATGTTTTTGAACCCTCATTGCCGTTCTATCCGTAACCCTTCGACGAAGGAGAGCGCAATGCGCGACGTCCTGACCAAAAGCATGGCCCGAAATATCTTCTATGGCGGATCCCTGTTTTTTATTGCCATCTTTATCGGCCTTTCGATTCACTCGCATCGTTACATCGTGACGACCTCAACGAACGCGGAAACGCTGACCGAGAGTGTCGCCCACGGTAAACGCATTTGGGAGAACAAGGCCTGTATCAACTGCCACTCGATCCTCGGCGAGGGTGCGTATTTTGCCCCCGAAGTGGGTAATGTAATGATCCGCTGGGGGGTTGATGACGACCCAGACGACGCTTTTGACGCGTTAAAAGGCTGGATGGAGGCACAGCCCTCCGGCATCGAAGGCCGCCGTCAAATGCCCAACTTTAATCTGACTGACGAAGAAATGCGCGCTCTAAGCGACTTCCTCCTTTGGACAGGCACAATCGACACTCAAGGCTGGCCGCCCACCGAGGCAGGCTAGGAAAGGAGCGCAGAAATGAAATATAAAACTCAGAAAATTGCCTACGCGTACTTTATTTGCGCCCTCGGGCTTTTTGCGATCCAAATCCTTGGCGGTTTACTCGCAGGCTGGATCTATGTCTCTCCGAACACACTTTCGGAGGTACTTCCCTTCAACATCGTGCGCATGCTCCACACCAACAGCCTGATTGTCTGGCTTTTGCTTGGGTTCTTTGGCGCCGCATACTTCCTCATTCCCGAGGAAGCCGAACGCGAAATCCACTCCACAAAACTTGCCTATATCCAGCTTGCCATTTTGGTAATCGGGACATTGGGCGTTGTGGTGACTTATGTGTTCAACCTTTTTGAGGGGAACTTTTTCCTTGGGAAAGAGGGACGCGAGTTCCTTGAGCAACCCAAATGGGTAAAGGCTGGGATCGTCATTGCCGCGTTGATTTTCTTGTATAACGTCTCGATGACTGTCCTTAAGGGCAAGAAAACCGTGATCACGAATACTCTTCTGCTCGGCCTTTGGGGTCTAGCGTTGTTGTTCCTGTTCTCGTTCTACAACCCTGACAACCTATCGCTGGATAAAATGTACTGGTGGTATGTGGTTCACCTTTGGGTTGAGGGCGTTTGGGAACTGATCATGGCTTCGATCTTGGCCTATCTGATGCTCAAACTCACCGGTGTTGATCGTGAAATCGTCGAAAAATGGCTCTATGTCATCGTCGCGACCGCGCTTTTCTCTGGTATTCTGGGAACTGGCCACCACTACTTCTGGATTGGTGCCCCGGGATACTGGCAGTGGGTAGGCTCGATCTTCTCGGCCTTCGAAGTTGTTCCCTTCTTTGGCATGATGGCCTTTGCCTTTGTCATGGTTTGGAAAGGGCGCCGCGACCACCCAAACAAGGCGGCCCTTCTTTGGTCGCTCGGTTGTGCAACCTTGGCGTTCTTTGGCGCGGGTGTTTGGGGTTTCCTCCACACATTGCACGGGGTGAACTTCTATACCCACGGCACCCAAATCACCGCCGCGCACGGTCACTTGGCCTTCTATGGTGCGTATGTCGCGCTCAACTTGGCAATCATGACCTACGCTATGCCAATCCTGAAAAACCGTGATCCATACAACCAAGTTCTCAACATGATTTCCTTCTGGTTGATGTCGGGTGGGATGGTGTTCATGACTTTCGTTCTAACATTTGCAGGGACAATTCAAACCCATATGCAACGTGTTGTTGGCGACTATTACATGGACGTACAGGATGCTTTGGCCCTGTTCTACTGGATGCGTTTTGGGGCTGGACTGGTATTCTTTATCGGAATGCTCCTCTTCCTTTACTCGGTGTTCGTGCCACGTCGCGAAATCATCACTGCAGCAGTAGCAGAGGCGGCTGAATAATGGCTAAGGATAATCTCATCAACGAGGGGGGGGCGGCAAACGCCCCCTTCTACCTCCCCCAAGGGGACGAATGTGCGGTTTTTGAAGCCGCCGCCGCCCATGATCTGCCGCTCCTTCTTAAGGGGCCGACAGGGTGCGGAAAAACACGCTTTGTGACCCACATGGCCGCTAAGCTCGGTCGCCACCTCTATACTGTGGCGTGCCACGATGATCTCTCTGCGGCCGACCTTATCGGGCGCTACCTCCTCAAAGGCGGCGAAACCGTTTGGGTCGATGGCCCCCTCACACGGGCCGTACGCGAAGGCGCGATTTGCTATCTCGACGAAGTTGTCGAGGCGCGCAAAGACGTCACGGTTGTTCTCCACCCTCTCACCGATGACCGGCGTATCCTGCCGATTGATCGTACGGGCGAAGAGCTTGTGGCCGCTCCTGGCTTTATGCTCGTGGCTTCCTTTAACCCCGGCTACCAAAACATCCTCAAAACGCTTAAGCCTTCTACCCGCCAAAGGTTCCTCTCGCTCAGCTTCGACTTCCCCGAAGCCACGCAGGAAATCGCCGTCGTCACGCGCGAAACTGGTCTCGATGCGGATCGCGCCAAGGGTCTTGTGCGCTTGGCCAACAAGCTTCGCGCGCTCAAGGGCCAAGACATCGAAGAAGGCGTTTCAACCCGTTTGATCGTCTATACGGCGACTCTGATCCAAGGTGGCATGAGCGTTGAACGCGCGATTGAAGCCGCTATGATTGAGCCCCTTACCGATGACGCAGACGTTAAAACCGGATTGATGGATCTGGTCACAGCGGTATTTGGATAGATCATGGCAAAACTAGAGTTTGAACCTTGGGAACCCGAAGAGACCATCGGAAAACTCTGGCACAGTCTTGCCAGCAGAATAGAAACGCCCCAACGTTATCCCGAAGCCGCCGTAACCCTTGGCGAAGTTTCGGGACGCTTGGCCGTTTTTTTCCGCGCGCTCGGCGGCACCCCCTCGGTTGAAATTCGACCCACAGAAGATGAGCGCAGCCACCACCGGCTATCGCTTTTACGCCGCTTGGGAACAGAAGCAGAAGAGTTGCCGCGCACAAGCTTTGACGGGGAGGCCCTGCGCCTTCCCGCACGCCTCGCCCTGTTTCCCGCCCGCGAAGCCAACGCCGCACTTTACCTTTGGCTCACCGCCGCCACGGCCCATGCCGTTCCATTTCTTGAGATCGAAGACGCCCTACGCGCCGACCTTGCCGCCCTCACTGCGGCCTATAATATGACCCAAGCCACGCAGGAAAACTGCCCCGGCCTCGTGGGTCTGTATACTGACCTTTCAACAGCCAGCCTCTCTGCGCGGCGCGTGCAAAAACTCCCCAAACACGAAGCCGCCGTTGAGGCCGTTTTACGTCACCTTCTTGGTGGCCCTGCCCCCACAGATTCATTGGCCTCGGACTTTTTGGCGCATGTGCTTTCTGGCAAACTGCCAGAGGACCTTACAGCTCCGCGTGGCTATCGACCCTTCCTGCCTGTCCCGATTTGGCCCGAATTGCGCACTGTTCAATTTTCCGCCCCAAGCGGCGTCGAAAATCGCGAAACAGAAGGCACACCCGAAGAAAACACCTCCGAGAAAACACACCGCGCCCGTCGTCGTAAATCCGACCTCGCAGAGCGCCAAGACAGCTTGATCCTCCACAAATTTGAAGCCATCCTAAGCTGGGCGGAGTTCCTGAACCTCAACCGTCGCATCGATGATGACGACAACGAAGACGCAAAAAAGGCCGCCGACGATCAAGACGAGATTGGCCTTGGACAAACCAGTAAAGCCCCCGCCACAAAACTCAAGCTCCACCTCGACCTTGCCCCCGAGGACGTGGACCGTGAAGCTGTTTCCGGAAAATTCACCTACCCAGAATGGGACACGCGTACGGGAGTCTATATGCCCGACCACGTGCGCGTATTGGACGCCGAAGCCCCCACAACCGATATCGCTGCAACCTTTCAAACCGACCCAAAAGCCAAGCGTCGCATCCGCGCCGTGCGCCGTCAGTTTGAGGCTTTGCGTCCGGGCCGCGTCATCATCTCGGGCCAACCCGACGGCGAAGACCTTGATCTTGAGGCCGCCGTTCGCGCCCATGTGGACCTCGCGGCAACCGGCCTTTCCAATGACCGGATTTGGCGACAGTCCCGCCCCCAAGCGCGCGACTTGGCTGTCTCGATTTTGCTCGACACCTCACGTTCAACCCAAAGCAGCGTGCACAACCGCCAAGTCATCGACATCGAACGCGAAGCCATGGCCGCACTCGCTTGGGGCCTCGATGCCTGTGGCGAAACTTTCGCGATCAACTCGTTTTCATCCCTCAAACGCAACCGCGTTTACGTGAATCGCTGCAAGAGTTTTGATGCGCCCATGAGTCGTGACGTCGAATCTTGCATCGCCGCAATGGCACCCGGATTTTATACGCGCCTTGGTGCCGCAATTCGTCACGTCAGTGTCGATCTCATGGCCCAAAGCCAACAACGCAAACTGTTGCTGGTGATCACCGATGGCAAACCCAACGACCTCGACCACTACGAAGGCCGCCACGGAATCGAAGACACCCGCATGGCGATCCGCGAAGCAAAACGCGCGGGGGCAGCGGTATTTGGTATCACTATCGACGCGAAGTCAAAGGCTTGGTTTGCACGCATGTTTGGCGCTGGAAGGTATTGCGTCATTCCGAATCCAGACCACCTGACGACGGCTTTGCCCCAGATATACCAGCAACTTATCGGCGCGTAAGAGCGCGCGCCGTAGCCAACCACCCTTCCCTTAAAAATTCACTGAACCTTCCCAAAAAGTGCAAATTTTCTTTGTTTCTCTTGATCTCCATCAAGGCGCAGACTCGGTAGCACAGTCAAAAAGTTCCCAACGGCGCACACATACAAACCGCGCCAACCGAACGTGTTATCCCGCCCCAACGAGGGGCCGAGACACTTAATTGAAGTCGCGCAAATGTGCGTGACATTGAATTGGAAGGACTAAAAAATGACTGCCTCAACAAAAAAAGAATTCCAACCATCGCGCCGAACAATCTTGACTGGTACCGCAATGGCGGGTGCTGCAATGATGACAGGCGCAGCCCCATCCTTCGCCACAACCCGCCGCAGTGCACCCCATGTACCTTCGATGGGCAAAGGCCTCGTTCTTCCCGTCGCTGAGAAAACAACAGTGTCCGGCGCAACCGTCGATCTGTCTCATCTGCCTCGCGTAAAGCAGGAAATGGTGATGCCACCAATGGCTCCAAAACACGAGCAAGTCGCTACAGGTGGCCCAAAAATCGTCGAAGTCAGCTTTGTTACCGAAGAAAGATTAATGGTTGTCGACGAAGATACAGACGCCAAAATCTGGGCGTTGACTTATAACGGTTCCGTCCCTGGTCCGATGATTATCGTGCACGAAGGCGACTATGTTGAGTTGACAATTTCCAACCCAGAAAACTCCGTGTTTGAACACAATATCGACTTTCACGCCTCAACTGGCGCGCTTGGTGGCGGTGGCTTGACCCACGTTCTTCCAGGTGAAGAAGCGGTTCTACGCTGGAAAGCAACCAAACCCGGAGTGTTCGTATATCACTGTGCCCCCGGCGGTGCGATGATCCCGTACCACGTATGTCACGGCATGAATGGCGCGGTGATGGTTCTGCCACGCGACGGCCTAAAAGACGGCGGCGGCAATGCGCTGACTTACGACCAAATCGCCTATATCGGCGAGCAAGACTACTACCTGCCAATGGACGAAGATGGTGAATACATCCAGTACGAATCCGCGGGCGAAGACTATTCCGATAGCCTCGACGCCATGCGTACTCTTATCCCAACACACTCCGTGTTCAACGGTGCGGTTGGTGCTTTGACTGGAGAAAACGCACTTAAATCCAAGGTCGGCGACACCGTTCTAATGATCCACGCCCAAGCCAACCGCGACACCCGCCCACACCTTATTGGTGGTCACGGGAACTTTGTCTGGGAAGGCGGCTCATTCACTGACTCGCCACAAACCGGCATGGAAACATGGTTCATCCGCGGCGGTTCCGCGGGGGCGGCGATGTACACCTTTGAGCAGCCGGGCGTCTACGCCTATGTCAATCACAACCTCATCGAGGCTGTTCTTCTGGGCGCATCGGCACACTTTGTTGTCGAAGGTGAATGGGACAATGACCTGATGGAACAAGTTGTCGCGCCACGTCCAATGGGCGTTTAAAACTTAGCGGAGAAAACCAATGACCAAACTCAGAGCAAAAATCATCATCGGCGCAACTGCCCTTGTTGGGCTGGGTTTGGGCATTGCCGCCATAACTTTGGGGCCTCTCAGGGGCCCCGATATGCAATACATTCCTCAAATGGAAGCATTTGAATTTTCCGATGGACGCAATGTGATGGTGCAAAAGTTCGAAGTCACGGCAGCCGAGTGGAACCGCTGTTTTGATGCGGATGCCTGCTCTCAGAAAATGAAAATCCGCAAAACGGGCGAAGATTTCCCTGCGACGAACCTCAATTGGATGGACGTGAACGAATACCTGACATGGGTTAATGCGGCTTCGCGGCATGCATTTCGCCTCCCCACCCAAAACGAGTGGAACGAAATGGCCCATGAGGTTTTGCCCGAAGAAAAAGACCCCATTTTCACCGATCCGGAATTATCTTGGGCTTCAACATACTTAATGGAGCCTGAAATCAATCGCTCCTTGCGCCCATCGGGCAGCTTTGAAACCACCGCAGAGGGTATTGTCGACTTGAACGGCAACGTGTGGGAATGGACCGCCGATTGTTACTCGGGAGACTCGGGTAATTCGGATTTGGCCAAATGCCCCGCCTATTTTGTAGCAGGTGAACACATCGCAGCCATCCCGATTTTCACTCGCGATCCCGCGCGCGGCGGATGCGCCGTCGGGTCGCCCCCAGCGCACCTTGGCCTACGCCTCATGACAGACACCCCTGTTCCCGGAGTTTAAGCTCCGATTCTGGCACCCAACTGGCTAACAAAGCGTGCCGCGGCGATCGGCAACGGGCGGCCCTCGATCTGGCATAGGGCAATGTTGCAACGTGGCATGCTTTGCATGATCCCCACCTGTCCACCCATTTGCTGCACAATGTCTGCATCCAGTGCAAGCGTTGGCCAGAATTGCAAACTTGGCAGCGGGGACACATGCGGGGGAACCAATGTGTCCATCTCCAGAATTTGATGAATATTTAACCGCGCTTGGGCAAAATGCGTATCCAAAAGGTTCCGCATTCCCGTGCCATTTGTGGGCAAAATAACGTCGTGATCTTCGAGTTCGTGGGGATAGAGGACCGTTTTGCTGCCCTTCCCCAAAACGAGTGAAATCGACCCATGTTCTTGCAAGATGGTTTCGACGCCTGACCGTGGTTTGGGTTCAAGGATGAGGCCCAAGTCCGCCTGCCCGTTCAGGAGCATTTCGTTGATGCTGTCGCTGTCCCCGGTCACCACCGAAAAACTAACGCGCGGATGGCGTTCACGAAAGGCGGCGATCTCTTTTGGCAGGAACCCCAGTGAAAACGGCGCACTAACAGCAAGATTTACCTGCCCGATTCGCACGCCCTTCATATCCGCCACGATTCCATTTGCGCGATCTAATTCAGCAAGGTGCCCAATAAAGTGGCGGTGGTATATTTCTCCGACGGTCGACAGTCGAACGCCCACAGAAAGGCGGTCAAAAATTTCCGCGCCAAGTTCCTCCTCCACAGCCTTCACTTGTCGAACAAGTGCAGATGGCGAAATTCCCAATAGTTCCGATGCCTTACGGAACGACCCCTGCTCTGCGACGGTCTTGATTGCACGGTAGATTTGGAGGTGGCGCACGGTGTTGCCTTTTGTGAGCGTTGCACTATTTGCAACACATAAGGTCATATTTTGCTACAGACAGCAACACAATAGCTTTTTAAGCCTATTTCCTAGGCGCGGACCGAACTGCGCCACAGAGACAATAGGGAACCTGACACGATGAAGAAACTTCTCTCCACAGCAGCAGCCGTTGCAACCCTCGCAACCGCAGCCCACGCCGACATTAAAGTTGGCATCCTCCACTCTCTTTCCGGCACGATGGCGATCTCGGAAACAACCCTCAAAGATACGATGTTGATGCTCATCGATGAGCAAAACGCCAAGGGCGGCGTGAACGGCGAAATGCTTGTTCCCGTGGTTGTAGACCCAGCATCCGACTGGCCATTGTTCGCGGAAAAAGCGCGCGAATTGCTCACCGTTCATGATGTCGATGTTATTTTTGGCAACTGGACTTCGGTTTCGCGCAAATCAGTTCTTCCAGTGATCGAAGAGCTTAATGGCCTGCTATTCTACCCCGTTCAATACGAGGGCGAAGAAAGCTCCAAAAACGTATTTTACACAGGTGCGGCGCCCAACCAGCAAGCCATCCCTGCAACCGACTACCTCCTTGATGAGCTTGGCGTTGAGAAATTCGCCCTCCTTGGCACTGACTATGTTTATCCGCGCACAACCAACAAAATCCTTGAGCAATACCTCAAAGACAAAGGCATTCCGGCTGAAGACATCTTCGTAAACTACACACCTTTCGGTCACTCTGACTGGTCCAAAATCGTCGCCGACGTTGTTGCCCTAGGGGCCGACGGTAAAAAAGTTGGCGTTATTTCTACAATCAACGGCGATGCAAACATCGGCTTCTACAAAGAGCTTGCCGCTGCTGGTATCTCGGCGGATGACATCCCCGTCGTTGCCTTCTCTGTGGGCGAAGAAGAGCTTTCCGGTCTTGATACAGCAAACCTTGTTGGTCACCTCGCCGCTTGGAACTACTTCCAATCCGCAGAATCCGATGCAAACGCCGAATTTATCGCCGCTTGGAAAGCGAAAATGGGCGACGAGCGCGTCACAAACGACCCGATGGAAGCGCATTACATCGGTTTTAACATGTGGGTAAACGCCGTTGAAGAAGCAGGCACAACCGACGTCGATGCCGTTCGCGCCGCGATGTATGGCCAAGAATTCCCGAACCTCACGGGCGGTATGGCCGTTATGTTGCCAAACCACCACCTGTCAAAACCCGTCTTGATCGGCGAAATCCAAGCAGACGGTCAATTCGATATCGTTAGCCAAACAACTGAAGTTCCGGGCGATGCGTGGACTGACTTCTTGCCAGAATCCGCGGTTCTTACATCCGATTGGAAAGACCTTGGTTGCGGCATGTACAACACCGAAACAAAGACCTGCGTTCAGATAAAATCCAACTACTAAGCGCTTGAAAATTCTCAAAGGGGGCGTTCGCGCCCTCTTTTTTCACGAATAACCCCGACAGGCTCCCATGAAAACTCTCCTCCTAGCGCTGTTTACCGCGTTTGTGCTCTCTGTCTCCCCTGTTGACGCAAATTCCCAACCTGTCGATATCCAAGACATTCTGGCAACGCATGAAGCCACCATTGTCAAAAGCTCCCGTCTGACGGTTGAGCCCGCGATTGTCGCCCTGCGCGACAGTGGTCTCCCTGAAGCTCAAATGGTACTAGAAGCATGGCAGGGGAAAAACCTTTGGCAACTTGAAGCGGACAAGCGTTTTGTGACCGCCAAAATTACACCGACCAAAACCTATGCAATTTTCGACGTCATCTCTGGCGAAGCCTTGGGCGAAGTTGAGAAAGACGCGATCAATCAGATCAAACCAAATTCAGGCGTTCGTGGGCTGATTGGTGCTGCACTTGTGCGGTTCCAACTCATGGACCCAGACATCGAAAAACGCCGTGACGCCCTCGTCGCGATTGGCCGCGATTCAACGGCCTACCACCTGCCCGCCATTCGAGGGGCTATTGACGGTGAAACAGACCCCGCGATTAAAGTTGAGAAAATCCGCCTAGAACGCCTTTTGGCTGTCCAATATGAATCCGATGTTCAACTGCGCGTTGCTGCGATCAAATCCCTCAAAGGCGACCTTGGCGTTGACGCCCGTGCCGCCCTCAATCCGATCCTGCAAACGTCACCGCTTGCAGACTTGGGCAAGCCAACGGGCAACGTCGCTCGCACTCTTAAAGTCGACACAGACATCAGTCCGGACGAGGCCTACGCCCTCCTGATTGAGGAGAACCTTGCGCTTCCGATCCCTACCCACAAAGAAATTCGCGCGGCTCTTGAAGAAAACATTGTCGACGGTTTCGTCGCAGGAGTACCCACCTATACCCTCGATACGGACGAAGCCCGTGAAGCCGCCTATACAACACTGGCAGAGCAAGAGCTTGTGGCTCCGCTTATTTCCGCCGCCGCCCAGCGCGCGAGCATCGCAGCCCACAGTTACTACGAAATCTATACCGAGCCGAACGCCGAAGTGACAACCGCCGCGCGTGAAACGCTGGATGCGATTGAGGTCAAAGTCGGCATCAGCCAAGCAATCGATCTGACCCTAGATGGCCTTTCACTTGCGTCAATTTACTTCCTCGCGGCCATTGGCCTTGCCATCACGTTCGGGGTGATGGGCGTTATCAATATGGCTCATGGCGAGTTTATCATGATGGGGGCCTATACAGGATATGTGGTTCAGCAAATCGTTCCGAACTATACGCTCTCGCTCATTATCGCGCTTCCTGCGGCTTTCTTGGTGACCTTCGCTGCGGGTGTCGCGATGGAGCGGTTGGTCATTCGTTGGCTATACAATCGTCCGCTTGAAACCCTGCTGGCCACATTCGGTATTTCCGTCGCCCTCCAGCAACTGGCCAAAAATATCTTCGGCACACAAGCTCGCCCCCTCACCTCCCCCGCTTGGCTCGACGGCGCTTTGTCCATCAACGACGTGGTGTCCATTAGCTATATTCGCATCGCGATCTTTGTTTTGGCACTGATCTTCTTGATGCTGTTTCTCTTCATCATGAAGAAAACGCGGGTCGGTCTTGAAGTGCGCGCGGTAACTCAAAATCCCCGTATGGCCTCCTCAATGGGGATCAATCCCGACCGCATCAATATGCTCACTTTCGGACTGGGTTCAGGTATTGCGGGGATCGCGGGCGTCGCGATTGGCCTCTTCGCCAAGGTAACCTCGGAGATCGGCAACGACTATATCGTGCAAAGTTTTATGACGGTTGTTGTTGGGGGTGTCGGCAATATTTGGGGTACCCTCGCAGGGGCCCTGATGATTGGTGGACTGCAAAAATCGATCGAATGGTTCAACCCCTCAAACACGCTGGCAGCCCAAACCTATATGATCATCTTTATCATTATTTTCATCCAGTTCCGCCCCAAAGGCATCATCGCCCTCAAGGGCCGTGCGGCAGGAGATTGATCCCATGAAAAACACCTTTTTTGCGCGCAACCCGTCCGTCCTCATATTCATAGCCTGCCTCGCGCTCCTGACACTCGTGGTCTCAGTTCTCTCTGAAGGCTTTGGTGTGGGCATTATTTCTACAAGCTTCATTAAGACCTTAGGCAAAACGCTCTGCCTCTGCTTGATCGCCCTCGCGATGGACCTTGTTTGGGGGTATTGCGGGATTTTGTCCCTTGGGCATTTCGCATTTTTCGGGATTGGCGGCTATATGATCGGCATGTGGCTGATGTATGCTCGGACCGAACTCATCGTCGCAAGCTCCCTCTCGGACGCCAGCATTCCGCCCACCGTTCAAGAAGTGTCCGACGCCATCGGCAACCAAATATTCGGCGTTGTGGGGGGCTCAGATATTCCCCTCATCTGGAGTTTTGCCGACAGTCTGACGATCCAATTAGCGCTCGTGATTTTGGTGCCGGGCCTCCTTGCTGCAATCTTTGGCTGGCTTGCCTTTCGCAGTCGCGTCACAGGGGTTTACCTCTCCATCCTGACCCAAGCCATGACCCTCGCGCTCTCGCTGTACCTCTTTCAAAACGAAAGCGGCCTGCGCGGTAATAACGGCCTGTCAGGATTGCAAAACCTCCCCGGCCTTGACGCCGTGCCACAATCGGCAATTTCACTTTGGTTTTTCTGGGCGTCCGCCCTTGCGCTTGGGCTTGGCTATATCCTTTCTGCATGGGTTGTTTCTGGAAAGTTCGGCAGCGTCATTCGCGGCATTCGCGACGATGAAGCTCGCGTTCGGTTCCTCGGCTATTCGGTCGAAAGCTACAAACTCTTTATATTCACGCTGACGGCGATCATCGCTGCGATTGCTGGCGCGCTGTACTACCCACAGGCAGGGATCATCAATCCCGGAGAAATGGCGCCCATCGCCTCAATCTACCTCGCAGTTTGGGTTGCAATCGGCGGACGCGGACGCCTCTATGGAGCGGTTCTCGGCGCGGCCCTCGTGTCGCTTCTCTCCACATGGTTCACAGGCGGCCAAGCCCCCGATATCCCCCTTGGTTTCTATACAGTTCAATGGGTTGACTGGTGGCTCGTCCTTCTTGGCCTCTCGTTTGTATTGGTCACACTTTACGCGCCAAGTGGACTAGGGGGCTTGTTTGACTTCTTCTCTGGTCGACTGGCGCCAAATCGCCACGGTGCAGATCTCGGCCCTGATGCGGGCTCTCTTCGGGAACAGGAGGCCAAAGAATGAGCACACTTTTAGAAGTATCCGGCGTTTCAGTATCCTTTGACGGCTTCAAGGCCATTAACAATCTGAGCTTTCAAATCGCTGATGCGGAATTACGGGCAGTCATTGGGCCAAACGGAGCGGGAAAAACAACGTTTATGGACATCGTAACTGGCAAAACACGTCCAGACGAAGGGCGGGTCCTGTTTGGCGAGAAATCCCTGTCGCTTTTGCGCATGTCCGAAGCCAAAATTGCCCAAGCGGGTGTGGGTCGAAAATTCCAGCGCCCCACCGTATTTGAAGACCAAAGCGTTTTTGATAACCTGCTTCTGGCCCTCAAGAAGAACCGTTCACCGTTTTCCGTTTTGTTCTATAGAAAGTCAGAACAAGATGCCGAGAAAGTACGTGCCCTCGCGGCGCAAATCGGCCTTTCGGAGCAACTTGAGCGCCACTCAGGCGAACTGTCGCATGGACAAAAACAGTGGCTCGAAATTGGCATGCTACTGGCGCAGGAACCGCGTTTGCTTCTCGTCGACGAACCCGCCGCAGGCATGACATTGGCCGAACGCGAACAAACAACCGATATCCTCGTCGAAGCCGCAAAAACCCGCGCGGTTGTGGTCGTTGAACATGACATGGAGTTTGTTCGCCGCCTTAATTGCAAAGTGACCGTCCTTCATGAAGGCTCAGTCCTTGCAGAAGGTAGTCTCGATCACGTGACCTCAAACCAAGACGTCATCGACGTATATTTAGGACGATAGATATGTTGGAAATCAAAGGGTTGACCCTGCACTATTCCGGTTCTCAAATATTGAACGGCATCGATTTGACAGCAGAAAGCGGTCAGGTGACCTGTGTTATGGGAACGAATGGCGTGGGCAAAACGAGCCTTCTGAAAGCCATTTCAGGCACCCATCATCGCACGGATGGAAGTTATACCTTAAATGGCGAAGCGCTGGAAAAACCACCAGCGCACGCCTTGGCGCTCAAAGGGGTTGGATATGTGCCACAGGGGCGCGATGTCTTTCCGTTGATGACAGTACGGGAGAATTTGGAAACGGGTTTTGCCTGCCTACCCAAATCGGAACACATGGTGCCCGATCAAATCTTCGAACTTTTTCCCGTTTTGAAGGAAATGGAGGCGCGGCGTGGCGGCGATCTTTCTGGCGGCCAGCAGCAGCAACTTGCGATTGGCCGAGCCCTCATCACCAAGCCCAAATTGCTTCTGTTGGATGAACCCACAGAGGGCATTCAACCGAACATCATTCAACAAATTGGCCGCGTCATTGAGTATTTGCGCGATCAAGGAGATATGGCAATCATTCTGGTTGAGCAGTATTTTAGCTTTGCCTACGACCTCGCCGATGCATTTTGTGTACTGACACGCGGTTCGGTATCGCTTGCCGGCACAAAAGCCGAGCTTAAAAAAGCTGAACTTGTTAAATCAGTTTCCGTTTAGGCTAAATCAACTCGCGGTCACGAGCGATCATCGCGGCATGCGTCCGATTGCGCGCGTCAAGCTTGCGGCTTAGGGTTTTGACATGCAGTTTGACAGTCACTTCCTGAAGGTCGTAGTCGCGGGCGATTTCTTTATTGGATTTACCTTCCGCGATTCCACGCAAAACTTGTTGCTCACGCTGTGTCAGCCCCGTTTTAACGTCCTCTGGCTGGCCCATTTTCTGCATGAAATTAAAGGGGGCAAATATTTCTCCTTGCGCCATAAATTTAGCGGCCATCACCATCGACTTAGACCCCAATGTTTTGGGCACAAACCCAGCGGCACCTGCCCTTATGGCCTCCTCGGCCGTGCTGCGCGATGCCGATCCTGAAAGGATAGCTACAGGCTTCCCTCCGTTTTGAGCAATCGCTTTACCGAGCCCCTCAAGACCATTCATTCCTGGCATATTGTAATCCAGCAACACGAGATCAAAGGCACCTTGCTCGTCGATGGCTTTTAGTGCCTCGTAAAGATCAGCCGCTAGAAAAACGTCCACGGCGCCCTCGGTTTCTATGAAAGAACCAATCGCTTCGCGTACCAAGTCATGATCGTCTGCCACCAAGAACTTCAATGTATCACCCCTCAAGGACGGTCCAACGTTTATCTGCTCTGACGGCGCTGGCTCCCGATTGAATGGTACCACGTTTCCAAATGCCGCCATTGCTATCTCCTATGTTGAAGCCCCGACCTTAACAGAACTCTAACATACTCCCCCGGGGGGGTGGGCACCCCTGCAATGGTATAGCGCCCTGTGCATTAGGTGCTATCAGACTATCCTTTCGCCTTAGCTAATATCCTTCCAAAACTTCTGAAAATTTTAGAAAAAGCTTAGATAATTATTCACTTTTCTTAAAGCTTGGCTGCATAGAAATGGATCTTGAACACGGACGCCAAAGGTTTCTAACCACAACTGTTTGCACAATTTCAGAAGGATACAGTATCCGATGTCCCAATCCCGACTGTCTCGAACGAATGCACAGGCCGTTATCGTGCCAATTGGGGTCTGGAGTCTCATACTCGTCTGTTTGGGAGCAGTATATGTCTTAATGACAACGCGTTTTGAGACTGCCCTCAATGCGAACTCATCCGAAATAGGCGGTGCGGTTGAGGTCCTTTCTTCACTCGGAGATACAGCCATCCTCCTTGGGAAAAGCGCGGAAATAGTCTCAAAGTCGGAAGACATGACACAGGTTCCCAGCAACGATTTGCGCAATGGCTACGAAAAGATGGTTCACCAGTTTAACGATTTAAACACAGGTCCAAAGTTTAAGGCACTTCGCAGTATTCCAGAAGTTCGGGCCGCGCTTTCACGCTATTTGAAGACTATTGAGGAAATTAAATTCATACCCCTGTCCACGCCGGAGACGATTTTTGACCGTGCGGAACAAATTGAATCCACCGCGCAACGGATGTCAGTAGAAATTCGCCTTATGGGTTTGGAGACGCTGCGTTTTTTTGATAATGAGTTGGAAAATAAATTGAGTGCGGCCGCAAAAATATCCCAAAACCTGACCTACTTAGCAGCAGCTATGGCCGCCCTCATCGCAACACTCACAACCATACTATCGCTCAGAATAAGAACAAATGCTCGAAATAGACAGGTAATTTTGGAACTGAGCGCCCTCCTTACATCAACGACTGCGGCATCCCTCGATGCTATTTTAGTCGTTAACGAACACGGAATTGTATTAGATTTCAACAAGTCTGCTGAGAACTTATTTGGCCACACCAAGGCACAGGCGTTAGGGGGGAATATGATTGATCTTTTTTTCCCCGAAGATCGGGTAGAGCCGTCCATGCGCTCGATACGTCGCTATTTGGCAACGGGCGATGATCGCCTATTTGGAGAAGGACGTGTTCAACTTGTTGCGCGTCGCAAAAATGGAAAAACATTTCCCGTTGAACTTTCCATCGGAACGACGCATTCCCCGGACGGACGCCTTTTCATTGCATATTTGCGCGATATCTCGGCTCAATTAGCCGCAGAGAACGAACTCATGCAGGCTCGTGACAAAGCTCTCGAAGGGGAAAAAGCTAAATCCCGTTTTCTCGCAGTTATGAGCCATGAAATGCGCACGCCCCTAAATGGCCTTCTCGGGACCTTGGATCTCCTAGCCCGAACCTCGCTGACGACCAAACAAATCCAGTACCTGACAATTGCCGTGAAATCAGGCAACCATCTGCTTGAGCACGTGAACGATGTTCTGGATATCTCCAAGATTGAGGCTGGGCATGCAAAATCTGAAAAACGGCCATTCAACCTGTTCGGCATCTTAACCGAGGTTTGCGACGGTCAGCGTTCTCTGGCAAGCTCGCGGGGAAATAATCTCTCAATCGGGACCTCAGAATTCGAGTTGGGAACCGTGGTTGGTGATCCGGGAGCGGTACGGCAAATACTTCTGAACCTCGTCAGCAATGCCAACAAATTCACATCTCGAGGGAGCATTTTAATTGAAGCCGAAGACCTCGAAAACGACCTTGGAACAATTGAGTTTCGCGTAGCAGACACGGGATTGGGGATTGCAGAGAAAAGCATTGGCGAAATCTTTACTGATTTTGTGACGCTCGACCCCAATTTTGACCGCGAAGCCGAGGGTACAGGACTTGGCCTCCCGATTGCGAAGCGTCTTGTGGAAGCAATGGGCGGAGAAATAGGGGTGGAAAGCGAAGAGGGAGAAGGCAGTCTGTTCTGGTTTAGAGTTCCGTTCGCAAGACATATGGATGCGCCTGAGCAAGGAGTACATTTGCCAAAAGTTGCGGCAGAAGACTCGCCACCCATTTTGCTCCAAAAGCCTTTGAAAATACTATTGGTGGAAGACAACCAAATAAATCGATTTGTAGCACGCGAAATGCTAGAAGCAGATGGGCATATAGTGACGGAAGCTCAGGACGGAGAAGAGGGCGCGCAGTATGCAATTGAATGCGCTTTTGACGTGGTCCTCATGGATATATCCATGCCACGTTTGGACGGTGTCTCTGCAACCGAGCGTATTCGAGAGTCTAATTCCGACTATTCCGGTGTCCCGATTATTGCCCTCACGGCCCATGCACTCCCTGACGATATTAAACGTTTTCAAGCCGCCGGAATGGACTATTGCCTTGCCAAACCTGTCGTCCGCGACAAACTTCGCGAGATTTTGGCGAAGTCTGTTGCACAGATTTTGGAGCCACACAGAAAGGTAAAAGGTGACACCGAAACCCGAGCCGGCAACGTTGCTCTTGTCAACCAAGACATCCTCTTGCAACTCCTCGAAATACTTGGGCAAACTCGTGTTGACGATCTGTTCAAAAGGTTTGTCGTTGAAGCAGAAACCACAATCGCCGAGCTCACTCGCATAAACGACCCGCTTCGTGTCCAAAACTCGATACCCCAAGTTCACCGTCTAGCTGGCTCTGCGTCCACTTTTGGGGCACAGCGCCTGCAGACAACCCTCGCAAATCTCGAGTCGATGGGAAAAGCCGGGCAAAATGACGGTTTCATCAACGAACTACCTTTCCTCCCCGCCATCCTAAACGCGTCGAAAGCCGCCCTAAACTCAGCGATAAACCCATAAATTTCTTACAATTTTGTCAAAAATGTTTGGCACGCCTAAAGGACAGATAGGCGAAACTTTTTAAGAATTTCCAATAACTCGGAGGACGCGCGTTTGCGATGCTCGCGAAAGAGTTCTGCAACCCCCGCCTCATCTCCAGCGGCAATCCCTTCCAGTATTTCCCGATGAACGCGCGTGGAATCCTCTGGAATCGCTCGCATGCGCAATGTCACCATTCGGGCACGGTGCGCCTGATCGAACAAAACCGAAACCATCGCCAATAACCGCTTGTTCCCGTGCAATTCTAGGAGCAACCGATGGAAGCGATCATCGGCATCGGCCCATGCATCCAGATCATTTGCCGTCAAAGCTTTTTCCATCTCCAATGTGGCCTGCTCCATGCCACTTAATTCTTCCTTACTCGGACGTCGGCGCGCCAAAGCTGCCGCAGCTTCAGGCTCAAGGGCAGTAAGTATCTCGTAAATTTCGGCCATGTCTTCTAGCGAAACAGGTAACACGCGCGCGCCTCTTCGAGGAATCAACTCAACCAACCCCTCAGCTTCCAGCTTAATCAGGGCTTCGCGTACAGGCGTCCGACTCATCCCCAAGAGCGTAGCAATTTCCGGCTCTGGCGCCTGAAACCCTGAGGGCATCCGGTTTGAAAGAATCTCTTCTTTCAAACGCAAATAGGCATCTGCCACTCGTGTCGTCTTAACTTCTGGCACTCTCGAATTCCCCCACAGACACAACTTTCTGAATCAAACGACTATGCAGGTGTTTCAAAAAAAATGCCAGTCGTCGGAAAGCTTTCCATACCGAATTGTTCACTGGCACTTCCTGCCATTTTGCGAGACAATCACATTCAAAATTGGGAATTTTAATGAACATTATTGCGGAACTTTCTAATCTACTTGGCGAAAAGCACGTTCTGACAGGAGCAGACGTCTTAGCTTATTCAACAGATTGGACGGGAAAATACACGTCTAATCCGCTCGCTGTTGTCCGGCCCCTAGACACTCAGCAAGTCAGTGAAATCGTCAAACTGGCAACTGCGAATCGCATCTCGATCGTTCCAATCGGTGGAAACACCGGACTTACTGGCGCAACTATGGCCGATGGAGCCATCTTACTCTCTCTTGGTCGGCTTAATACAATACGCGAAATACGACCAGAAGCGCGCATCGCCATTGTCGAAGCGGGTGTCATTCTCTCAAACCTTCATACAGCAGCCGCAGAATTCGGTTTAAGCTTCCCCCTCACATTTGGCGCGCGTGGGTCAGCAATGATTGGCGGAAATTTGGCCACCAATGCTGGCGGCTCAAACGTACTGCGCTATGGAAATACACGTGCGCTGTGTTTGGGGCTAGAAGTGGTGCTTCCGTCCGGTGAAATCATGGACCTGATGAGCGAGCTTCATAAGGACAACGCCGGTTATGATTTGCGCGATCTCTTTATTGGAGCCGAAGGGACGCTTGGAATCATCACTGCCGCAGTTTTGAAACTCGTGCCAAAACCAGCGGCATATGGCACAGCAATGGTCGCACTCGCATCCCTTTCTCCCGCGTTGAACTTGCTCAACAAGCTGCAAATATCCACTGGTGGCGCGGTTGAAGCGTTTGAATTTATGCCGGCAAGCTATATGGAACTCCACGCCAAACTTTTCCCCAACGCGCGCGCACCGTTCGAGAAAATCCACCCCGTCAACATTTTGGTCGAAATCGGCGCGACCGCACCACGCGACACAGTGCCAAATGAAATCGGCGAAATCCCGATTGTGGACCTGCTGGAAACTGCGCTAGCTGAGATGATTGAGACTGGCGAAATTCTTGATGCCACGGTTGCACAGAATGAAACACAGCGCATAGAAATGTGGCACCGTCGCGAACAAGCAGCCGACCTCGCGTTTCACAAAAAGCCGTTTGTGAACTGCGATATTTCCGTTCCGCTGGACAAAGTCGAAGTTTTTATTTTGGAATTTGAAAACCGACTAGCGCTCATCGATCCCACAGCGACGACCCTTTATGTCAGTCATCTCGGCGACGGAAACGTCCATCCTACAATTTGGCCAAGCTCTGCGTCACCCGAACTAGAAGAACGCATTATTGAAATCCTCGAAGATGTGGTTTCTGACTTGCGCGGCAGTTTTTCTGCTGAACATGGGATCGGCGTTTCAAAGCTCGGGTCAATGGCGCGCAAGAAAGACGCGACGGCCCTTACGACCATGCGGGCGATTAAATCTGCGCTGGACCCCCTCGGGATTATGAACCCTGGGAAAATTTTGCCCTAGTGCATCCAGTCAAAAAAATCTTCTGGCGCGCGGGAGCGTAAACGGTTCGCGAGCGTCAAACCCATTTCGGCACCGGTTGAAATGGGGCCAGAAATTTCATCTGCGAGGCTCTCGCTTCCGTCTGGGCGGATAATTTCGCCCCTTAGACGCAACGTATCACCGGAGATTTCCGCCAATCCCGCAATCGGAGTCTCGCAGGATCCATCGAGTGCCGCCAAAAATGCACGCTCGGCGGCCAAGCGCTGGCCGGTCGGGATGTCGTGAATGGCTGCGAGCATCTCGCTTGACCGCGCGTCGTCGGCCCTTTGCTCAATGCCGATCGCACCTTGCGCCACGGCCGGAAGCATCTCGGACACCTCAATCGCGCTCGCGACAACATGTGTCATACCCAGCCGATTAAGACCCGCCATCGCCAAAAACGTACAGGAGGCCACCCCTTCGGAAAGCTTTTTCAGCCTCGTTTGCACATTGCCACGGAATTCGATTACATCCAAATCAGGCCGTACTTTTTTGAGTTGTGCATGTCGGCGCATACTCGATGTCCCCACGACCGCGCCAACGGGCAAATCGGCCAATCGCGCGACCGTCGGCGAAATAAACGCGTCACGCACATCTTCACGCGGTAAATATGTCGAAAGAACCAACCCTTCGGGCTGCTCCACGGGCATGTCCTTCATGGAATGCACTGCAATATCGATGGATTTGTCGAGCAAGGCCTCTTCAATTTCCTTGGTAAACAGGCCCTTACCGCCAATTTCCCGCAAAGCGCGATCCTGCACACGGTCGCCGGTGGTTTTGATGGCCACAATACTAAATGCCGCCTCAGGCAAATCAAATGCTGCCATCAAACGCGCCCGCGTTTCATAGGCTTGAGCAAGTGCAAGCGGAGAGCCACGGGTGCCGATATTCAGCGGTGCGTCGGGAGTGGGTAAGGTTGTTTTCATGCCCCGTGTTTACGCGCGGCAAATGCGCCTGACAATGCGTCAGTTGGCCTCTCTACCTTGACAACGCGGCCACGACACGAAAAGTGTTGCGTGAAAATCTATAGGGGCACGAAATGGCTGAACAGAAAAAACTATTGCGCGCATTAGCGGGTGAAACACTCGATGTGCCCCCCGTTTGGATGATGCGTCAGGCGGGGCGATATTTGCCTGAATATCGCGCCACTCGCGCTCAAGCAGGAGACTTTTTGTCGCTCTGTTACAATCCAGAACTAGCCGCGGAAGTTACCCTACAGCCCATCCGTCGCTATGGCTTTGATGCCGCCATCGTTTTTGCTGATATCCTGTTATTGCCGCAAGCCTTAGGCGCAGATGTTTGGTTCGTTACGGGCGAAGGACCGCGCCTGTCAACAGTTACATCCGCAAGCGACTTCAATAAGTTGACGGGTGTTGACGGCATTCACGAGACGCTCAACCCAATCTATGAAACGTTGAAAATCCTCAAATCCGAACTTCCCAAAGAGACCGCCCTCATTGGTTTCGCCGGAGCCCCTTGGACCGTCGCAACCTATATGATCGCAGGGCGCGGCACCCCCGATCAAGGCCCCGCACACGCGCTTAAATCTACCGACCGTGAGACTTTTCAAAACCTGATCGACCTCATCACTGAAGGCACAATTTCCTACCTTTCGGCCCAAATCGAAGCGGGCGCCGAAGTCGTCAAACTGTTCGACAGCTGGGCCGGTTCGCTCAAAGGGGCCGACTTCAATGATTTCGCCCTCGCACCAACCAAACGCATTATTTCGCAACTCAAGGCACGCTATCCACACATCCCCGTCATTGCCTTCCCGCGGGAAGCGGGCGACGCTTATGTGGGATTCGCTAAAGCGACGGGCGCGGACTGCCTCGCCATCGACACCAAAGTTGACCTTGCTTGGGCCGCGAAAGAATTACAAAAGGATGGGTGCGTTCAAGGCAACCTTGATCCAAAACTTATGGTTGAAGGCGGGGATCGCCTGATTTCAGAAACCAAGCGGATCAAAGAAGCCCTGTCCAACGGGCCCCATATCTTCAACCTCGGTCATGGCATCACACCCGATGCGGACCCCGCAAATGTGGACGTTATGCTCAAAGCTCTGCGCGGCTAAATCCATTTCGCCAACGGCGGAAGACTCATCAACACGGCCTCGGGATCATGACCGCTCTCGAGGCCGAATTTCGTTCCGCGATCATACACCAAGTTGTATTCGGCATAGAGGCCGCGGTGCACGAGTTGCGCCTCTTTGTCGGCCTCCGTCCATGGCGTATTGCGACGCCGTTCGGTGATCGGAAGGAAAGCCGCTAGGAATGCGCGTCCAACATCCTGAATGAAGGCAAAATCAACGGCCCAGTCACCCGTGTTGTGATCATCAAGGAAAATGCCACCCACGCCACGCGCGCGCTTGCGGTGTGGAATATAGAAATACTCGTCAGCCCACTCTTTGAATTTCGGGTAGTATTGCGCGTCGTGACGGTCGCAATGCGTTTTTTGCACTGCGTGAAAATCGGCCGTGTCCTGTTCGTATTCAAGGCAAGGATTGAGGTCGGAACCGCCGCCAAACCACCAGCCATGTGGTGTCCAAAACATGCGGGTATTCATATGAACGGCTGGTGCGTGTGGGTTTTGCATATGCGCAACAAGGCTTATGCCAGAAGCCCAAAACCGTGGGTCGTCCGCCATTCCAGCAAGCCCCTTACGCGCGGCCATCGCCCTTTGGGCCCCCTCGCCAAGCTCGCCGTAAACCGTTGAAATATTGACGCCCACTTTTTCAAACACGCGACCTCCGCGCATCACACTCATCAGTCCACCGCCCGCATCACTGCCATCGGCGGACGTGCGTGAAGTCTCGCGAAGCTCAAATCGACCGGCGGGTAAATTCGACGTTGGCCCTTCCGATTGGCTATCTTCTAGCCCCTCAAATGCAGCACAAATCTCGTTTCGCAAAGTCCCGAACCAGTCCGAAGCTTGAGCCTTCTGGGCGTCCATCTTATCTGTCATTTTATGTCTTTCTAGTGAGCGAGCGCCGCGACGGGGTCGAGCAACGTACGTCCACCATCGATTGTCACGATCTGACCGGTCATAAAGCCACTCGCGTCACTGGCTAAAAACTGTACGGACTCGGCAACTTCACTTGCGCTTGCGATCCGACCCAAAGGTGTATGGCGTGTGATGTTTTCGCGTAAACTCGCGTCCTCTTTGAGGGCATGCTTCAAACTCGCGCTCATTACGCTCCCAAAAGCCACCGAGTTCACGCGAATACGGCTCGGAGCCATTGCAACGGCAAAGGATCGGGTCATTTGATCCAAGGCTGCTGTGCTCACAGAAAGCGCCATTAAATTGGGGTTGGAGCGTTGTGCCGCAATGGACGATAGGTTCACAATCGACCCGATGCATCCGTCGCTTTGGCCGTCGTCCTCGGCCTGTTTGATCATCCGTTTGGCGACCGCTTGGCTTACCCGCAAAGGCGTCATCAGGTTCTGATCAAGCAGCTTGCTCACCCCGTCCGAGAGAGGGTTGAGCGGATCGGAGACAACAACTTGCCGGCTGCAATTCACAAGGATATCGACGCGATCAAAGGCGGATATCGTCGCGGAAAGAAGGTTGGCAATTGTGAGGCGTTTGCGCAAATCCCCTGCGAAGTAACGCACGGGACCGTCATCAAGGGGGCCATCTAGTTCATTTTGTAGGCGTTTTTCGTCCATGTCTGCAAACATGACATTGGCGCCTTTTGCCACGAAATGGCGCCCGATTGCCAATCCGACCCCGTTTGCTGCCCCTGTGATGATCGCCGTCTTGCCTGATATCGAAAAAGACATTCCCTAACCTCATTTTTATCGCCAAACGGAAGTTTAGATCACGAAGGCGCGCGAGTTTTTTGTACCGGTTGCGTTGCGTGGAACACTTTAAATTTATTGTCCCCAGAAACTTCAGTCACAACACGAAAGACCTCTTTTAAATGTGCTTCATAGGGCAAATGCCGGTTCGCGACGACCCAGAGATCACCACGCGGCTTTAAGAAGCGGCCAGCCGCCGATAGGAACGCCTTCCCGATATTGGGGTCACCGACCCGCGAGGTATGAAACGGGGGGTTCATCACAATCGAGTCAAATGCGGGCAACGCCTTATAGCGCGTCACGTCCGCCCAATGAAATTCCGCGCGGGGGTCGGTAATATTCTCACGTGCACACGTAATTGCGGCAAAATCCGCTTCAACCAGATGCACGGTTTTTACGGTTTCGCGCTTGAGGATTTCACCCGTTAGCCAGCCCCAACCGGCTCCGAAATCACCCACGACTTCACCAAGTTTCGGCGGAAGTGCCGCGGCCAAAATCGCAGATCCGGGATCAATGCCATCCGCCGAGAATACACCCGGGCGCGTCACAAACCCTGGGGCGGCAAGTTGCGCGTCTTTTGGGGCAGCCCAATCTTCAAAGCTAGTTCCCGCTGGGAACCAGAAGATTTTTCCATGCGATTTTGAGATGGCAGCGGAGCAATCGGCCCTTTGGCGACACGCTTTAAACATGCCGTCGATTCCGTCAGTTTTCTGGCCATCAACCACAACAATCCCATCCGGACAAAACGCATTTGCCATAGCAATTGCGTCTCGCGCTTCGGCTTTGGCGCGCGGCAAGAAAACAACCGCCATCGAGAATGTGCCCTTTGCTTCTGTTAGGACTGTGAAGCCCGCGTTTTCAAGCGCATCAAAATCGGGTTTAAACCCTTGGACCGCAATAACACGTTCACGGGGCAGCGCGGAAAGATCACTGTCGGGGCCCGCGTTGAGAACAAGAATTTTACCGTCTTCGGGAAGGGTAAGAGCGGCACCAGAAAGCGCAAGAGAGAGGCGAAGATTTTGCATAATTCGGGCCGCGGCCCTATTCCTTTTCCATCGTGCACTGCAACGGGTGTTGCTTTTGACGTGCGGCATCCATGACCTGAGACACTTTTGTTTCCGCCACTTCATGCGAGAAAACACCGACAACGGCAATGCCCTTTTTATGGACCGTCAGCATCAGATCAAACGCCTGTTGATGCGACACGCCAAAAAAGCGCTCCAACACAAAAATTACGAACTCCATGGGCGTGTAGTCATCGTTAAGGATCAACACCTTATACATAGGAGGCTTCGCCGTCTTGGTGACGGTTTTTGTGATAACACCCGCTTCGTTGTCTGGCGGATCATCTTTGTCAGACATCCTAGCGGGGGAGGTATTTTCGATTGACGTCACACGAGTATCCACTTCTTTTGTGACAGGAACATATAAGTTCGTTGGAGCTTATGTAAGGGGGGGCGAAGGGTTAGGTGGAGAGATTTATGCGAAAAATATCAACAATTGGGTTTGATGCGGATGACACGCTTTGGCAAAACGAGGCCTTTTTTCGTCTGACCCAAGACAAATTCGCCGTATTGTTGCAAGATTTCACACAGGCGGATCATCTCGCAGAGCGCCTTCTTGCAGCCGAACGCCGCAATCTTGGCCAATATGGATTTGGGGTGAAAGGGTTTATCCTTTCGATGATTGAAACCGCCATTGAAGTGACCGACGCGCGGGTTTCAGCAACTGTTATTCAAGAATTGTTAGACGCTGGTCAGGACATGCTTAAGCACCCCATTCACTTGTTGCCCCATGTGGAATCCACACTCGAGATGCTGGCGCCGGATCACAAAATTCTTCTGATCACCAAAGGAGACCTTCTGGATCAGGAACGCAAATTGGCCCAATCCGGTTTGGGAGATTTTTTTGATGGAGTGGAAGTTCTATCAGACAAAAATCAATCCTCTTACCGTGATGTTTTCGCGCGACACAATCTTAATCCAAATGAAGTGTTGATGGTCGGAAACTCCCTAAAGTCCGATATTATACCCGTCCTCGCCACAGGGGCGCGTGCCGTGTATGTACCGCACGGAATGACTTGGGAATTAGAGCACGCCACCATGCCCGTGGCCAGTGAGCGACTGGCTGAAATCCCCGACTTGTCACATCTTGGCGCGGCATTGAGCGCGTTCAACAATTCCTAGCCAGACGCACCAACTCCTACATGTAGAGGAGGTCACCGACGTAGGTACAAAATATTGAATGCAACACTTTCAAACTTAACGACTTTTTCCCATAATTGGGTGTTTTCTGAATGAATCGGCTGTGCTAACGTTCCTGTAACAAAACAATGTCAGTCGGAAAATCGACGGCACGAGGCAGTTATAAAAAGGCGGGCGACGTGAAAACACGTCTAGGGCGGTACGTCCAATATAGATCGATTCTGATCGCGTTTATGTGCGCCACCATGTTTGGTGCGACCATGGCGCGTGCAGCCCCTTATGCCGCATATGTGATGGATGCGCGAACGGGTGAAGTCCTGCATTCCAGCAATGCTGATACGCGACTACATCCCGCTTCTTTGACAAAAATGATGACCCTATACGTGGTGTTTGAGGCGGTAGAGAACGGCGAAATTTCCCTCGACACCAAAGTTTTGATCTCAAAGAAAGCGGCAAGCGAACAGCCCTCAAAGCTCGGCTTAAAATCAGGGCAACGCATTGAACTTAGATATCTGATTCGAGCCGCGGCAGTCAAATCTGCCAACGATGCCGCAACGGCCCTTGGCGAAGCCATTTCCGGCAGTGAAGCCGCCTTTGCCCGCAGGATGAACCGCACAGCAAAAGCCATGGGGATGACCAAAACGACGTTTAAAAACGCACATGGTCTTACCGAATCCGGACATCTTTCGACAGCCAGCGATATGTCCAAGCTTGGGCGTCATGTTTTTTACGACTATCCCGCATATTACAACCTATTTTCCCGTATTTCGGCAGATGCAGGTGTTGCAACCGTCAACCATACAAACCGCCGCTTTTTGAAAGCCTACAAAGGGGCCGACGGAATAAAAACGGGGTACACGAACGCGGCCGGTTTCAATTTGGTCGCCTCTGCTGAACGTGGGAACGTTCGCATTATTACCACTGTTTTCGGCGGGCGCTCCACGGCATCTCGCAACGCAAAAGTTGCGGAACTCATGGACCTAGGCTTTCGACGCGCCCCCAAGACAGCCTCTATACGTAAGCCAAAACGCCCAGCATATGTTGGCAATGACGGCAGTGGTGCCGCCATGGCCGCAGCAACAAACACTGGTTCCAAAACAATCCGCATAGTGACCGCCGTAAACACAAGCCTACGCCCCATACCGCGTCCGACAGTTGTCATGACCGAGCAAGTGCCAATGGATGCAATTGCGGCCTCTCTCCAAGACACGATTGAAGATGCGTTACGTGAGGCACAAGACGTAAAGTTTGATGAAGTATCGCGTGCACCGCAAGCGCGACCAGAAGCTTTTGACACGCCTTCCGAGACCATCGTTTTGGCCGCGGTAACGCCAGAAGTCCACATCGCGCAGGAAACTCCCATTGTTGTGACGCGTGTTTCAAATTCCACAGACCGATACTGGGGTGTCACCGTGGGGACATTCAATACCCGCTATCAAGCGGAGCGTGCGTTGCTCAAGACTGCTCTCCGAGAAATGGCGACTTTAGATGGCACCGTGCGTAAGGCGCAGAGTTCCAGCCAAGGGTTCAAAGCAAATTTCACGGGAATGTCCAAGGATGCCGCAGAACTCGCCTGCCGCCGCTTATCCGCCCGTAGCACCCCCTGTGAAGTCATCACACCGGCATCTTAAGGACGGGGTTCATCGTCCCAATCGTCGCTTAGTATCCGTGCACTGTCACCTTTAGGGTCTTCAAATTGCCCCCGCCGCAGCGCCCAAAAAAACGCACCCAGACCCAAGGCTCCAAGGCCAAGCGAAATCGGGATGAGGTAGGCAATAATCTGCATGTTTTACCTTAGACGCAAAGCGTTGAGGGACACAGTAATTGAGCTGGCCGACATGGCAAGCGCCGCTGCAAGAGGCGTCGCCAGCCCTGCAACAGCAATCGGCACGGCGATCACATTATACAGCGTCGCAATGCGAAAGTTTTCGCGAATGCGTTTGGTCGCGTTCTGAGCCGTTTTAAGCGCGTCAGGTAGCACGGAAAGATCATTCCCCAGCAGCACAACATCCGACGCTACACGCGCGGCATCAAGGGCGGTCGCGGGCGACATCGACACATAGGCAGCTGCAAGAGCGGCAGTATCATTGAGGCCATCTCCGACCATCAAAACGTGATGGGTTTCGGACAGCGCATTCACGTAATCCGCTTTTTGCGCAGGCAGCACCCCTGCCCTAAAGGTCGGAATGTTCAGCGTTTGCGCGAGCGTGCGCACAGAGGCTTCGGTGTCTCCAGACAAAAGATGAACCTCGATTCCCCTCGATAAAAGCTCCCGCACAGCTTCTTCAGCACCCATGCGAAGGGTATCTTCGAAACCAAACGACACTGCGGCAGAAGCGCCAACTTTGAGGTAAGTAGATGGGCCAGCGGCCCCCAACGTATCAGCCCCGAGCCAATCGCCGCGCCCAAGACGAACCGGCAAGTCGTTCCACATCCCCTCAAGCCCATAACCCGGCTTTTCGACAATATCTGTGACAAGCTGCGCGTTTGGACCATCCGATCCAGCTCCCACCTGCGCCAAGGCCCGTGCGAGGGGATGGCTTGATCCCTTCGCGAGGGCGCCGGCAATCTCCAAATCCAAGTCCGAGTGTTCGGTGCTCGCCAAAATCGGTGTACCCGTGGTTAGCGTGCCTGTTTTGTCAAAGACAACGCAATCAACTTGAGCGAGGCGTTCTAGGGCGGTCTCGTGCTTGATGAGCATTCCGCGCTTAAAAAGCCGCCCCGAGGCTGCCGTTGTGACCGCAGGTACCGCGAGACCAAGGGCGCAGGGGCATGTGATAATCAAAACAGCAGCAGCCACATTGATCGCTTGGCGCATGTCGCGTGTAAAGTAATACCAGCCGATAAAAGAGGCCAATGCTAGGATATGCACACCAGGCGCATAGAGCTTTGCGGCTTGATCCGCGAGGGAAGTATAGCGGCTGCGGCCACTCTCGGCGATGGCCACGAGGTCGGCCATTTGATGGAGCGAACTATCGCGGCCAATGGCCGTGGCCCGAATGACTAACGGCCCTGTGAGGTTCACTTCGCCCGCACTAATCTGATACCCGGGGGCGGCAAATATCGGCAAAGTTTCCCCCGTCAGAAGCGAGCGGTCGATCTCGCTTTCGCCCGTTAGAATTACCCCGTCCACCGGCATACGCGAACCAGGGCGCACCAAAACATGATCCCCGACAGCAAGGGCTGCCAACGGCACCACCTCCTCTGTCGGCCCCTCGGTGCTACTACCGCTCAAGCGGATCGCGCGCGGGACCTCCAGTGCGGCAAGCTCTTCGGCCGCCGAGCGCGCCACCGCACGTGTGCGGTGGTCAAGGTAACGTCCCGCGAGAAGGAAGCAGGTTAGCGTGAGGGCCGCGTCAAAATAGGCGTATTCCCCCGAATGCATCGTCTCATACAGGGATGTGCCTAGCGCCAGCGCAATCGCGAGGGCAATCGGCACATCCATATTCATCCGCCCCTTTGACAGCGCCGAAAAGGCACTCGCAAAGAAAGGCTGTGCCGCGAAACCAACCGCAGGAAACGCAATGGCCGCGGAAATCCAGTGGAACATATCGCGCGTGGGCCCCTCGGCCCCCGACCAAACGGCAACCGACAAAAGCATCACATTCATCGACGCAAAAAACGCAACCGCGAGGCGCATCAAAAGTGCGCGGCCCGCCGTGTCGGTTTGCGTCGCGGCAATGGTATCGGCATCTAGCTCATGCGCTTCAAAGCCGATCCCGTCCAAGACAGAAATCAACGCCTCGGCATCAACCTCCGGCTCAGCTTCAACTCGCACCCGTTTGAGCGTCAGGTTGACCCGCGCATTTGTCACGCCTTTGGTTGCCAATAGTCCCCGCTCAACAGCCGAGATACAAACGGCGCAATGGACCGTCGGAAGCGAGAGCATAATTGGTTCATGCTGGCCTGTCGCGGCCTGAACCCGCGCAGCAAGGGCTTCGGCCGCTGGCGCCGCCGCACATGCAGGACAGGCAGCCATGGAGCTCATTACTTCGCTTTCACATGGATGACGACACGTTGTTCAAACGGTGTTCCATCCACAGAAACCGCCTGCATGCGGAAATTCCAGTTGCCGACATCGAGCTCAGCAGGCGTGCTAAAAACACCGTTGGCATAGGTGAAACTGGGCAGAGTATCCGCGCGATCATGGGTCGCACGTCCTAGGATGCCCGAGATCTGTTGCGCCTCGACGGGTGTGCCCGCTTCGTCCGTTATGGCAATCTCCAAAACGCCATCGGCGTACGTCGGTACAACGGTCCATCCAAGTGCAAGTTGCGTCTTGAGTTTGTCGTTGAACTGTTGGCTGGCCACATAGGAGTTTTTCACCTCAAGCCCCGGGAAGGTACTCACCGCATAATAGGCCATCGTGAGATTCACCCCGATAACAATTGCAAACGCCCCTGAGACAAAGAAAAAGACTTGCCGACCTGTGATTGGTTTACTGCTCATTTTCCGTTCCCATTAAATATCGTGTCTTTGTAGGCGCGATCGAGTGTTTCGGTATCTTCAATCCAAATCCTTACCGGCGTGCTATCGGTTTTCGCGGCGGCCGAGCCGGAGGGCGCGACGATGTGAACCCGCTGCATGAAGGTCTCGTCGGGGTTCACCATGACCACATTGTTTTCGCGATCGTCAACTTGCACAGTTAGGTCGGCGTCGGAGGTGATAGACACTTGAAAGCCGCGCTCATCGCCAAGTTTGTTGCGCAACCTTACTTCATATGTGTTGCGAATAGAACCGTCTGAAAGCGTTACATATGTCGGATTACGCACGGGCGAGATCACGAAATCGATATCACTGCGAATAAAGAGCGCAAACATAAGGCCGAACCCAACCAGCGACCAAAGCACAGAATAAAGGATCGTGCGCGGACGAAGGATATGCTTCCAGAGCGAACGCGGCGGTTTGCCTGCCATTTCGGCAATTTCATCCGTCAGGGCCATATAATCGATCAAGCCGCGTGGCTTGCCGATCCGGTCCATTACCTCATCACAGGCATCAATGCACAACGCACAGGTGATACATTCAAGCTGTTGTCCGTCGCGAATATCGATGCCAACGGGGCACACATTCACGCAGGCCATACAGTCGATACAGTCGCCCTGCGGCGCCACATCAACGTCCGGTTCGGGCGCAGCTTTTTGCAATTTGCCACGAGGTTCGCCGCGCCAGTGACGATAAGCCACCATGAGCGTGTCTTCGTCGGTCATCGCTGCCTGAATACGTGGCCATGGGCACATATAAATGCAAATTTGCTCACGCATAAATCCGCCAAAAACGAAAGTCGTGAGCGTCAGGATAGCGATTGTTGTATAGGCAATCGGATGCGCGGTGCCATGTAGTAAATTCACGGCCAACGTGGGTGCATCCGTGAAGTAGAAAACCCAAGCGCCCCCTGTCGCGACCGCGATGAGGAGCCAAACGGCCCATTTCGTCAACCGAAGACGTACCTTGCGCGCATCCCACTTGGCATTCCAGAGGCGCACACGGGCGTTTCGGTCACCGTCAATCCAACGTTCCACCAGAATGAACAAATCCGTCCAAACCGTTTGGGGACAAGCATATCCACACCAGACACGGCCCAGCGCGGACGTAAACAAAAACAACCCAAGCCCGGCCATAATCAACAGGCCCGCGATGAAATAAAACTCATGCGGCCAGATTTCGATCCAGAAGAAAAAGAAGCGGCGATGGGCCAAATCAATCAGCACGGCTTGGTCAGAAAGACTCGCTCCGCGATCCCAACGCACCCAAGGGAGCAAATAGTAAATCCCGAGCGTAACCGCCATAATCCACCATTTCAGGTTCCGAAAGACACCCGAAACGCGGCGTGGAAAAATTGGCTCATGGGCCGCATAGAGTTTTGGTGGTGTGTCTGACGCGCTCATTTACGCCTCCTTGGGCCTATAGTGAACTGCACTAATGGTGGAAATCACCGCGCGGTTCTTTGATGTGTATCAAAGTTTCACACAAACGCGAAATTGTCCCTGCGACCAATTCGAAATCAGGCAGGCTGTGCGCCTTGGTCGCAGTGCAAAACGCAAAAACGGCAAGACCCCGAAGGAGCTTGCCGCCTTTGTTTTGGTACTGCGCCCTAAGAAACGCGCGAACAGGACAGGACGTCAGCACCATACTAAGGACTCGCGCCCTCAGAACTTGTTATTCGCCACCGCCAAGACCGTGGACATAGATCGCAACGGCGCGAATATCTGATTCGCTCAAACGTGCATTCCATGCCGGCATCACGCCAAAGCGGCTGTTGGTAACGGTTTGCATGATCGTTTCGCGATCACCTCCGTAGAGCCAGATTGCATCGGCAAGATTCGGTGCGCCTTGACTTTTGTCACCTAGACCCTCGTCACCGTGACAGGCAGCGCAATTATCTGCAAAAACAGTCGCCCCGGCGAGCGCCATGGTTTGATCGACATCATCATCCGAGAGCGAGAGGACGAACTCCGTAACTTGCGCGATTTCTTCTTCTTCAAGAATGTCGCCAAAAGCTGGCATCTCTGAGTAACGCGCATCGTCGTTGGTTTCGTTGCGAACACCGACGGTGATTGTTTCGTTGATCGCTTCGATCTCGCCCCCCCAAAGCCAGTCATTGTCGAGCAAGTTGGGGAAGCCAACAGCCCCCGCAGCACCCGACCCGTGACATTGCGAACACCACGTTGCAAAAACCGCCCGTCCATTTGCATTGGCAAAATGTAGAAGTTCGGGATTATTGGCCACTTCGCTCAAATCCGCAGCCACCAACTCGTCGCGCAGATCAGCATTGGCAGCCTTGAAATACGCAATATCTTCGGCCACTTCGGCGCGGGTTGAGTATCCAAGCACCCCCCGTGTCGCCCCGTTGATCAAGGGCCACGCGGGATAGGCGATGGAGTAGCCAATACCCCATATGATGCAGGCATAAAGCGTCCAGAGCCACCAACGCGGCAAAGGATTGTTGAATTCTTCAATCCCATCCCAACTGTGGCCTGTTGTTTCCGGATCTTGTTTTTTTACAGGTTTCTTTGACATGGCTACGCCTCCTCACTTTCGTCTCTGGGCGCCTTTGAGGCCTTTGGGGCCACATCGGGTGCGGGGTGGTCTTCATGTTCAAATGGGATATTTGCCGTTTCTTTATAAATCTTTTTGCTTCCCGGACGGAAAACCCAAAGGAACACCCCCAAGAAGAAAGCGAACATAAGGAGCAATACCCAGCTGTCGGCAAGCTGACGCAAGAATGTATACATGATGCGCCCTCCTAGCGGTCTGGGTCGGGCGTAAAGGTTGAAAAATCAACCAATGTCCCGAGCATTTGAAGATACGCCACCAGCGCATCGGTTTCCGAAATACCCTCTTGGCCATCGAAGTTGCGCACCTGCGCTTTTGGATAGCGTTCGAGCATATCGTCATAGTCGCTGTCTGGATCCGCTTGCGCCATAAAGTCGGCTTGGGCGTTTTCCAACATTTCGTCCGTATAAGGGACGCCGACCATTTTATGCGCCTGAAGCAAATCGCCGATGTATTTACCATCGATCAAATTATCCTCAAGGAAGCCATATTTCGGCATGATCGACTCAGGCACCACGGATTGTGGATTGTTGAGGTGCGCGATGTGCCACTCGTCGGAATAGCGGCCGCCAACACGCGCAAGGTCTGGACCCGTGCGTTTTGAGCCCCATTGGAACGGGTGGTCATACATGCTTTCGGCCGCCAGACTATAGTGGCCATAGCGCTCAACTTCGTCGCGCATCGGACGGATCATCTGGCTGTGACAGACGTAGCATCCTTCGCGCACATAGATTTCGCGCCCCGTCAATTCGAGCGGAGAATAAGGACGCATGCCCTCAACGTCTTCGATCGTATTTTGGATGTAAAACAGTGGCGCGATTTCTACGATCCCCCCGATGGAGACAACCAAAAGGCTGCCGACCAACAGGAGAGTCGCATTTTTCTCAATGACTTTGTGTTTGTCGAGAATTCCCATATCTGAACCCTCCTTATTCTGCGGCGACCATCGCGGGGGCCTTTTCAGGGGCCCGCACAACAGTCATCCAGAGGTTATACGCCATGATCAATGCGCCAGAGAGGAACAGAACTCCGCCCAAACCGCGTACGACCAACATTGGGAATTTCGGACCAAGCGTGTCGGCGAATGCCCATACAAGGAACCCTTGGGAGTCAACCTCGCGCCACATCAGACCTTCCATAATTCCGGTGACCCACATGGAGGCCGCATAGAATACGATACCGATTGTGGCGAGCCAGAAATGCCAGTTCACAAGTTTGAGTGAATACAGGCGCTCCTTGTTCCACAGGCGTGGGAAGAGATAATACATCGCACCAAAGGTGATCATACCGTTCCAACCAAGCGCACCAGAGTGCACGTGACCAATGGTCCAGTCTGTATAGTGGCTGAGCGAGTTGACCGACTTGATCGACATCATCGGCCCCTCAAAGGTGGACATACCATAGAAGCCAATCGAGACGACCATCATGCGGATGATCGGATCGGTGCGCAACTTATCCCATGCGCCCGAAAGCGTCATCAGACCGTTGATCATACCACCCCAGCTTGGCATCCAGAGGATAATCGAGAACACCATACCAAGCGTTGTCGCCCAGTCAGGCAGAGCGGTATAGTGAAGGTGGTGTGGCCCCGCCCAGATATAAAGGAAGATCAGCGCCCAAAAGTGGATGATCGACAGTTTATACGAATACACAGGGCGTTCGGCTTGCTTAGGTACGAAATAGTACATCATCCCCAAGAAACCCGCCGTAAGGAAGAAGCCCACCGCGTTATGACCGTACCACCACTGCGTCATCGCATCCTGAACCCCAGAGAAGAGCTGCACCGAGCGTGACCCAAAGATCGACACCGGAAGGCTGAGGTTGTTGACGATATGTAGCATCGCAACGGTAACAATGAACGAAAGGTAGAACCAGTTGGCCACATAGATGTGCTTTTCTTTGCGCTTCATAATGGTGCCCATGAAAACCAGTAAATAGGCGACCCAAACAATCGTTAGCCATATATCGACGTACCATTCAGGTTCGGCGTATTCTTTGGACTGTGTTGACCCGAGCAGATACCCCGTCGCAGCAAGAACGATAAAGAGGTTGTAACCCCAGAATACAAACCACGCGAGATTGCCGCCCCAAAGGCGCACCGCAGAGGTACGTTGAACAACATAAAAGCTGGTACAGATCAGTGCGTTACCACCAAAGGCAAAAATAACCGCCGAGGTATGCAAAGGACGAAGTCGCCCAAAATTGGCATACCCTTCGGCCCACTCAAAGTTCAGGACAGGGAAAGCCAGCTGGAACGCGATAAACGTCCCTACTAAAAACCCAACAATGCCCCACGCCACAGTGGCAACCGCCCCCGCGCGAATGACATCGTCCATATATCCAGTTGGAGCTGCCTTTTTGGGCTCCCCTGTTTGGCGCAATGTCCAAACAAAAAGCCCAGCAGACACAGCCATAACCAATAAGGCGTGCACCTGATAAGCTAAATCTCTTGCGTAATTTGCAGCAATGGCGGCGAAAACCGCCACCAATGCAAGCAAGAGCAGCTTAAAATAATCCCACATTTTTTGTCCCTTCGTCCATTCCCGTCGTGATTCTAATCACGCGAGTGCGTTCTTATAATTTTTTAGGTATCTTTTCAGACTAATACCGCGCTTTGATCCATGTCAATTCATGCCATCAAAAGGTTGATCGAGGTCAAAGAACAACAATGCACATCCTCCTAGTATCCACATACAACATAAAGGGAGACCCTCCATGGCCTATAAGTCAATTCTTACGTTTATGACGGATTCAATAACCAGCGCTGCCGCTCTTAGCTATGCGGCAAATATGACAACCGAGCAAAACGGTCACTTGGATGCGTTTTGCCTTGGGATCGACCGCACTCAGGTCGGGTATTATTACGCAGGCGCCAATGCACTGATCCAGCAAGAAGCCTTTGCGCACGCCCATGAGGACGCAGAAAAAAGCGAAGCATGGACGCGCAAAACTCTAGAAGGGTCGCCATTTACTTGGGCAGTCGACAAAGCCACCGTCGCTTTGCCCAGCCTTGCCCGTCTCGTCTCAATTCACGCGCGCTTCTCTGACATTGTTGTTCTTCCAAAACCCTATGGTGAAGGCCGCGGCGGTCAAGACGAAGCTCTCCTAGAGGCGGCCTTGTTTGAGGGGCACGCGCCGACCATCATTGTGCCGGACAAAGCCAAATCGGCTGTTAAGCCCAAGCGGATCGTGGTTGCGTGGAATGAGAGCCTAGAAGCTCTGAACGCAATTCGTGCCGCTCTGCCCCTTATGATCTCTGCGGATTTAGTAAATATCACGATAATTGACCCACCAGCCCATGGGGCCAATCGCTCAGACCCCGGTGGTCCGTTGTCGCAAATGCTGGCTCGTCATGGCGTGAAGGCCGAGATTTCCGTGCTCGCAAAATCCCTACCGCGCGTCGCGGATGTTTTAACCCGCCATATCGTGGACACCGATGCGGATATGTTGGTCATGGGGGCCTATGGGCATTCACGTTTCCGCGAAGCCATCTTAGGCGGCGCCACACGTCACATGCTTGAACGAACTGAAGTACCAGTATTTATGGCGCACTAGGAACGCTTTGGGCGGGAGTTTTTTTCCGCCCAATTTGCCTACGAGGGCATTCCTCCATCCGAATCATCTCCGGCTTCCGCTAGCAATCGTTGAAAATCCGGAATCCGAACGTGGCGCTTACCGTCGAGTTCGATGACACCGCTTTTCTTGAGCGCTGTAATTTGGCGGCTCACGGTTTCAATCGTCAAACCAAGATAATCACCCATCGCTTCACGGGTGAGCGGCAAATCAAATTCCAAGGTTGTCCGCATGCCCTCGCCCGAAAGCGGCGTGCTGCGCTGGCCAATGATGGCAAAGAGACTGGAGATTTTCTCGCGGGCCGTTTTGCGCCCCAAAAGCAGCATCCATTCCCGCGCAGCGTCCAATTCATCCAGCGTCATTTCCAGCAAACGGCGGGAAATCGCAGGGGTGGACGCCACCAAGTCCTCAAATGGTTTCTTGCGAAAACAGCACATTACAAGATCCGTGGTCGCTGTTACCTCATAGGCGGCAATCGCGCGCCCGGGACGTCCGACAAAATCTGAGGGAAGCAAAAGGCCAACCATCTGCGTGCGGCCATCTTCCATTGTCTGGCTTAAACAGGCGATTCCAGACACAACAGACGCCACAAAATCCATGCGATCCCCTGCCCAAACAACCGTCTGACCCGCCTCATAGCTCCGGTAATATTTAATTTTCTCAAGCACATCCAACTCGTCTGGCTCGCACCGCGCACAGACAGCACGTTCGCGAATTGGGCAGTCACCGCAGGAACTAAAGCCTAAATTTATGTCCGCTGGTCTCATTATGGTCTCTCGATTTGATTTGTGTCAAAGCCATGCCGCCGAGACTACAATTAGGGTATCCGGATGGAACAAAATATACAACTTGCCCGTCACGGACTTTTCGACGCGCGCGTGCCGCGTTACACCAGTTATCCGACCTCGCCACATTTTTCCGCTGACGTTGGGCCCGAGACTTTCGTGAACTGGATTTCCGCGATCCCGGAAGGGCGGCAGATTTCGCTTTATGTGCATGTGCCGTTTTGCCGACGCCTGTGTTGGTTTTGCGCCTGTCGCACCCAAGGAACAACATCGGATGCGCCGGTCCGCGCCTACCTTGAGGTCCTGAAAGCCGAGATCGAATTGCTGCGGGCGACGTTGCCAAAAGGCGTTACCCTCGAGCGGCTTCACTGGGGCGGTGGTACGCCCACTCTCCTCGCTCCCGACATGATGACGGAACTGGCGGAGGCAATTTACAGCGTCGCCCCCCTCGCGCCGGATGGGGAGTTTTCAGTTGAAATCGACCCCAACGAAATTGACGACGCGCGTTTAGATGCCCTTGCAAAAGCGGGTATGAATCGGGCCTCAATTGGCGTTCAGGACTTCGACCCCGAAATCCAAAAAACAATTGGCCGTGAGCAAAGCTACGAGCTCACAGAATCCGCCATCACTGCAATCCGCGCACGCGGCATCGCATCGCTCAATGCCGATATTCTCTATGGTTTGCCGCACCAAACACCCGAAAAAATCACCCAAAGCGTGCAAAAGTTACTCTCGCTTTCACCGGACCGAGTAGCGCTCTATGGCTACGCCCATGTTCCCTGGATGGCGCGTCGTCAAAATATGATCCCCGAGGAGGCCCTCCCTTCCCCTCAAGAACGTTTGGCCTTATTTGAAGTTGCTCGGAAATTGTTTGAATGGGACGGGTATACCGCCGTAGGGATCGACCATTTCGCCCTGCCCTCCGACGGTCTCAGTATCGCCCAAAAAGCGGGTAGACTGCGGCGGAATTTTCAAGGGTATACCGAGGACACGTCGGATGTGCTGATCGGGCTTGGGGCATCATCGATCTCCCGCTTTCCTCAGGGATATACTCAGAACGCTGCGGCGACTTCGCAACATATCGCGGCCATCCGTGGTGGGAATTTTTCAACGAAAAAGGGGCACAGTTTTTCTGCCAACGATAAGCTGCGCGGTCGGTTGATTGAAGTTCTGATGTGCGACTTTAAAATAGATACGGGTCAGATTGCCAAGGAATTTGGGCTGCCAAAAGCGGAAATATTGCTCCTAATAGAACCCGTGGCCTCACAGTTTTCCGACGTGGTCTCTCTATCGAATGGCGTGCTTAAAATACCGCCTGCATTCCGGCCTCTCACACGAGTCATCGCACGCGCCTTTGACGCCTACGCCCTCTCTAAAACAGGCCATAGCTCGGCCGTTTAGGCCGAGGTTACGTTCAGATCTAGAGCAGCAGCAATAAGAGCGCGGGTGTATTCCGTTGTCGGGTTTTCGAATATCTGTTCGCTCGTCCCTGCTTCGACCACATCGCCATCTTTCATAACAATCACTTTATGACTGAGGGTGCGAACAACTTTAAGGTCATGGCTGATAAACAAATATCCCAGTTGATATTTCTTCTGAAGATCTCGCAGAAGCGCAATGATTTGCTGCTGAACAGTCCGGTCTAAGGCCGAAGTTGGCTCATCGAGCACCACAAGTTTTGGTCGCAAAATCATCGCACGCGCGATGGCAATACGTTGGCGTTGCCCCCCCGAGAACTCGTGCGGATAGCGATCAATTGTTGCCGGATCGAGTCCCGTTTCCAGCATCATTTCTTTGACCAAATCCAAGGGCGCGCGGCCTTGCGCCACGTCGTGAATAGCCAAGCCTTCGGCAATAATCTGACCTGCGGTCATCCGTGGCGATAGGGATCCGAACGGGTCCTGAAACACAATCTGCATATCGCGGCGCAAAGGTGTCATGTCGCGATTTTTAAGGGAGTCAATCGCCCGCCCATCAAACTCAATTTGACCCTGTGATTGAATGAGGCGCATGATAGCGAGCGCGAGGGTCGTTTTACCCGACCCCGACTCGCCAACGATCCCGAGGGTTTCCCCCGAACGCACCGAAAGGCTCGCTTGATTGACAGCTTTGATGTGCCCAACAGTACGCTTGAGGAAGCCTTTGTGAACCGGAAACCAAATTCGCAAGTCCGTGGTTTTAATCAATGGCTTTGCATCCGAAGGTACAGGTTCTGGCCGCCCCGCGGGCTCCGCATCGAGCAATTGTTTTGTATAGGGATGCTTGGGCGTGTCAAATATCTCGGCTGTTGGGCCCGTCTCTACGACCTCGCCATTGCGCATCACCACTACCCGATCCGCGATTTTGCGCACAATCCCCAGATCGTGGGTGATGAACAAAAGGCTCATGTTCTCGCTCTTTTTAAGCTCCGATAAAAGCTCAAGGATTTGTGCTTGAATGGTCACATCCAAAGCCGTTGTTGGCTCATCTGCAATCAGAAGCTCCGGTCCGTTCGCGAGGGCCATTGCGATCATCACACGCTGCCGTTGGCCACCAGAAAGTTGGTGGGGGTACGCATCAAGTCGACCGCGCGGGTCTGGGATTCCAACCTTTTCCAACAGTTCAACAACGCGATCCCGCGCAGCCTTTCCCGTCAGTCCCTGATGCAAGGCGATGCCCTCAACCAACTGTTTTTCGATGGTATGTAAAGGATTAAGCGAAGTCATAGGCTCTTGGAAAATAAAGCTAATATCATTTCCCCGCACACGTCGCAGATCTTTATCGGGGGCGCCGATCATTTCCGTCCCTTGATAGATAACGGAGCCTGAAATCCGAGCACTTTCTGGCAGAAGCGACACAGTAGACAACGCAGTGATCGACTTTCCCGATCCAGATTCCCCAACCAACGCGACGGTTTCGCCTTCACCGACCTCAAAGGAAACCCCTTTGACGGCCTCATTTAAAACGCCGTCCTGCATGAAGCCGATGTGGAGGTTGCGGACTTGAAGTGCGGTCTTCATTGGAACACCTTTCGGGGGTCAAATGCGTCGCGGATACCCTCGAAAATAAACACGAGGAGTGACAGCATGATAGTGAAGGTGAAAAACGCCGAGAAGGCCAGCCACGGAGCTTGAAGGTTTTGCTTGGCTTGCTGAGTCAACTCGCCGAGGGACGGCGACGAAGACGGCAATCCATATCCGAGGAAATCGAGGCCCGCGAGGCTTCCGATTGTGCCGGTAATGATGAAAGGCATTAACGTCAGGGTTGCAACCATAGCGTTCGGCAGCATATGGCGGAACATAATCACGCGATTGGAAACGCCCAAAGCCCGCGCCGCGCGCACGTATTCAAAGTTGCGTGCCCGCAAGAATTCGGCTCGAACAACGCCCACAAGGGCCGGCCAGCCAAAGAGGATCATCACAAAGACCAAGAGCCAAAAACTTCGCCCTAAAACGGCGAACAGGATGATGATGACGTAGAGGCTTGGGGTTGAGCCCCAAATCTCAAGGAGCCTTTGAAAAATGAGGTCAACGCGTCCGCCAAAATACCCCTGTACTGCACCCGCGACGATCCCAAGAACCGAAGAAATGCCCGTAACGACAAGGGTAAAGAGGATCGACAGGCGGAACCCGTAAATCACCCGCGCCAAAACATCGCGTTTCGTGTCATCGGTACCGAGCCAATTGTAGCGATCAGGCGGCGAAGGAGCGGCACCGGGGCGATTCACTTGGTTGCGGTAATTGTTTGGAATGAGAGGCCAAATCATCCAGCCCCTGTCGATCTTTTCACCCGCAATTTCGCCGTCTTCCGCGTCTAACATTGTTTCTTCAGGCGTATCATAACAGTCGAGATTGCCGCCTGTCTTGATTAGACATTCCTGACTAACCCAAGCGTAATCGGCGGCGACGGGTAAGTCCCCTCCGAATGTCTCTTCCGAGTAAACGTTGAATATTGGGACGTAAAACTCACCCCGATACTTGACCAAAATTGGCTTATCATTCGCGATAAATTCTGCGAACAAGGACAGTCCAAAAAGCACGGCGAAAATAATCAACGAATAGAACGCGCGGCGATTTTTGCGGAAGTTTGACCAGCGGCGTTGGTTCAGCGGTGAGAGCTTCATCTTTAGTCTCCCCTACTTTCAAAATCGATCCTTGGGTCCACGTACACATACATCAAATCCGAAATAATTCCGATGATTAGCCCGATCAATCCAAAGAAAAACAACGTTCCGAACACGAGGGCAAAGTCGCGTTTTACGGCGGCTTCAAACCCTAAACGGCCTAATCCGTCGAGCGAGAAAATCGTTTCGATAATCACCGACCCCGTTAGAAAAACCGAGAGGAAAAGCGCGGGAAATCCGGAGATCACGATGAGCATCGCATTGCGGAAAATATGCCCATACAAAACGCGCGACTCCGACAAGCCTTTTGCGCGCGCAGTCACGACGTATTGTTTGCGCACCTCGTCAAGAAAACTGTTTTTTGTCAGAAGCGTCAGGCCAGCAAAGGATGCAATAGACATGGCAATCGTTGGTAACGCGATGTGCCAGAAATAATCAAGGACTTTGCCGCCCAGACTTAAACTGTCGAAATTGTCCGAAGTCAGACCGCGAAGCGGGAAAATCTGCCAATAAGAGCCCCCCGCAAAAAGCACGATCAGCAGGATGGCGATCAAGAAACCGGGCAATGCATAGGCAACAATGATAATGCCGCTGGTGAAGGTATCAAAACGGCTTCCGTCGGAAACGGCCTTTTTGATGCCCAGCGGAATCGAGATTGCATAGGCAATGAGCGTCGACCAAAGCCCAAGTGAAATCGAAACCGGTAGTTTTTCCCACACTAAATCCAGCACTTTTTGATCGTGGTTATAGCTTTCGCCAAAATCAAGCCGGATATAATTCCACATCATGGTGAAGAAACGCTCAAGCGGTGGTTTATCAAACCCAAACTGGCGCTCCAACTCCGCAATCGCTTCGGGGGGAAGGCCACGGGCGCCGATATATTTGCTACCAACATCAAGCGAGGAATCCGATATTCCAGCATCACCACCAGAGCCGGAGATAGACTTAAACACATCCCCTTCGCCCTCAAGCTCCGCAAGGATTTGTTCAATCGGCCCGCCGGGTACGAATTGCGTCAGCGTGAAATTCACGACCATAATGCCGAACAATGTTGGAATGATCAGCAATAGCCGACGAAGAATATACGCACCCATGACTTGCTCCTAGCTCTACTTAATTGCGCCAGATGCTTTGAGCGCGTCATATCTTTCTGCGTCCACCCACCAGTAATCTAGATACCCCGAATCAAACGGGGCGATTTCCTCTGGATGGCGGTAAAAATCGAAATACGCAAACGTGTGAACATCCTTATACCATTGTGGAACCAAGTATTTTTCGGCCCGCAATACGCGATCCAATGCGCGTGTCGCCACGTGCAGCTCTTCAAGGGTTTCGGCGTTGCGAATGACGTCAATAAGGGCGTCGATGGCAGGGCTGCTGATCCCTGCGGGGTTGAAAATGCTTTCTAGCGCTGTTTCGCTACCAAATTGCTGTAGCAACTCATCACCCGGTTCATTCCCGCCCCCTTCGTGCGCCGTAATCACGTCATAGTCGAAACTTTGACGACGCTCACTAAATTGCGCAGGATCAACGCGGTTCAGTTTGGCTTTCACCCCAAGGGCAAGCAAATTCTCGACATAGGGTGAAATCACGCGATCAAAAGCTGGCGAACGTTCAAGGAATTCGACATCAAGCGTGTCACCCGCGGCGTTGCGCCGCAAACCATCATCGCCAACAATCCAGCCAGCATCATCCAAAAGTCCGGAGGCCTTGCGCAGGTTTTTGCGATCCAAACGACGCTGCCCCGACACCGGCGCCATGACAGCAGGCTCTGTAAAGATTTCGGGCCGCAATTTGTCTCGGATACTTTCCAGCAAGACCAATTCTTCGCCTTCGGGCAATCCTGTCGCTTCTAAATCGGAGTTTTCCCACAACGAATCCACCCGTTCATACAGGCCATAAAACAGGGTTTCATTTGACCATTCAAAATTGAACATTAGAGCCAAGGCCTCGCGAACACGAATGTCGCCAAAACGCTCGGCGTGCTCACCGCGTTGATTGAAAACAAACGCTTGCCCAGAAGCAATCGTGCCGTCAAACACGGTTTCCAGAATGACGGTCCCATCTTCAATGGCTGGAAAGTTGTATCCCGTCGCCCAAGTTTTGGACGAGTTTTCAACCCGAAAATGGACAACGCCAGATTTGAGGGCTTCAAAGGCCGCAGTATCATCGCCAAAATACTCTATGCGGATTGAATCAAAGTTGGAGCGCCCGATGTTGATCGGCAAATCGCGACCCCAATATTCTGGGTTGCGGACGAAGGTCAAGCGGCGGCCGACTTCGGTCTCACCACGCATGTAAGGCCCCGATCCAAGCGCTGTGGCGAGGCGCGTTTCATCCAGTATAGCGCCCGTTTCTGCAAACCAGCTGCTCTGAAAAATCGGCAAACCACCGACGGCCTGAATGATTTCGCGCTTCACGGCGTCCGGCTTGAAATTGAATTTAATTGTGTGGTTGTCAATGATTTCCGCGCTCTCAACCTGCTGAGAGAGTACCGCGCGATACGATGTCAGCCCCTCTTTCAGAAACAACTCGTAGGTGAATTCAACGTCTTTGGCTGTTACAGGCGAACCGTCAGAAAACGTGGCCTCGGGACGCATGTGGAAAATCACCCACGATTTATCCACCGGATACTCAATAGTTTCAGCGAGCAAGCCATAGCTTGAGCCGATTTGATCAGAAACACCAGAAAGGAGAGATTCATACATGATCGTTGCTAAAGCACCAGGATCACCCTTGCGCGAAAACGGATTCATCGAATCAAATGATCCGACGATCGCGAGAGACATTTCCCCGCCTTTGGGGGCTTCCGGATTCACATAGGAAAGATTCTCAAAATCCGCGTCGTAGTTCAGATTTCCAAACGTTGAAATCCCATGGGACTGTATCACTTCTTGTTCAGCACGCCCCGCGAGGGTGCTGCAAAATAGAACTGAAACCGCCAATCCAAGCATGGCGAGGTTCGGGAAGCGGACCCGTGAGTTTCTTAAATTGACATGGGCCTGATCGATAGCTTGGGCGGAACCAAAACTCTGAGACATTGTTATCCTCCGGACGCGTTCTGCGATTGAGACATTTTTATTAAAACCAGCCTAATTACCCAAGGGTTAAACATACAAGTTGAGATTCCGTGAACACCTGTGAATTTTGGCAAAAATCCACAAAAAAGGCCGCACCTTTGCAGTGCGGCCTGTAAAACAGTATTATTGTTAGGCTGTTAGCCGCCGATGGTTGCAAGATACGCAATCACGTTGGCGCGATCTTCTGGTTTTTTCAATCCAGCGAAGCCCATTTTTGTACCTGGAGCGAAAGATTTTGGGTTTTCAAGGAAACCGTCGAGGTTCTCGCCATCCCAGTTTCCGTCCATAGCTGCGATCACATCAGAATAGCTAAACTCCGCTTCAGACCCGATATCGCGGTCGACAACGTTGAACAATGTGGGACCAACTCCGTTCGCCCCAGGTTCAACTTTGTGACAAGCTTTACACTTGCCAAAGACTTTCGAGCCCTTGTCGATGTCTGCACCGGCTAAAAGTTCTTCGAAGGAAATTTCTTCTTCATCAACTTCGGTGGTTTCAGCTGATACCGTCTCGATCAGGTAGCCTTGCTCAGCGGCTTCATCACCATGAGAGCCGCCGCCTGTATGATACAGGACATCAGCAGCCCAAGTGCCAAAAAGAAATACCAGGAGTGCCCCGCAAAAGGCACCAACTATTTTAGTCATTGTCATTGTGTCGAACATGTCTCGTTCCATCTTGGTAGAAGGTTGAGGATGTGTAGCCTCTTCCATAACCAAAGAGCAAGATGTAGTTACCGCGACGAAACGCCCTTTTGCGAAAAAAACTCTCGGAGAGCCGAAAAATGCCAAAAATGATCTCATATCAAGGTGAAGCAGGCTCGTATTCACACCAAGCCTGCCGTGAAGCGCATCCAGACTTCGAACCATTGCCCTGCGAAACCTTTGAATCGGCGGTGGCCGCGGTACGGCGCGGTGATGCGCAACTGGGAATGATTGGTGTTGAGAATTCAACATATGGCCGCGTTGCGCCCGTTCACTCGCTTTTGCCGACAAGTGGTTTGCATATCGTTGGCGAAGCATTTGTGCGGGTGCACATCAATCTTTTGGCGATTCCCGGCACCAAACTTGCGGACATCAAGCGAGCCCGAAGCATGTCTATTCTACTGGGACAATGCCGCGAGTTCTTGCAAGCCAACAACCTCGACACCCTGAACTGGTCGGACAATGCCGCGGCCGCCCGCGACGTGGCGGCCCTTGGCGACCCAAGCGAAGCGGCCCTTGCCAGCGAATTGGCCGGCGAAATCTATGGCCTTGAAGTTGTCGCGCGTCATATCGAAGACCAAGGCAACAACACCACGCGGTTTCTTGTGATGTCGGGCACCCCTGATCTCTCGCGCCGTGGCGAAGACGGAATGATTACAAGTTTGGTTTTCCGAGTTCGCAATATCCCCGCGGCGCTGTACAAAGCAATGGGCGGATTTGCGACCAATGGCGTCAACATGACGAAACTTGAGAGTTATATGGTAGGCGGCCACTTCACGGCGACACAATTCTATGCCGAAATTGAAGGCCATCCCGACGATAGAAGCGTACAACTCGCGCTGGAAGAGCTCGAATACTTCACGGATCACCTCGATATTTTGGGTGTTTATCCGGCCGATCCACGGCGTCACAAACCTTAATACGAACAGCTATTGCCGAATTTAGGTTTTGGTCCCCGGCTTAAATCTGTCTTCAATGTCTTGGGCCATAGTGCTCACACGCTTTTCGAATCGCTGCCTAAGTTTCGTTTTTGCCAATTTCATCGATTGCAGGAGCAGGCGACTCGACAATGTTTTCGCACTCAATTCCACCGTCACTTTTAGACGGGTGTGCATTTTTGAGAGCGCAACCAAGTCGACAACCATCGCCCCGTGAAGTCCGCCCGTTCCACCGTTGATGGTAAAACCTTGGTCCGGAACAACATCAATCAAGCGGGCGACAGACTCGCGCTTTTTACCACGATATTGAAAGACAACGTTCCACCCTTGGACTGCGCCGTCGAGAGCGTTTTCGTCTAAAGGTTTCACTTCTAGCCCACGGCGCAAAGCGGATCGCTCAAAGCTATCGAAGTCGGAAACCGCACGATACACGACCTCGATAGGCGCTTCGATGTCTTCGGTGGATACAAATATCATGGGTCCGCTTTCCTTGGATGGTACCTTCTTGCCTCAATTGAGTCGATCTGCAAGCCAGTTTGTCATTAAAAATTGTGCGATCGAGCCACGTCTTGCGGCCCTAATTTTCGGATGCTCACCGGCCATCACCTGCATAAGATCCTCGCGACTTATCCAAAACGCATCTTCGATTTCAACGGGATCAATCGTAATATCTGTGTTCAAGGCTTCGCCATGGCACCCAAACATCAGGGACGACGGGAAAGCCCACGGCTGGCTGGCCAAATAGGTCACGGCACCGACCTCAATGCCGGATTCCTCAAAAACTTCGCGCCGTACCGCCGCTTCCAAGGTTTCGCCGGGCTCCACAAATCCTGCGAGGGTCGAGTACATCCCCTCCGGCCACCCCGGACTGCGCCCCAAAAGCAACTGATTGCCATGTGTGATGAGCATGATCACGACAGGGTCGGTGCGTGGGAAATGCGAACTGTCACAAAGCGTGCAATTGCGCTGCCACCCCGCCATGGTCATCGCACTTTTGCCACCACATTTGGCACAGAAGCCATGGCTATCATGCCAATTGAACAACGCCTTCGCGGTCGCGACTAACTCCGCATCTCGTGGCGACAATTGCGCCATCACGGAGCGAAGTTCGGCAAAAACAACGCCTTGTGCGAGTTCGGGGTGGATTTGCTCTGAGGGGTCAAAAAACTGGCCAACGAGTTCCAAATCCTGATCGGGCGGCTCCCAAGATGAGATGTCACAAGCGAAAACTGCCTGCCCATCATCAAGGCCGAGGAAGATATACTCCCCCGTTGAGTCTTTTAGCGCGGGATGTCCCTGCGGCAAACGCGCCAAATTTTCGCGGGCCTCGCCCTGCACCAAAACCTTGCCTCGCCAAAGCGGTAGAATATCACCCGTGGTCAGGTGCTTTTGCATGAGGGTGGCATCGCCACGAAGTTGCGCCGCACGGTCCAAGCCCGAACCACCAAATGTTACCGTTTCAGCTATCTTCACTGCACACCCTCATTTTCTTTTTGCACAACTTCAACTTTTTGGCGTTCTACCGCAAGGGCCAGAGCAAACCTACAGCACAGAGAATTTCGTTTTTTGTCATAACTGTGTCACCGTAGATTTCTAAAGCTGCACAAAACAGAATCGGAGAACGTCATGGGACTTAGGAATTCAACATTGATCAGCCGCCGCGAATTCGTCGCTGGAGCAGCTTTTGGAACGACATTGCTTGCCATGCATCCGTTCTCGGCGCGTGCCGCCGCCAACCAAGCGCATTTGCGTATTATGGAAACAACGGACCTGCACGTGCATGTCTTCCCGTATGACTATTATTCCGACAAACCCATCGACACCGTCGGCCTCGCCCGCACCGCGAGCCACATCGTTGATGTGCGCGCCGAAGCCACAAACTCGATCTTGCTCGACAACGGCGACTTTCTTCAAGGCAACCCGATGGGCGATTATATCGCCTATGAACGCGGCATGAAGGACGGCGATATGCACCCCGTGATTGCCGCAATGAACGCCGTTGGTTTTGACGCGTCGACGTTGGGCAACCACGAATTCAACTATGGCCTCGATTTCCTGATGAAATCCATCGCGGGCGCGAATTTCCCCGTGGTGTCCGCCAATGTTGTCGTTGAACGTGGAGCCAATCCACGCGACGATAAAACCCTCCTCAAGCCCTATGTCATTCTCGACCGCATGATCACAGACGGCACAGGCACCGAACATCCGATCAAAATCGGCCTGATTGGGTTTGTGCCGCCGCAAGTGATGAATTGGGATCGCCGCCACCTCGAAGGCAACGTGACAACACGCGATATTGTCGAGACTGCCCGCGCCTATGTTCCCGAAATGAAGGAAGCTGGCGCGGACATCATCATCGCACTGTCCCACTCGGGAATCGGATCGGCCAATGAAACCGAGTTCATGGAAAATGCCTCCGTGCCCTTGGCCACGGTTGACGGCATTGACGCCATCATGACAGGCCACAGCCACCTCGTTTTCCCCGGAACACAATACGCCGATTTCGCCGGAGTGGATGCCGAAAAAGGCACCATTCACGGTAAACCCGCCGCGATGGGCGGGTTCTGGGGTAGCCATTTGGGGGTGATTGACCTCATGCTAGAAAATGACGGTGGAACGTGGAAAGTCTCGGCCCACACGTCCGAGGCACGCCCGATTTCCCAACGCAACGAAGATCGCTCCATCTCGGCGCTGGTGGAAAGCCAAGACTTTGTCCTCGCCGCCGCGCAAAAAGAACACGACGAAACCTTGGCCTATGTGCGCCGCGCCGTTGGGAAAACTTCGGCCCCGTTGCACAGCTATTTTGCCCTCGTGGCCGACGACCCCTCGGTGCAAATCGTTTCCATCGCTCAGAAATGGTACATCGGCGAAATGCTTGCAGGCACGGAATACGCAGACCTTCCGATCCTCTCGGCGGCGGCTCCGTTCAAAGCGGGTGGGCGCGGCGGCGCGGAATATTACACCGATGTTCCCGCAGGCGACGTGGCGATCAAAAACGTGGCCGACCTGTATCTCTATCCCAACACGGCGCGCGCGGTAAAAGTTACCGGCGAACAACTTAAAGGCTGGTTGGAACGCTCAGCGGGTATGTTCAATCAGGTTGAAGCGGGCAAAGCCGATCAGGTCCTGCTCAACCCAGATTTCCCAAGCTATAATTTCGACGTTATTGATGGCGTGAGTTATGAGATTGACCTCTCCCAACCCTCTCGTTTCACTGCAAAAGGCGAAATGGCAGACAAAACAGCAAATCGCATCGTGAACCTTACCTATAACGGCGCGCCCGTCACGCCCGATCAGGAATTCATCGTTGCCACGAACAACTATCGCGCCTCTGGCGGCGGGGATTTTCCGGGAGCGATGGGCGACACCATCGTCTTTGAGGGGCCAGATACAAACCGCGATGTCATCGTGCGCTATATCGTTGAGCAAGGCACAATCAACCCCTCCGCCGATGGCAATTGGGCGTTCACATCCCTGCCCGACACATCGGTTCTGTTTGATACGGGTCCCAAGGCCAAGGATTATATGGGCGATTTGAAAAACCTCAAAATTGAGGAAGCTGGCGACGGGCCAGACGGCTTTGCCCGCTTTCGAATCCAGCTCTAATCATCCAAAATCCCGTCGGGGGCGTATAAAGCCGCCCCCGATACCCTAAACTAGACTTGAAACCGTCGCCGACTCGGCCTATTTACTGAATTGAGAGGTTGGCGCGGGCGAGCGCCTCGCCAACTCGGTCAGATCCGGAAGGAAGCAGCCGTAACGAGAATTGTTTGGGTCGATGTCCAATCTCTCACCTAATTTAACGCGCATGACGCACTTGCTGAGGAGGATTTTATGATTGTCGTTGCTATCCTTCGGGCAAGCCTGCTCTGACGCAGTTCCCTCTGTGATCCAGATTTGCCCTTGCATACGTCCCAGCCAACGCGGCTGCGGACGCCCCAATTCTTTGCAAAGAGCAAAACAATGACCCTTGAAACTACTCTCGAAGATCTCGGCTGGGCCGAGGATTTTCAATCTCAACTTACCGATGAAGACGCAGGCTTGACGCCGATGCGCATTTCCGAAGTCCACCGCAGCAAAATACGTGCGCTTTCGACAACGGATGCGCACCTGCTTGTGTTTCCCTCCCACATTACGTCCGGCGACGTGGCGGTAGGTGACTGGATATTGGTGGATGGTGATATTGCGCGGATCGTGCGTGTGCTGGATCGTCGCTCCTGCCTTACGCGGCGTGCGGCGGGGCCAGACCTACGCAAACAGCTTGTGGCCGCAAATGTGGACACGCTTTTTATCGTCACCTCCTGCAACGCCGACTTTAATGAGGCGCGCATTGAACGCTTTATTTCCATGGCGTTCGAGGCAGGAACCACGCCCGTCATCATCGCGACCAAGGCCGATAACGCCGAAGACGCGGCGGATTATGTGGCGCGGGCGGAAAAACTGTCGTTGGGACAAGTCGCACTCGCGATCAACGCCCATGATCCAGAAGACCTGAAACGCCTCGCGCTATGGTGCGGACCGCGGCAAACGATCGCGCTTCTGGGGTCCTCAGGCGTTGGGAAAACCACAATTACCAACGGCATCGCGGGCACAACCCAAGCGACCGCAGAAATCCGCGAAGACGATGCGCGTGGCCGTCACACCACGACCTCGCGCGCATTGCATCGCATTCAAGGTGGCGGATGGTTGCTGGATACACCCGGCATGCGGGAATTCGGGCTGTTTGACGCCTCCGAGGGGATTAACACCGTATTTCAGGACGTTATGCAGTATGCTGACTCCTGTAAATTCCGCGATTGTGCCCACGAGGGCGAGCCGGGTTGTGCGGTTCAAAAGGCAGTCAAGTCAGGCGAATTGGACCCAGATCGTTTGAAACGCTGGCAAAAGCTACAACGCGAAGACTCGTTGCAGGTGGAAACCGTGGCCCAAACCCGCAAACGCTCACGCACAATGGTGAAGATGCACAAAACCGCCAAGCAATTGCGCAATCGGAAGGTTGACGGCGACTAGCTTTTAAGGCTTGCCCGACAACGCAACCTCGCCCGCCATTTCAAACAAATGACGGCGCGGCGCTGGACGTCGGGCAAGCCTGCCATTAACCTACGCATAACGAAATGAGGGTGACATGAGCGAAACAGAATCCGGTTCTGCAAAAGACAGCGGCTATCAAGTCTTGGCGCGCAAATACCGCCCCGAAGTTTTTGCCGATCTCGTGGGCCAAGAGCCCATGGTGCGTACCCTCAAAAACGCCTTCGAAGCCAACCGCATCGCGCAAGCCTTTGTGATGACAGGTATTCGCGGCACGGGTAAAACCACCACGGCGCGGATTATAGCCAAGGGCATGAATTGCATCGGCCCCAATGGCGATGGCGGCCCAACCACCGAGCCCTGTGGCGTTTGCGAAAACTGCATCGCGATCATGGAAGGGCGTCACGTGGACGTCATGGAAATGGATGCGGCGAGTCGGACGGGCGTAAACGACATCCGCGAAATCATCGAAAGTGTTGCCTATCGCGCCGCCTCTGCCCGTTACAAAATCTATATCATCGATGAGGTGCACATGCTCTCGACCAGCGCGTTTAACGCGTTGCTTAAAACCCTCGAAGAGCCGCCCGCACACGTCAAATTCATCTTCGCCACCACCGAAATTCGCAAGGTTCCCGTCACGGTTCTTTCGCGCTGCCAACGGTTTGACCTGCGCCGAATTGAGCCTGAGGTGATGATCGCCTTGATGCGCAAAATCGCCAAGGCCGAGAATGCCGAGATTTCCGATGACGCGCTAGCTTTGATCACACGGGCATCCGAAGGGTCGGCGCGCGACGCTACCTCACTCCTTGATCAGGCGATTGCCCACGGTGCGGGCGAAACCACCGCCGACCAAGTCCGTGCGATGTTGGGCCTTGCCGATCGTGGACGCGTCCTTGATCTGTTTGACATGATCGTGCGGGGCGATGCCGCCGCAGCGATGACTGAGCTTTCTGGGCAATATGGCGACGGGGCCGATCCGATGGCCGTTTTGCGCGATCTGGCAGAGATTACCCATTGGGTTTCGGTGATAAAAATCACCCCCGAGGCCGCCGAAGACCCCACAGTTTCCCCCGACGAGCGGATGCGCGGTCAAGCAATGGCGGAAAAACTGCCGATGCGGGTAATGACACGTATGTGGCAAATGCTGCTGAAAGCGCTCGAAGAAGTTGCCGCCGCGCCCAACGCGATGATGGCCGCCGAAATGGCCGTCATTCGCCTCACGCACGTCGCAGACCTTCCCAGCCCCGGTGACCTTGTCAAACGTCTGCAAGATGCGACGCCGCCCCCAATGCAGCCCAATGGCGGCCCGTCAGGCGGTGGCCGTCAAGCATCCTCGACGACCACAAATGCCAGCCAGCCCACCGCCACTCATGGCGGCAACACCACGCAAATGGTGGCAGGCGGCGGCGCAACTGCGCTTGGAGCGCCTGATGCGGTTCTCGCCCGTTTTGGCCAATTCGAAACCATCCTTGAACTCATCCGAAGCCACCGCGATGTAAAGCTCCTGATCGAAATCGAAACCACCATGCGCTTGGCAAACTACGCGCCGGGTCGGATCGAGTTCCAACCCACCGAAAACTCGCCGCGTGACCTCGCGCAACGGCTTGGACAACAATTGCAACTTTGGACGGGTGCGCGCTGGACGGTGACATTAGTTAACGAAGGCGGCGCGGCGACGATTGCTGAAATTCGCGACGCCGAGATGCTTGCCGTTCGCACGGAGGCGCAAGCGCACCCGTTGGTGCAAGCCGTGGTCACCCAATTTCCGGGCGCAAAAATTACCAGCATTCGCACCTTGAAAGAACTCGCAGCGGAGGCTGCCTCTAGCGCACTCCCAGAGGTTGAGGACGAATGGGATCCCTTTGAGGACAGCTAGGTTGTACACAGCTCTAAAGAGCCCCATCTACAGAGAACACACCAAGGAGATATCAAAATGTTCAAAGGTTTAGGCCAAATGGGCGACATGGCTAAAATGATGAAGGCCGCACAAGAAATGCAGTCGAAAATGGCCGAAATGCAAGACGGTTTAGCGAGCATCACTGTGGTTGGCGAAAGCGGCGCGGGGCTTGTGAAGGCAACGGCAACGGCTAAGGGCGAACTTACAGGACTCGATATTGACCCCAAGATTTTCGATCCGAGCGAGAAAGAGGTTGTTGAAGATTTGATCCTTGCAGCCATCAAAGACGCACAAGCAAAAGCCAGCGAACGCAGCCAAAGCGAGATGGCAAAATTGACCGAGGGCCTTGGGCTGCCCGAGGGCATGAAACTGCCGTTTTAATCCGAAATGGACGACAGCACGCGCGAAATAGAACATTTAATTAACCTTATGGCCAAGCTCCCAGGGCTTGGCCCGCGTTCGGCGCGACGTGCGGTTTTACATCTCATTAAAAAACGCGCACTGGTTATGACGCCCCTCGCGAACGCCCTCCAGAATGTGGCGGCAACAGCGCGGGAATGCGTGAATTGCGGCAATATCGGCACGCAGGACCGCTGTGACATTTGCGCGAACGAAAAGCGGGCCACAGGTCAACTTTGTATCGTCGAAGACGTCGCTGATCTTTGGGCAATGGAACGCGGGCAGGCCTTTGGTGGGCGCTATCATGTTTTGGGCGGAACGCTTTCGGCCCTTGATGCCGTTGGGCCGGAAGAGCTTCGGATTCCCAAGCTTTTGGAACGCATTCGAGCCGAGGGTATTACAGAAGTCGTGCTGGCGCTCAATGTGACGGTCGACGGGCAAACCACGGCGCATTATATCGCGGAGCATTTAACGCACGTATCGGTCACATCGCTGGCACAGGGCGTTCCGATTGGTGGTGAATTGGACTATCTCGACGATGGTACGATTCAGGCCGCGTTCAAAGCGCGCAAACAGTTTTAAATTTATGACCTGAATACAAAAAAGGCCCCCACACCATCGGTGCAGGGGCCTTTTTCTGTAATGATATCTAGGCTTATGGCTGCTCGTCGTCCGTACCGCTTTCGGGAAGATTAAAGAAAGTATCCTTATCCGGAACCGCCTCAGCTTCTTCCTCATCACGTGGATCGGTAGAGAAGCTGAATGTTGACAGCTCTTCGATTGCAGAGGAAACGCGCGGGGCGTTCGCGACGCCGAGGCTCTGTTCGGTGGACACCAATTTGCGGCGCTCATCGTCACTCATGACATCGCCTTCTTTGGCGCGTTTTGCGGCAGCTTTCTGAACTTCGAAGTCGAGTTCAACTTGTTTACACAAGCCAAGAGCAACGGGATCGATTGGTTGAATATTCCCGATGTTCCAGTGTGTGCGCTCGCGGATTGCCTGAATTGTTGGCTTGGTTGTACCAACAAGCTTGCTCACCTGACCGTCGGTCAATTCGGGGTGGAACTTCACCAGCCAAAGGATTGACGCCGGACGATCTTGGCGTTTGGACAAAGGCGTATAACGCGGACCGCGACGCTTTTCTTCGCCAACAGCGGAGGCAAGGAATTTCAATTTTAGCTTATAGAGAGGGTTGCCCTCGCCGCGTTGGATTTCTTCGGCGGTCAGCTGATTATTGGCAATCGGGTCGAACCCTTTTACGCCGGTCGCAACATCGCCATCGGCAATGCCCTGAACTTCCAACTCGTGGAATTCGCAAAAATCTGCAACCTGTTTAAAGGTCAGCGTTGTGTTGTCTACCAACCATACTGCGGTTGCGCGTGCCATAATTGGTTTGGCCATGATCTTCTCCTATACAACATCCCCAGAACATATCTTCCCTAAGCCCTGGAAGGGGCGACCCTCATTCGGGCGGGCTCTCATTGAAGGGGAACTTAAGCTGTATATACTGTGCGCAACCAAAAGAGGAAAGAGAAAATGCGAAAGATTGGTTTTGCGCTGATTGTGGCTGCTATCAGTGCCTATTTATGGGCTCAAATCGTCACAAAAAACGAGTCTTCTGTTGATTTTGATTACTATGTGCTAGCGCTAAGCTGGTCACCCAATTGGTGCAAACTTGAAGGGGACGCCAAAGGAAGTGAACAATGCGACTCCAGCCATGACTATGGCTGGACCCTGCACGGGCTCTGGCCGCAATTTGAGAATGGATGGCCTAGAGACTGCCCAACATCTTACAAACGCCCGTCCAATGCCCTCGCCACATCGATGATTGATATTATGGGATCGTCAGGACTTGCCAAGCATGAATGGGAAAAGCACGGCACCTGCTCCAACCTCTCCCCTGAAGACTATTTCTTGGCTTCCAGGGAGGCTTTCGAGGCCGTTTTAAAGCCGCCGGTCTTTCGAGAAATCAAGGAAACCGTAAGCCTGCCTGCGCGGGAAATTGAGGGTGCGTTTTTACAGTCCAATCCTCAGCTTACCGCCGATCAAATTACGATCACTTGCAAAAAAAACCACCTTCAAGAGGCGCGGGTTTGCCTTGATAAAGCTCTTAGCCCACGTCTCTGTGGAGCGGATGTTATCCTTGACTGCCGCCATGAAGACGCAGGAATTGCACCAATCCGCTAGAGATATTCAGGAATGGAATGTGATGTTAACCGGTTACTTTTAAAACAATCTTTCCAATATGTTGGGAAGACTCCATTCGCATATGCGCCTTGGCGGCGTCCACCAGATCGAATTCTTGGTCCATAACGGGGAAAATCGCTTCTGCCGCCAAAAGCGGCCAAACTTCGGCCTTTAAATCTTCTGCTATCCGCGCCTTTGCGCGGTCACTTTGGGGTCGCAACGTGCTGCCCGTCAACGTCAGGCGGCGCGTCATGATTTGCATGAAGTTCACCTCCTGCTTGAAGCCTTGCAGGAACGCGATCTGAACCAAGCGCCCATCATCCGCCAGCGCGTTGATGTTGCGTTGAAGGTAGTCGCCTCCGACCATGTCCAAAATGACATCCGCGCCGCCAATCTCCCGTATCTCTTTGGCAAAATCGACCTCGCGATAATTCATCGCACGCTCAGCCCCTAAGGCAGTACAGGCAGCGCATTTCTCGGCGGATCCAGCAGTCGTAAACACCCGCGCGCCCCGCGCCTTGGCAAGTTGGATTGCGACCGTCCCGATACCCGAGCTGCCGCCGTGGACCAAAAACCGCTCGCCCGCCTTGAGGCCTCCACGTAAAAACACATTGCTCCAAACCGTAAAAAACGTTTCGGGCAAACAGGCCGCCTGTTTAAGGGTCAAACCCGCCGGAACAGGGAGGCAATGCGCCGCAGGGCAAGTGGCGTATTCCGCATACCCTCCCCCCGGTAAAAGCGCACAAACAGAATCATCCAGCGCAACTGAAGTCACTCCAGCCCCAAGTGCGACGACCTCGCCTGCCCCCTCAAGCCCGGGTAAATCGCTGGCGGTCGCTGGAGGATTATAGAGCCCTGCCCGTTGCAGCGCATCGGGGCGATTGACCCCCGCATAGGCCAGCCGAATGACAACCTCTCCCGCGCGCGCAATCGGCATTGGCCGACGTGTTTCGCGCAGAACTTCCGGACCGCCAGGCGTAGATATTTCCATCGCCCGCATCGTGTTTACTTCATTCATTCTGTCTCACTTAGGTTACGTCTTTGGGTGACCAGTGCCCCGGCAAATCATCGCGCTTCACCGCAGCATGCGGCGCGCGAATACCCGAGAGAACTTTCGCAGGCCCGGCCATAAGCTTGCTAAAAATCGGGTTTTTTCGCACCGAAGCTTTAAACTTTTCGATCTGCATCACATTGTCGATCCGACGATCCAAGAACTCCCATGTCGCGGTATTTCCCTCGCCGTCATCACCCAACCAATACAGCACGGTCGACGCATAAACACCTGATAGTGTTGCGCGTTTTGTGTACCAATTCACATCGTCCGACGTGTCGCCAAGGGCGTTCCAAATTGCATCACACGTGCCCCAAACAAGTTTCGACCCATCGGCTGCATTCTGGGGAAGTGCAAAAAGCGCGCTACCTTTGCGTACCGCCTCCTTGTCCGTGACGGCTTCAATGCGATAGCGAACGGCGGCGGAAATTTTGTCGCGAAAACGTAGGTTCGACATATCCGCAGCGGCCAGCCGCTCCAACATCATCGCGTCGCCCGCTTTGTGAAACGCAATCGCCAAATCAACCCCGCCACGCGGATAGGCGGCCTGTGCGTCTTCGGGCGAAATGCCCGCGTCCAACGCCGCTTCAGCCAGCGTCGCCGTGCTCCAACCGTCGAAGACAACATGCGGCAAAGCTGCTTCCAGCAGAGCCTCTTTGGTTTTCAATAACTGTTCCGACATCACACACTCCTTGCAGTCTTGCCCTTTGCTCCCGCCATACAATTAGGCAAAGTCTTGGGCCTTTATGCAAACCCAAAACCAGATAGCTGGTTAAAACGATACCACCTGATTCAACGAAAGCGAAGAGGCGGACACCCCGTTTCCTCCCCAGTGCACGTAACCGATTGGAGTTAAACCGGAAGCGCCGTGGTTTTAAATACCGTTCGAAGCGCAAAGTTACTCTGCATTTGCGCCACACCCGGCAAGCGCGCCAAATGACGACGATGGATTTGCGCAAAATCTTCGGTGTCGTGGGCAACAACCTTCAGCATGTAATCCGCCGTCCCTGCCATCAAATGGCATTCCAAAACATCGGGAATCCGCGTCACGGCTTTCTCAAATGCATCCAAAACTTCGTCGGTCTGCCCAGAGAGAGTAATTTCCACAAAAACGGTAGTCTGCCGCCCAACTTTACGCGGATCAAGAAGCGCGACGTAATCCCGAATGTACCCCTCCGCCTCGAGGTGCTGAACCCGCCGATGGCATGCCGAGGGGGAGAGATTGATCCGCTCTGACAACTCAGCATTCGTTATACGACCTTGCTTTTGGAGCACCTCCAAAATTCGACGATCTATACTGTCTAATTTCATTATTCCGCAGATTCCTTCGAATTTTATCGGCCATTTCCGTAGAATTATCCCAAAGCTTATCCGATCAACGAAGAGAATTCAAAACAATTGCGTTGAGAAAGGCGCAAACTCTAACTTCAAACGGAGGAGAACCCATGCTAATCGGATGCCCAAAAGAGATCAAACCCCAAGAATTTAGGGTTGGAATAACCCCAAACGCCGCGCGCGAAGCGATCCAACACGGCCATCGTGTTTTGGTGGAAACCGACGCTGGCATTGGGTCCGGTTTCACCGATACAGATTATGTCGATGCTGGTGTCGAAATAAAAGACACCGCCGCCGAAATTTTCGCCCTTTCTGATATGATCGTAAAGGTCAAAGAGCCCCAATCCGTTGAGCGTAAAATGCTGCGCGAAGGCCAAGTTCTCTTTACATACCTTCACCTTGCCCCCGACCCCGAACAAACGCGTGACCTCTTGGCCAGTGGCTGCACAGCCATCGCCTATGAGACCGTAACTGACGCCGCGGGCGGGTTGCCCCTGCTTGCGCCAATGTCCGAAGTCGCGGGTCGCTTGGCCCCGCAAGTCGGCGCATGGACTCTGCAAAAAGCAAATGGCGGGCGCGGCGTGTTGATGGGTGGTGTTCCGGGAGTTTCGCCCGCCCGCGTTGTGGTCATTGGCGGCGGTGTCGTTGGCACCCACGCGGCGCGGATTGCTGCTGGAATGGGCGCGGATGTGACGGTTCTGGACCGCTCCCTGCCACGCCTGCGCTATCTTGATGACGTCTTTGGTGGCACCTTCAAAAACGCCTACGCGACAGCTGGGAATACTGCTGACTTGGTGACCCATGCTGACATGGTCATCGGTGCCGTCCTCGTTCCCGGTGCCGCAGCACCAAAACTTATCAGCCGCGCTCAGCTTTCGACGATGAAACCCGGCGCTGCTATCGTGGATGTTGCGATTGACCAAGGCGGTTGTTTTGAAACAAGTCACGCAACGACCCACCAAGACCCGATTTATGAAGTCGATGGCATCATGCACTACTGCGTTGCCAACATGCCAGGAGCTGTGGCGCGCACGTCCACTATCGCCCTTGGGAATGCGACGTTACCGTTCCTTCTCGCCTTGGCTGACAAAGGCTGGAAACAGGCCTGTACCGATGATCCGCACTTGCTGAATGGCCTGAACGTCCACGCCGGACAATTGACCTATTACGCGGTCGGCAAAGCGCTTGGGATTGATGTTTTGTCGCCAGCTTTGGCGATCAAATAGACAGAAATGGCCCGCTAAATTTATGCGGGCCATTTTTTAATTTCGACGAACCTATTTTTTGACGAGTGCGTCGCGAATTTCTACCAAGAGTTCGATATCTGTTGGGCCTGCGGGCGCTTCTTCCGCCGCCGCCTCCGCCTTCACGCTAGCATCCTTGATCTTGTTAACGCTGCGCACCAGTAAAAAGACAACATAGGCAATAATCAGGAAATTGATCACGGCCATGACGAAGGCCCCGTATGCAAATGTACCCGCGCCCGCTTCACGCGCGGCTTCGAGCGTCGCATAACTCGCGCCCTCAGCGCCGCCCGAAAGCACGAAAAATTTGTTGGTGAAATCCACCCCGCCAGTGAACAATCCGATGATTGGATTGATCAAATCGGTCACAAGTGATTTTACAATCGCCGTGAACGCCGCCCCAATTATAATCCCGACCGCCATGTCCATGACGTTGCCCTTGGCGATGAAATCTTTAAATTCTTTAAACATTTTATTTCCCCTAAGTTTAAACATTTGTGCCTCAGCTCGAGCACTAAGATTTTTCGGTTCCGTTCTAGATCAGCAACGACAGTTTACTTCGGCAAGCTGCCGGTCAGAACATAGCGCAGAATTTCGATCACTTGCTGAGGCGTTTCGATCACAGCAAGAGCCGCAGCATCCACTTCTTTGAGCGCATGTTGGTGGTCCGCGCCATGCATCACGACCAAGGATTTTCCGAGGGCCGCGGCAAAACCCGCATCAAAGGCAGCATTCCACTGGCGATAATTCTCACCAAACCGCACCACAACAACGTCGGCTTCTGAGATGGCCTTGCGGGTCCGAATAGCGTTGAGTTTTGCGCCCTTATGGTCGTGCCAAAACTTGTCAGTTTCCGCGCCCATAATTGCCACGCCGCAATCGTCGCTGGCGCCGTGGTCCGTCACAGGGGAGGAGAACTCAATGTTCAAACCCTCAGCCCCCGCAATGATTTCCGCGCGCCAATCCGAATGGATTTCCCCCGAAAGATAGACTTTAAAACTCATGTCAACGCTCCCTTAAGCTAGCTGCGCAGAACGCCGCCCGTCGCTTTTTCGACCTTTTCCAATATTTTGGCCGAAATTTCTTCGATTTCCTTCACCTTCAATGTCGCGTCGGTCGGTTGCAAGCGCACCGTAATCGCAAGCGATTTTTTACCCGCGCCCATTTGGGATTCAGCTTTTTCGCCGGTGAATTCATCAAACAATATGACGTCCGAGATCAGCACCTTATCCGCGCTGGCCGCAGCATTGACCAATGTCAGGGCCTCAACCGATGTGTCCACAACGAAAGCAAAATCGCGCTCAACCGCTTGCAGGTCACTGGCAACAAGCGCCGCACGTGTGGCCTTGGTTTTGCGCGGGAACGGCGGCTGTTCAAGGTAGACTGTGAATGCTACGGCCGTGCCGTTGATCCCCATTTTCTCAAGCGTTTTTGGGTGAACCTGACCAAAGCTGGCCATAATTTTCTTGGGGCCAAGGCAAATGCTTCCGTTGCGCCCCGGATGCCACCAGCTATTTTTTCCGCGTAAAATCTGAACACGCGTTGGAGCGCCAATACTGGCCAAGATAGCTTCGGCATCGGCTTTTGCGTCGAACACATCGACCATGCGGCGTTCGCCGTGCACGTCTTTGGGCCCTGTCGCTCCGACCAAAAGGCCTGCGACCTGAATGTGTTGCTCTTCGGGTTCGCCGCCGTGGAACGCCGGACCGACCTCAAACAAGGCCAAATCGGCAACGCCACGCGCTTGATTGCGGGCGGCAGCTTGCATCAAGCCCGCTAAAAGGTCAGGCCGCATGTGGCTCATTTCAGAGGAGATCGGATTGGCCAACATCGTTGCATTCGACCCGCCGCCAAAGAGTTCGGCGCTTGCTTTGTCGATAAAACTATAGGTCACACATTCGTTGTACCCAAGCGCCGCCGCCGTGCGACGCGCCATGCTTTCGCGGCGGTGCATCGGTGTCAGAATCGGGCCAGGAACACCAACGGTTGCACGCGCCATCGGGCGCCCTTCAAGCTTGGTAAGCGACGCAATACGCGCGACTTCTTCGACCAGATCCGCGCTCCCAAGGACGTCGGGCCGCCAGCTGGGCACCCAAGCCATGTCGCCTTGCAGCACAAACCCTAAAGCCTCAAGGCTCGCACGTTGAACTTCGGGCGCAATCTCCATGCCGACCAAACTTTGCACGCGATCCGTATCCAATTTGTAAGCGCGGCTTACATCTGGAACTTCCCCCGCAGTCACAACATGGCTCGCTTCACCACCGCATAGGTCCAAAATCATCTGGGTCGCTAGCTCAATGGCGGGCGCGTTGAAGGCTGGATCAATGCCCCGTTCATTACGATAGCGGGCATCGGAATTAATCTTAAGCGCCCGTCCAGTTTTGGCGATCTGAATGGTTTCCCAGACAGCTGCCTCTAGGAAAACATTTACGGTTTCCTCGGTGCAACCACTCTCAAGTCCGCCCATAATTCCGGCGATGCTCTCGATCTGATTGTCGTCGGAAATCACAACCATACCAGCTTGCAATTCATAAGTTTTGTCGTCCAAGGCCACGATGGTTTCGCCGCCCTTGGCGCGATGCACCCGTAAATTTCCGTGTACCTTATCGGCATCGAAAACATGAAGCGGACGGTTTTGATCATAGGTAAAGAAGTTCGTCACATCGACAAGAATCGAAATAGGCCGCAGGCCGATGGCAAGAAGTTGATCCTGCAGCCACTTCGGACTCGGGCCATTTTTCACACCGCGGATCATGCGACCCATGAAAACTTCACAGCCCTCGGCCCGCGTATCCTCATCAATCGACACGGTGATCGGACTGTCGAATGTACCCTCAACCTTTGCTACAGGTGCGGGTTTCAAGACGCCAAGGCCACGCGCGGCGAGGTCGCGGGCGATCCCCCGAATACCAAGCGCATCAGGGCGGTTTGGCGTAATGGCAATTTCGATCATCGGGTCCACTTTGGCGGGATCAACCTTGGCCAAATAGTCGATGAAACGGTCGCCAACTTCCCCTTCGGGAAGCTCGATAATGCCGTCGTGCTCCTCGGAGAGTTCCATCTCACGCTCAGAACACATCATGCCAAAGCTCTCGATGCCGCGAATTTTTCCAACTTGAATTGTAATATCCAACCCCGGAATATAGGTGCCCGGCTTGGCAACGACCACAGTGATGCCTTCGCGGGCGTTTGGCGCGCCGCAAATGATCTGGGTTTCGCCATCGGCGGTGGCCACCGTACAGATGCGCAATTTATCCGCATCGGGGTGTTTCTCGGCCTTGACGACCTTGCCCAATCTAAAGTCGGCAAGCTTTGCTGCGGGGTCCGTCACCTCTTCAACTTCAAGTCCAAGATCGGTCAGAGCATAAAGGATGTCATCGAGCGGCGCGTCGGTTTCGAGATGCGTTTTAAGCCAAGAAAGCGTGAATTTCATGATTAATCCTTTGTTGGCGTGATCCCACGCCCTGCCAAATCTTCAACGACGTCAAAGCGTTCGAACACCAACATCATTTCAGGGTCAAAACCGCCGTTGCGGCCAAAATATGCGGAACGATAGGCTTTCCAATCGGCAAGGCTGTTGCCCATGCCCTCGTCCATCGCCAACTCCCACGTCACATCGCAAAAGCGGTGCTGCTCGACTTTTGTGGTCTTGGTGACGAGGGCTGGTGCGCCATTCCATTCGGTCGCGATATCGCAACGGCCCACTTTAGGGAGCGCGTCTTTGTCGCCGCCAAATTCCGCCAAAGCCGCGCAATCCAGACGTTTGGTCCCCGCACGCACCAGCGTTAGTTGCGCCTCGCTGTCGGCTTTACTCTCGCCAAAACAATAGGTTCCAGCCCCGGGGTATGTGTCGTTTAGGTTCTCAGTGTGATCGTTCATTTGCTCAAACCTCCCGCCAGTGACGGCATGTCTAGCGCGCTGAAACCATAGTGCCGCAACCAGCGCAGGTCGCTGTCAAAGAAGGCGCGCAAATCTGGGATGCCGTATTTCAGCATCGCAATGCGGTCGATCCCCATACCAAAGGCAAAGCCTTGATACTTGTCGGGATCAACGCCGCCCGCGGCCAAAACTTTAGGGTGCATCATGCCAGAACCCAGCACTTCCATCCAGCCGTCGCCTTCACCGATGCGCAATTGCCCATCGACCCAGCTACATTGGATATCGACTTCTGCGGAGGGTTCCGTGAAAGGAAAATGGCTGGCGCGGAAACGGGTTTTAATACCGTCGATTTCAAAGAAGGCCGCGAAAAATTCCTCAAGCACCCATTTCAGATTGGCCATAGAAATATCTTTGCCAATGGCCATGCCTTCGATCTGGTGGAACATCGGCGTGTGGGTCTGGTCGTAATCCGAACGATACACGCGACCTGGCGCAATCACGCGGATCGGCGCACCGGTTTTTTCCATCTCGCGGATTTGAACGGGGCTCGTATGCGTGCGCAGCACGTGAGGCGCGCGCTCGTCATCGGCATCGCGGTGCATATAAAACGTATCAAATTCCTGCCGCGCGGGGTGGTGCGGCGGAATGTTGAGGGCATCGAAATTATAAAAATCATTCTCGATCTGCGGGCCTTCGGCAACGGCAAACCCCATATCCGCGAAAATCGCGATCACTTCTTCTGTGACCTGCGAGACAGGATGGATTGTGCCTGCTGGGCGACCACGCGCGGGCAAAGTCACGTCGAGCCACTCGCCCTTCAAGCGCGCATCAAGTGCAGCGTCGCCCAAGGCTTCTTTTTTAGCGGCCAGTGCCGAATTTACCTCGTCCTTGAGAGCATTGAGCGCGGGGCCAGCTGTTTGGCGTTCCTCGGGTGTCATTTTACCCAATTCGCGCATTTTCAGGCTGATTTCGCCCTTCTTGCCCACCGCAGAGACCCGCAAGTCTTCGAGGGTTGCCTCATTGGTTGCCGAGGAGATTGCCTCAAGAAATTTCTGCCGAAGATCGTCCATGCCTGACCCCTATTCTGTCCCCCGCCGTGCTATCACATCGGGGGTTAAACGCAAGAAGCCGCCGACCCATCACAGGCCCGCGGCTTCAAATTTTCTTCTCGGTTCGAGAAGTCTTCGCGAGCGTTACGCCTTAAGCCAGAGCGGCTTGGGCTTTTTCAACGATCGCTGTAAACGCTTCTGGCTCGTGTACGGCGAGATCGGCGAGAACCTTACGGTCCACTTCGATGCCAGCCAACGAAAGGCCATTGATGAAGCGCGAATATGTTAGTGTTTCGTCGTGAGCACGCACGGCAGCGTTGATCCGTTGGATCCAAAGCGCACGGAAGTTACGCTTACGGACTTTACGGTCACGTGTGGCGTACTGGTTTGCTTTGTCGACGGCCTGTGTGGCTGTTTTGAAAAGATTTTTACGACGGCCGTAAAAACCTTTAGCGGCGTCGACGACTTTTTTGTGGCGACGGTGAGTTACCTTACCAGATGTTACGCGGGGCATATCAGATTCTCCTTAACGAGCGTACGGCATCATCGTCTTGATGATTTTCGCATCAGGAGCCGACAAAACTGTGGTACCGCGCGCATTGCGCAGGAATTTGTTGGAACGTTTGATCATGCCGTGGCGTTTGCCAGCTTGACCTCCAACTACAAGGCCATTGGCCGTAACTTTGAACCGCTTTTTGCAGCTCGACTTTGTCTTCATCTTGGGCATTTCCGTCTCCTATTTGAATTCGGTGTAAACGCGACTCGGCATGCCACTTTCGGCCGGTCACGCAGTAAGAGCGCGTCGTATAGGACGCATTCTCCAGAGGGGCAAGCCCAAAACATGTGTTACAGGTATTTTCCGATGACGTGGGAGAAGACTCCAGGGATGTCTTGGATGACATACCCTCCGGGCTTTTGAATGACCGCGAAGGCAATCATGCCGCCCGCGATCACGACCAAAACTGCGGGTGTCCGAGGGGGGCGCCCATCAAATATGGCACCTATGATCGGCGGAATGGTAAATCCGCCGATCAAAAGACCGATGACTAGAAAAAGATCTGGATCCATAGACCCCTCCAAAGACTACTCTTTAGAGTAGTCTATTCAGGATCGATGTTCAAAATCAACCGTTCATCACAAGGTGCGACGCGTAGAATATTGGTTGAACCACGCACATTGAACGGAACACCCGCTGTCACGACGATCGAATCGTTCTCAGTTGCGAGACCAGAAGCACGCGCAGCCCGAGCCGCTGCGATCACGGCCATTTTGAAGCGATCCACGTTGTCAGAGTTGAAGCAATTCATGCCCCAGCTCAAGCAAAGGCGACGCAAGGTCTCCTTAACGGGTGACAAAGCAATGATTGGAACACGTGGACGTTCACGCGCCACCAACAGGGCCGTATTCCCAGATTGCGTGAAGCAACAAATCGCTTTGATGTCGGCCGTTTCCGCAATCTCGCGGGCTGCAGCAACGATACCGTCAGCAATAGAGACGCCTTTGAACTTGCGGCTTGCTTCAATCACTTCGCGGTATGTCGCGTCGCTTTCGACCTCAACGGCCACGTTGTTCATGGTTGTCACCGCTTCGATTGGGAAATCCCCAGCCGCGGATTCGGCGGACAACATGATGGCGTCGGCACCTTCGTAAATCGCGGTCGCAACATCGGAAACCTCGGCGCGCGTTGGCACGGGGCTCTCGATCATGCTTTCGAGCATCTGGGTGGCAACGATCACGGGTTTCGCGGCATTGCGGCACTTACGAATCAGGCGTTTCTGAATTGGTGGAACGTTTTGAACGGGCAATTCAACGCCCAGATCGCCACGGGCGACCATAATCCCGTCAGACACTGCAAGAATGCTGTCAAACGCGGTAACCGCTGCTGGCTTCTCGATTTTTGACAGAATAGCCGCACGGCCCTTGGCCAGTTCACGCGCTTCAAAGACGTCTTCGGGGCGCTGTACGAACGACAAGGCCAACCAATCCACGCCCAATTCACAGACAAATTCCAGATCGCGGCGGTCTTTTTCAGACAAGGCCGCCAATGGGAGAAGCACGTCGGGGACGTTCACACCCTTGCGGTTGCTGATAGTACCACCAACTTCGACCACACAATCGGCGAAATCTTCGCCGCGCGCTTCAACTCGCACGCGGATTTTGCCGTCGTTCACCAGAAGGGTCGAGCCCACTTCAAGCGCTTGGAAAATCTCTTTGTGCGGCAGTTGAACGCGCTCAATGGTTCCGGGGGCGTCTGAAAGATCGAAGCGGAACTTAGCGCCTACGGCCAATTCTTCGCCACCATCGTTGGCAAAAACGCCACAGCGCAGTTTCGGCCCCTGAAGGTCAGCCAAAATCGCAATCGGTTTGCCAGTATCTTCTTCGATTTGACGAATGATCTCGTGGCGCTTACGAATTTCTTCGTGGTCGCCATGGCTCATGTTCAAGCGGAATACGTCAGCCCCGGCTTCAAACAAAGCACGTATCATTTTATAGTCATTCGATGCGGGGCCCAAAGTGGCCACGATTTTTACATTGCGAGCGCGTGTCATTCGGCGTCGATTCCTCGTGTTAAAAAATAATTTCGGTGGGCCGCCCGCTATATGCCCCATTTTTTTTCAAAACACAACGGGCCATACATCCATCTGCACGACCACTTTAAATGCCTTTTGTAACCCATCTGTGACAGTGAGTGTCGTTGCGCTTTCTTTCGAGGCGGTTAATATTTGGCTTCGTTCCCGTATTTTTCACTATAGGTGCCCTATGAATTTCAATCGCCCAGACATCGACGCGCAAACGCAACTCGAGCTAGAAGCCGCCGCCTTTCGAACTCTGCGCACACATCTTATGGAACAAAGAACCGACGCGCAAAATATCGACATGATGAATTTGGCGGGTTTTTGCCGCAACTGCCTGTCGCGCTGGGTGCAAGAAGCCGCCAATGAACGCGGCATTGAGATGAGCAAAGACGAGGCCCGCGAGGCATATTACGGAATGACGATGGATGAATGGAAAGCCAATCATCAAACCGACGCGACCCCACAGAAACAGGCCGCGTTCAAACAAGCATTTGATGAGAATGTAGCGAAGAAATAGAAAGCCAGCGTGAGGGTTCAGGCTGGCTTCTATTGATTTAAATCGCGGCTTTACGACTTTCTTCAAGATAGATTTCGCGCAGCCGCACAGCAACCGGACCCGGCACACCTGCACCGACTTGAGCGCCGTCAATCTCGACCACAGGCATCACGAAAGTGCTCGCCGAAGTCACGAAGGCTTCGTCGGCATCTTGGGCTTCAGCAATGGTAAAGCTGCGTTCTTCAACGGTCATTTGCGCCTCTTCGGCAAACCGCAAAACGGCGTTGCGGGTAATCCCTGCGAGGATTTCCGTGCCGAGGTGGCGCGTAATGATCTTGCCGTTTTTTACGATATAGGCGTTGTTGGAGGTGCCCTCGGTAACCATGCCATCCTCAACCATCCACGCATCATCAACGCCCGCTTTTTTGGCCATCATCTTGCCCATAGAGGGATAGAGAAGCTGGATCGTTTTGATGTCACGACGCCCCCAGCGGATATCCTCAATCGAGATAACCTTGATGCCTTTTTTCGCCACAGGTGTGTCGGCAAGGCCGGGCTTGTTCTGGGTAAACAACACGATGGTTGAAGGGGTCTCGTCTGGATCTGGGAAGGCAAAATCACGGTCGCTCGGTGCGCCGCGTGTGACCTGCAAATAGATCATCCCCTCGTTGATATCATTCAGGCGCACCAATTCGCGGTGCACCTCAAGGAGGTCCTCCATCTCGATCGGCAGGGCCATATCGAGTTCCCCAAGGGAGCGCGCAAGACGTTTGGAATGGCCCGCGAAGTCAAGCAATTTGCCGTCCAAAACACTTGTCACTTCGTAAACGCCATCGGCCATCAAAAAACCACGGTCGAAAATTGAGATTTTGGCGTCAGCTTCTGGCAAATACTCGCCATTTACATAGACAGTGCGACTCATGGTTCTCTCCTTATCCCCAGAGTGCCGCCGTTGACGGATGCACGCCTGAGTCGTCATAAAATAATGCATTCTCACGGTCTTGCGATAACAAAAGCGGCCCGTCAAGGTCTGTTATCATCGCGCCTTGAGCCACAAGAACTGCAGGGGCCATTGCCAAACTACTCCCGACCATACAGCCCACCATAACGCGGTAACCCTCTGTAATCGCTTGTTTCTTAAGCTTTAGGGCTTCGGTCAGACCACCGGTTTTATCGAGTTTGATATTCACCACATCGTACTTGCCCTTAAGGCTAGCAAGGCTCGCACAATCATGCGCACTTTCGTCGGCACAGACGGGTAAAGGGCGTGCAATTTCGGCCAACATATCGTCTTCTCCCGCGGGCATTGGCTGTTCGACCAACTCAACACCCAAACGGATCAAATGAGGCGCAAGCTCGCTGTAAACTTCTGCGCTCCACCCTTCGTTTGCGTCAACGATAATTCGTGATTTCGGGGCACCCGCCCGAACGGCTTCAAGGCGCACCATATCATCTGGCGTTCCCAGTTTGATTTTCAAAAGCGGGCGAAACGCGTGTTTAGCCGCCGACAATTTCATCTCTTCTGGGCTGGCAAGCGACAGGGTGAAGGCCGTAATTTCGGGTTTTGGTGCGTCCAGACCAGCCAGTTCCCATGCCCGTTTCCCCGAGCGTTTTGCGTCCAAGTCCCAGAGCGCGCAATCAACTGCATTTCGCGCCGCGCCTGCGGGCAACATCTCTTGCAGGCTGTTGCGATCAACGGGAGTCTTCAACCCTTCAATCAGGGCCGTGACGTTTTCCAACGTTTCCCCATACCGCGCATAGGGCACACATTCCCCCCAACCTTCGTGCTCGCCATCTTGAATGCGCACGGTCAAAACATGCGCATGAGTGCGACTGCCGCGCGAAATGGTAAAAACTTCGGCCAAGGCAAAGGTATCGGGGGAAACGGTAATTTTCATATTTGCAACCTATAGAGCTTCAAGCGCATCGACCAGCCGTTCTGCATTGTCGCGGAACGGGTCGACCGCGGGCATGCCCATACGTGCCTCAAGTTCAGACAGATAAGCCCGCGCTTCGTCTTCACTCATGCTGGCCGTGTTCACCGAAATACCCACAATTTTGCAAGCAGGGTTGACCACTTGTGCAATCGGCAGACACATATCGCGCAAGGCTTCCAACGTCGGCAAAGTATAGCTTGGAAGGCCGCGCATGTGTTTACGGGTGGGCTCATGTGCAAGGATAATCGCATCGGGCTGGCCGCCATGAATAAGCGCCATTGTGACACCGGAATAGGAGGCGTGGAACAGACTGCCCTGCCCCTCAATCACATCCCAATGGTCTGGATCATTGTCAGGGGAAACATATTCAACCGCCCCCGCCATGAAATCGGCAATAACGGCGTCCAGCGGAATACCTTGTCCTGTGATCAAGATACCGGTTTGGCCCGTGGCGCGAAATGTCGATTTCATCCCGCGCTTTTGCATTTCTGCATCAATCGCAAGACCTGTGTACATTTTACCAACCGAGCAATCGGTCCCCACGGCGAGCACGCGTTTGCCCGTCCGTTTGACCCCGTTTGCAATCGGGTAGTCGATTCCTGGAACGCGCACGTCGTGCAGACTTGTTCCATGCGCCATAGAGCAGGCCACCAAATCGGCCTCATGGCGCAACAAGTTGTGCAAACCACTCGCAATATCAAAGCCCGCCTCAATAGCGGCAATTAGAATTTCTTTCCATGCGGGGGAAATAACCCCGCCACGATTGGCCACACCAATAACCAAAGTTTTGGCGCCAGCGGCTTTTGCCTCGGCCAATGTCATATCCGTCAGACCCAAGTCTGCTTTACAGGTTGGTAGGCGCAGTTGGCCGATGGCGTGATCGGGACGCCAATCTTTTATGCCTTGGGCAACTTTTGTGGCGAGTTGGTCCGGCGCATCGCCGAGAAAGAGAAGATATGGTGTGGGAATCATGTTGCGCTCCTATGTTGGGGGGAGCATCCCTCATTTTGGTTGGAACTTCCTCTCAAGCTTCGCTCATTTCGACGTAATTTTAGAAGATTACACCGACAAATGATAATAGTATGAAAGAAATGACGAACACTTATCTGAAATACGGAGATTCCTTTCATGTGCGGGCGATTGCTGCAGTTGCACAAAGGACTTGCGATCCATCGCGCAAGAATATACCAAACCAAAAGAAACAATTGAAATAAACTTACGCACCCATTGAGGCCCCCATGAGTTTTCGCATACAACCTACCGCCCCTGCCCGTCCCAACCGCTGTCAGCTTTTCGGCCCCGGCTCGCGGCCCGCGCTCTTTGAAAAAATGGCCGCCAGCGCGGCGGATGTGATCAATCTTGATCTTGAAGACAGCGTCGCCCCTGCGGACAAAGCCGTAGCGCGCGCCAATATCATCGCCGCGATTGGGGACATTGATTGGGGCGATAAGCTACTATCCGTTAGAATCAACAGCCTTGATACCCCTTATTGGTATCGCGATGTAGTTGACTTGCTTGAGCAAGCGGGCAATCGGCTGGATCAAATCATGATCCCCAAGGTTGGATGCGCCGCCGATGTCTATGCCGTCGACGCCCTCGTGAGTGCCATTGAAACCGCGAAAGGCCGCAGCAAACGGATCTCCTTTGAGGTTATCATCGAAAGCGCGGCGGGCCTTTCTCATGTCGAAGAAATCGCTGCCTCCAGCCCACGGTTGCAAGCGATGAGCCTTGGCGCCGCCGATTTTGCCGCGTCGATGGGGATGCAAACAACGGGAATTGGTGGCACGCAGGAAAATTATTACATGCTGCGCGATGGGGTCCAACATTGGTCTGATCCGTGGCATTGGGCGCAAGCGGCGATTGTTGCAGCGTGCCGTACGCATGGGATTTTGCCTGTCGATGGCCCGTTTGGAGACTTTTCGGATGATGAGGGCTATCGCGCACAGGCGCGGCGCTCGGCGACCCTCGGCATGGTTGGGAAATGGGCCATCCATCCCAAACAAATCGGCATTGCAAATGAGGTTTTCACCCCTTCAGACGCCCAAGTTGCCGAAGCACGTGAAATCCTCGCTGCGATGGACGCCGCCACCGCCAAGGGCGAAGGGGCCACGGTTTTTAAGGGACGTTTGGTCGATATTGCCAGCATCAAACAGGCGCAGGTCATTGTACGGCAATCCGAGTTGATACTGGGAACCTAAAGCCTATTGCCAAATTACTTGGCCCGATACGCCCCCCCGTTTCTGTGAGAAAGGTGGAGCTAAATCGAATCTGGCCAATCCACAGACATTTAGCTGTGCCTAACCCAACTACAGACATTGCAAATACCGCTGTAGATTGTCATATATCTGTGCAAAGCGACGTGGAGACGGCTATGAACAATTATCTCGAATTTGAAAAACCCTTGGCGGAAATCGAAGGCAAAGCCGAAGAGCTACGCGCGATGGCGCGGAAGAATGAAGAGATGGACGTAGAGGCAGAGGCCAAGGCGCTTGATGCCAAGGCGCAGACTCTTATGAAGGATTTGTATAAAAATCTAACGGCGTGGCGCAAATGCCAAGTCGCGCGGCACCCTGATCGCCCACATTGCCTCGACTATATTGAGCAACTTTTCACCGATTTCACGCTCCTAGCAGGCGATCGGAACTTCGCAGACGATCTCGCGGTTATTGGCGGCCTTGCGCGTTTGGGCGGCCAAGCCGTTGTGGTTATCGGCCAAGAAAAAGGTTCCGACACAAAATCCCGCGTCGAGCGGAATTTTGGCATGGCGCGGCCCGAAGGCTATCGCAAAGCGATCCGTTTGATGGACCTCGCCGACCGTTTCAACCTTCCCGTCATCACACTCGTTGATACAACCGGTGCGTTTCCGGGCAAAGGGGCCGAAGAGCGCGGCCAATCCGAAGCCATCGCACGTTGCACAGAAAAATGCCTCAAACTCGGCGTACCCATGATCACGGTTGTGATCGGGGAAGGCGGATCGGGCGGGGCCGTTGCTTTGGCGGCGGGCAATACGCTCGTGATGCTAGAGCACTCGGTTTATTCCGTGATTTCCCCGGAAGGCTGTGCGTCGATCCTTTGGAAAGATGCCGCGCGGATGCGAGAAGCGGCCGAGGCGCTCCGGATTACAGCACAGGATTTGTTAACACTTGGCGTGGCGGACGAAGTTATTCCAGAACCCATCGGCGGCGCACATCGCGCTCCGCATGCGACAATCGCGGCGGTGGGCAAAGCGATCGAGAAACACCTAAAGGTGCTGGTTAAAAAGAAACCAGAAGTCCTCATCAAGGAACGCCGCAAAAAGTTCCTCGACTTGGGTGCAAAAGGCCTTTCCGCCTAGCCAATCTACCACATTGTATTTGCGGCGCGAGCAGACCAATCACGGTCATAGCTTGCGCCGTCAAAGTCCCCACCCGTTTGCTCGCGCAGAATATCCCCCATGCTGGGCAACCCTTGTGTCTCATCTTCACCGCTCCAAAGGTTCGCACGCATCAACGCGCGGGCACATTGCGAGTAAATCTCTGAAATCTGATGGATGATCGCACTGCGCGGCGCACTGCCTTTTGTCACAAAGGTTTCGAGCAAAGGCGCATCAACCGTTACTTTTGCGAGGCCATTCACGCGAATAACGTTGTGACTGCCGTTCACGAAAAACATCAACGACACACGCGGATCGCGCACAATATTACGTAGCGAATCCATCCGGTTGTTGCCGCGCCAATCTGGCAACGCCAAGGTAACAGGGTCCAACTCGCGCACAACGGGGCCGTCATCTCCGCGCGGGCTTGCATCCGTTCCTTCGGGTCCAACAGTCGAGAGGATGCATAACTTAGAGCGCTCTATCCATGCGCGATAGGCTGGTGTGATACAGGCTGCCACCTTCTCAAGCGATGCGCCCCCCGGTTTTCCATAGAGCCCTTCCAGCGCTTCAATGTCGGTGATGAAATCCATTGCCCAGAATCCTATGTTGTGTGACTGCCCAAAAAACCAGCCTCAATTGCCAAGCGATCCGACGCAGGTTCAATGATGTTTTCGAGTCTCTCCATGAATTCCTTGGTCGCCAATCCTGGGGCAATTGGTGGGAAAAACTCAACGACTGCCGTACCCGGTTTGCGATAAATCCCGTGGCGCGGCCAAAACACTCCAACGTTGGTGGCGGCAGGGACGCAGGCTTGACCCGTTTGGGTATATAGAATGCCTACACCCGCTTTGTACTGGCGCTCCACGCCCGGTGCGACACGCGTTCCTTGTGGATAAATAATCAATTGGCCGGGGAGTTGTGCGCCAGACTTAACATCCGCAATCATCTTTTTGATCGCCGCGCCGCGCTTGCCACGATCCACAGGAACACAGCCAATGCGCATTCCGTACCACCCCAAAATCGGGGCAAACCTTAGGATCGCTTTCATAATGAACTTCGGACGCGGCACTTCGGAGACAATCATAATGATATCTAGAAAGCTCTGGTGCTTGGAAGCAATCAACACTTCGTCCGTCGGAATTTCTCCACGCACTTCGGTTTTCAATCCAATCATCCACGCCGCGCTCCAGCGTACATAGCGGCAATAAGCATGCACGCCGTGGAACGCATAGTCACGATTAAACACGGCGCGCGGCGTGTAATACAACGCGAGCACAAACATCATCACATACATCTGAATGCTAAACAGAAGGGATCGAACCCATTGAATGGCGCAAGTCATGTGAGCCCTTTCAAAACGCGCAGAGCGGAATAGCGGGTCGCACTATAAGCGACGAGCGATGATAAAACGGGCACAAGCATGGGATAGAGCCAGTGGAAACCTTGAAAGCCAAGCCCTGTGAGAAATCCGCCCGCAGCGTCCGTGCGGGGGAGGAAGGCGATAGCGGTTGTTGCGAATAGGGTGCCAATAGCCGCGCCAACAAAGGCCCGAATTGTGAAGCGGCGCACGAAAGCGCGTGCGATAAAGATGTCACGCGCCCCGACCAAGCGAAGGACGCCTATTATTTGTGCGTTTGCCGCAAGGGCCGAGTTTGCCGCGAGGGTAATCATCGCGCCCGTTGCCGCCGTAATAAGAGCAATCGAAATCAGGCCGAGCATCCGAAGCCGCTCCGCAGCTTTCACAAGGGGTCGCCGCCAGCGCGTATGATCGTCAAGAACGGCTCCCGGAGCTTCCGCGCGCAGTCGAAGGCTCAACCCTTCAGCATCGTAGCCCTCCTCGTCTTCCAAAACCTCGATCAATTGGGGGATCGGCAGGGTTTCGATGGGTAAATCAGGCCCAAACCATGGGGCAAGGAGCGCCTTTTGTTCCTCAAGGTCAAAGGCCCGCGCAGAAGCAACGCCTGGCGTCGTTTCCAACACCCGAAGCGCGGCTTGCGTCTGTGCCTCGACTTGTCCTAACGGGGCCGAAATACGGACGGTGGCGGTGCGGGCCAATTCAGAGGCCCAGCGGTTTGCCAGCCGATCCGTCGCCAACGAAAGCGCCAGCGCAAACACCGCGAGAAACCCCATAGCCCCCGCGGTAAACAACGTCAGCGTCGCCGTAAAACCTGCGGGTGGAACGACGTTATGTGAAGCTTCGCCACCGTCAAGAAACCGCGTCATGCGCTCAAGAAGGGCCCTCATAGGTCGGCTCCTGCAAGGTGTAGCGTTTTGTCTGAGATGCGCAAAACCCTTGCATTTACTTGCTTTTTGGCCGTCCGGATCAGATTGAGATCATGCGTTGCAATCATAATCGTTTTGCCCATCCGATTAAGTTCCACCAAGAGCGACAGCAGGCGTTGGGACATTTCCCAATCGACATTCCCCGTGGGTTCATCCGCAAGGATCACATCGGGCGATTGAATGACCGCCCGCGCGAGTGCAGCGCGTTGCCGTTCGCCGCCAGAAAGTTCCGGTGGCCGGAAGGTTTTACGCTTATCCAACCCGACCCATTGCAAGAGGTCATTCATGTCTTCCATGTTCACTTGGCGCCCCGTCACCGCCAGAGGCAACGCCACATTTTCGGTCAACGACAGGTGGTCGAGGAAATTACAATCCTGATGAACCACCCCAATGCGGCTTCGATTATGGGCGATGTCATCGCGACTCATGGTGCTGACATCTTTGCCAAACACCTGAACCTGCCCCGAGGTGGCGCGCAATTGCATGTAGCAGAGTTTCAGAAACGTTGTCTTTCCGGCCCCCGAAGGACCCGTCAGAAAGTGGAATGAACCCGGTGCAAGTTTGAGCGACAAACCAGAGAGTAAGTCTCCTCCGCCATAGCCATAGGAAACATTTTGAAGTTCAATCACCAGCGAGTCCTTATCGGTTAATCTGCCACAGTTTTGCCCAAGCGCGCGAAAGGTTGCAATGGCTGTGGCCAAAACCTTTGTGTTTTCTTTTCCGCCTGTTAATGTTTCTCGCAAGAGTGGAAACAATAAACGCGGAAAATCCGCACGACAGGAAGGAGTAGCGATGAGGCTGATTTGCCCTAATTGCGATGCCCATTATGAGGTCGAAAGCCGTCTCATCCCCGAAAACGGGCGCGATGTGCAATGTTCAAGCTGTGGTGACACGTGGTTTCAAGCCGCCGCAACGCAAGATGACGACATAAAATCCGACCTCGAAGACGACATTTTTGCCGAGAATGCGGATCAAACGGGTGACCAAGATGCCCCTGAAATAGAAGAGATTGTGGAGGCTGAGCCTGCAGCGCAAGCGGAGTCCGCGACGACGACGGCACAGGGACCGGAACGTGCGAGCCTTGATTCGACCCTCATGCAGGTCTTGCGCGAGGAAGCGGAGCGGGAAACTCAAGCGCGGCTTAGCGAAGGTGGTGCAAACCTTGAAACCCAAACCGATATGGGCTTGGAAGCGCCAGAGCAACGCTCAAAAAGCTTTCCAGACGAACCCGATGTTGAAGAAGCTGTTCGCGAGCGTACAGCGCGGTTGCGCGGCATAGAGCCCGAGGATGTGTCCGATGGCTCTCCGAGTTCGCGCCGCGATTTATTGCCAGACATTGAAGAAATCAATTCCACATTGCGTGCCACATCCGATCGTAAAACCGGCGTTTCAAATGAGACTGACGAAGAGGCCCCAAACAAGCGAAGTGGTTTTCGCACAGGTTTTAGCCTGATTATTGTTCTCGTGGCAGCCTTGCTTCTGGTTTACACTTTTGCTCCGCAAATCGGGGCCAAAGTGCCCGCGATTGATCCCGCATTGAAATCGTTTGTGCGGAGTGCGGATCAAGGTCGCGTAAAGATCGATACCCTTATGGAAACGCTCATCGCCAAAATCAACACCGACGAAGCCCCCAGCCAGTAGGCGGGCTTTTCGGCCATTTAGAATTGATCGATTAGGCGGCGGAGGTATTCCAATTCTTGGTCTGGGCGGGTTTTGTCCCCTTCGCGGCGGCGCAATTCGTCTAGCAATTCGCGTGCACGACCATAGGGGTTTTCGCCATCGGCAAAGGGGCTGTCACTGCGGGACGCCCCGCTTGTTCCGGGCGCGCGTCCGAGGGGGTCGCCACCGTCACGCCCTTCGCCCTGTGCGGTTTGGCCATTCTCGCCCTCAGCGCTATTGGAGTCTTCCGCCATGGCCTGACCAAGGGCACGCATCCCTTCGCGCAATTCTTCTATCGCCTCTGATTGACGATCCAAAGCGAGCGGAATGTCTTCGTCTTCCAGCGCATTTTCGGCCTCTTCCATTGCCCGCCCCGCGCGGTCAAGCGCTTCGCGGGACCCGCCATCGCTTCCCTCGCCTAAAGCCTGCTCTTGGCGGCTCAATTCATCCCGAAGGGCTTGCTGCCGTTGCGCCAATGACTCGCTCCCACCAGGTTGGCCTTGATCGGTTTCCTCGTCGCCGTTGCCGCCCCCCTCGCCAAGCTGTTGTTCGCCCGTTGCGCCCTCCCCTTCTTGGCCGTCCTCGCTTGGCCGCGCCGAAGGGTCTTGGCCCTGTGGGGTTGACGGGTTGTAGCGTTCTTGGAGGTTGCGAAAAGCTTCATCCGAGAGGTCTTGCTGATCGCGAAGGGTCTCTTGCAGGTCGTCCATCGCACGTTCGGCGGGCGTTTGCGGGCCGTTGCCTTCGCCGCCCTGCGTGACTTGCATATTTTCCATCATCTCGCGCAACATCTCTAGAAGTTGCTGGGCTTCGGCCATCCGTCCCTGCTCCATCAAGTCTTGGATTTGATCCATCAACGCATCAATTTCGTCTTGTGTCACATCCGTGGAATCTTGATTTTGGGCATTCTGTTGATCTGGATTTGGCTCCGAAGTCTGAGCGAGTTGTTTGACATAATCGTCCATCGCTTCGCGCAATTCGTCCATCAACTCGGCGATTTCTTCATCACTGGCCCCGCGCTCCATCGCTTCTGCGAGACGATCTTGCGCGCGCTCCAGACGCGCCTTTGCATCCTCAAGGCCACCTTCTTCAATGCGTAACGCAATCTCCCACAGAGCATCGGCAATCAACATTTGCTCTTGGGTATTAAGCCCGTCGATATTCGCCATTGCGAGGCGTTGCAGGGCGACACGCAGCATAAGGAAGCCACTCTCGTCGAGGTTCATATCTTGGGGAACATGCATCACGGCCCGCAAAACCTGCTCGGCACGGAGCCCATTGCTGCGGGCCCATAAAATGTCGCGTCGGGCTTCGACAACACTTGCCGCAAGCGGGTGAAAAAACTTGCGTTTTGGAAGGGTCGTTTCCACAATCTCAATTGCGCTCGTTTGCTCTAAATCATCCTCGACTTGCAGCGCTAAGGTTACCGGCAACCCCGCCCAAAGATTTGGCGCGAAATCTTCAACAGCCGTTTCGGTAAAATCGGCGGACTCCGCTGAAAAAGCAAGGGGAAGGTCCAACACCAAATCCTCCTGCGGATCAGGTTCGGCATGCAGGCCATAGCGCCGGTCAACTGCGTTTAAATCGAGCGTGACGTGCAGAGTTCCAGCCGCCACACCATAGTCGTCACTGGCCCGAAATTCTTGGCGCAACTCGCCGTCCAACGTGGCCACAGGGGGCGCGGAAAGCCGCACATCTGGTGCCGCATCCGCGAGCATTTCAATACTCCAATCGCCTCCATATGCGCCCTTGATGGATAACTCACCCGACTGCTCAACCGAAAGGGAAAGCGAGGTTGTGCCGCCAAAATCGGCAGAGGCTTGCGCGGTTGTTGGCAGCGTTCCAATATTTTGCTTCAGGGAGTTTGCACTGGATTCGTCATAGAACCGAAGGGCAATAACACTGCCCTCAGGGACTTGAAGGTCCGAACGCGCGATCAGATCGTTCAAATAAAGCGTGGGTTTTCCCGTATAGCTTGGCGGTTGAATCCAGCCTTCCCATTGGGCACCCGCTTCTCCCTGTCCCGCGAGGAGGTTGTCGGAAAAGATTGTCACGGAACCAAAATACTTAGGCGCGCCGAAAATCACGGCGGCCAATAGCGCAGTGACAGCCATCAAGCGCAGCCCGTTTGGATCGCGATCCGCGAGACGCAAATCGGGCCAAGGGGCCTGCGCGCTTGCCGTTTTAGCTTCCATCCTGCGCAAATGCGCGCCCCAAACCGCACGAGAGGCAGGGTCATCAAGGCCCACAGTTTGCGCATCGGTCAAAGCCGCGAGGGGTTGGCCCACAAGGGTTGAATCCAACCGCGCCAAGGATTCGGAGCGATGCGGGAACCGAAAACGAGCAACAGCCCGTACAAGAGTCGCGAGGAGAAGAACACTGACAGCCGCAAGCAACCCCACGACCACGACAAACGGCAGGCGCTCCTGCACACCGAAAAGAAACGCCGCTACGAGTGTAAAAACAAGGCTATATACGGGCCAAAACGCGCGCAAGAACCGTTCGGCCACAAGTCCGGCCCACGTAAACCGAAGGGGCCAACGAAGGCGTTTCGACAGATTATTTTGCGCATCGGCCGACTTCAAGAGCACATCTCCGCAGTGATTTTGGCCAAGGACTAACCTAAAGCCATGAAGGAACCGTATCGCGATCAATCATATCTTGGAAGGTCGGACGTGCCCGAATGACAGCGAATTGATCACCATCGACCAAAACCTCGGGAATAAGGGGCCGCGAATTGTATTCACTTGCCATAACCGCGCCATAAGCCCCTGCCGAGCGAAACGCCACGAGGTCGCCCGCAGCCAATGGCGGCATATTGCGTCCCTTGGCAAAGGTATCGCCACTTTCACAAACGGGCCCAACGATATCGTATTTCGCCTGCTCAACCCCAGGTGCGGCCTCAATCACAGGAATAATGTCGTGATGCGCGCCATACATGGACGGGCGGACAAGATCATTCATCGCGCCGTCAATAATGAGAAATTCGCGGTCTTCCCCCGACTTCACATAGATCACTTCGCTGACCAAAATGCCTGCATTTCCCGAAATCAGACGCCCCGGTTCAATCTCGATTTCGCAGCCCAAATCGCCCAAAACGTCCTGAATGAGGGCACCATATTCTTTGGGCAAGGGAGGAGCTTCGTTGGAGCGTTCGTAAGGAATGCCCAAACCGCCGCCCAGATCCAAGCGGATGATTTCGTGGCCGTCTTTGCGCAGAACTTCCGTCAATTCGCGAACCTTTTTGTAGGCTTGCTCGAACGGTTCAAGTTCAACCAACTGGCTACCAATATGAACATCAATGCCCATAATTTTCAGCCCTTTAAGGCTTGCGGCTAGCGCATAGACTTCCCTTGCCCGTGAAATCGGAATGCCAAATTTATTCTCGCTTTTTCCGGTCGCAATTTTCTCATGGGTTTTAGCGTCAACGTCGGGGTTCACCCGAATAGCAATCGGCGCGACAACATTCAGCGCCAGCGCCGCTTCATTCAGCACAATCATCTCGGGTTCGGATTCGACATTAAACTGGCGAATACCGCCGATTAGAGCCGCGTCCATTTCCTCGCGGGTTTTGCCGACACCAGAAAAAACAATTCGGTCGCCCGGAACGCCCGCCGCCTTGGCGCGCGCATATTCGCCGCCCGAGACCACATCCATACCCGCACCTTCTTTGGCCAAGAGGGTCAGGATCGCTTGGTTGGAATTGGATTTCATGGCGAAACAAACGAGGTGTTCCATACCCGAAAGCGCATCATCAAACAGTTTGAAATGCCGACGGAAGGTTGCCGAGGAATAGAGATAAAACGGGGTGCCTACCGCCTTTGCAATCTCAGAAACGCGCACATCTTCAGCGTAAAGTTCGCCGTTACGATACAGAAAATGGTCCATTGTCGCGCCTTTCAAATGCCTCCCCCAAAAGGGGTTTTTTCGCTCATACCAGACCGTGCAAGTATTTCAAACGAAACCCGCTATAAAAACGCGGGTTAGGCACGAAAGGGAAAAAATGTTAAACTAAAACCAAACAGGAGGAAGCTATGGAACTAGGTGCGTTTTCAGTCAGCCTCAATGTGAAAGACATTCAGGTCTCGCTCGCATTTTATGAAAAACTGGGCTTTGAGATTTTTCACGGAGACGTGGCGCAGGGTTGGCTCATCCTGCAACTCGGCACGACGACGATTGGCCTTTTCCAAGGCATGTTCCCGCGCAATATCCTGACATTCAATCCAGGCTGGGACTCGCAAGCAAAGCCGTTGGACGACTTTGACGACGTTAGGGTGCTTCAAAAGGCTTTCGCGGAGCGCGGGTTGGATGCGGGACAACCGATTGATCCCGACTCGCAAGGCCCCGCGAGTTTTATGATTGTGGATCCGGATGGCAATCCAATTCTAATTGATCAGCACGTTTAAGCACTACTCAATCGGGCGGGAACGGAAGTAAAGGTAGAGCGGCAACCCACACGAAACGCCAACCAAGAAGGTCGCGGGCAAGGCCACAAGCGCCATCCAATTGCGTCGGACATAAGTCTCGGCCAAGATCCAAACGCTCAAAGCGATGGCTGAAATAACGAGGTCCCACATGAGGCCCGTTGTCGCTGAATTGGCCTGCCACGCGGCAAACAGCAATTTCGGCGCAGGTCCATTTCCCCAGACCCAAAGCCCGATATGATACATCGGAAGCAAAGCTCCGACGATTGCCAATCCAAGATATATTGCACGTAGAGGAGACATCAGAACCCTAAATTTATGCCAAAATTACCCGTACTTATGCCTACACGACTATAGGTGCCGCCTGTCCCCGCATAGACGGTGCCGTTCACGACGGGTGGGTGTTGCGGGCCAGCACAGGCCCCCAACAGCGTCGTTACCAAAATGACAGTTATGACCTTATTCATGCTTCACCTTCACACCTCTTGGGTCTTAAAACTTCGTTACGACACCCATGCGGGCCTCGCCAGAGACCGTAATCCCCGTGGAGGTCGTGGTTTCGGGCGGGGTTGGAGCGCCGTCGACACCACAAGCGGCAAGAGTGGCAAAAAGTCCGAGAAAAACAAGCTTTTTCATTTAGGTGTCCTTATTGATTTTTTTGGTCCAACGCGCGATCTGGCTGCGCACTTGGCTCGGAGCGGTGCCGCCATAGGACACGCGCGAGGCCACGGAATTATGGACACCGAGCACATCAAAGACGTCTTGAGTGATGTGTTCGTGCACGGATTGCATGTCTGCCAAGGTAAGGTCCGGCAAATCGCATTCTTTGCTCTCCGCCAATGCCACAAGGGTTCCAGTAACGTGATGTGCATCGCGGAATGGCATGTTGAGAGCGCGCACCAACCAGTCGGCAAGATCGGTCGCGGTTGAAAACCCACTGGCCGCCGCGATTTCGAGATTTTTGGTATTTGCCGTCATATCTGCAACCATACCCGTCATCGCGGCAAGGGCGAGCATTAGGTTGTCGGCGGCATCAAAGACTTGCTCTTTGTCTTCCTGCATGTCCTTGGAATAAGTCAGCGGAAGACCTTTCATCACCGTAAACAGCCCAACCATCGCCCCCATTATCCGGCCAATTTTGGCGCGAATAAGCTCGGCGGCATCTGGATTTTTCTTTTGTGGCATGATTGAGGAGCCGGTGGAAAACCGATCCGAAAGCGCCACGAACCGGAATTGCGCGGAGGACCAAATCACGAGTTCCTCGGCAAAACGGCTGAGATGCATCGCGGTGATTGTAGAGGCCGCGAGGAATTCGAGCGCGAAGTCACGGTCGGCTACGGCATCCAGCGAATTGGCGGCAGGACGATCAAAGCCCAGCGCTTCGGCTGTCATGTGACGGTCAATTGGGAAGCTGGTTCCGGCAAGGGCCGCCGCACCGAGGGGAGATTCATTCATCCGAACCCGCGCGTCGCGAAAGCGTGACATGTCGCGGCCAAACATCTCGACATAGGCCATCATATGGTGGCCCCAAGTGACAGGTTGGGCAACTTGCAAGTGGGTAAATCCGGGCATAACCCAATCCGCGCCCGCCTCGGCCTGCGCCAAAAGCGCGCGGATGAGGGCCTCAAGGCCGACAATCACAGCGTCCGTTTGATCGCGCACCCAGAGGCGGAAATCGGTTGCGACTTGGTCATTGCGGCTGCGACCTGTGTGGAGGCGGCCTGCGGGCTCACCGATCAGGTCCTTGAGACGGCTTTCCACGTTCATGTGGATGTCTTCTAAGGCGGCTGAATACTGAAACTCTCCGTTGTCGATTTCTGACAATACCGTGAGAAGGCCTTCCCGAATGGCAACCGCGTCTGTATCTGTAATGATGCCTGCGCTTGCTAACATTGCGGCGTGGGCGCGAGAACCCTCAATGTCTTGAGCGGCCATGCGTTTATCGAAACTGATCGAGGCGTTGATAGCCTCCATGATCGCATCGGGTCCGGCGGCAAAGCGTCCGCCCCACATTTGGTTGGAAGAAGTCTTGGGTGTATCGTTTTTGGTCATGTTAATGCCCTTTGGAGGGAAGAAAAAATGCGAAATCTTTGGTTAGCCCCCCTATACGCGGGCCTCGCGCTTAGCGCAAACGCTGCCTTTGCCGATTTGGCGGATCTACGCGTAGGCTCGCTCGAAAAATTGCAAATACATTCGGCGCCTGTGGCAGGTGCAGAGGCTATTTTTTTTGATCCCGAGGGAAACGAGCGAACTCTGTCCGACTATGATGGCAAAATTACGCTGGTGAATTTTTGGGCGACATGGTGCGCGCCCTGCCGCAAAGAAATGCCCTCCCTTGACCGCCTAGCAGCGCAAATGGAGAGCGAGGACTTCGCCGTTGTCACTGTCGCCACAGGGCGCAACAAAATGGCGGCGATTGAGAAATTCTTTGCCACCGAAAACATCCAGAACCTCCCGATCCTGTTGGATCCCAAAAGCGCCCTCGCGCGTGAAATGAATGTCGAAGGCCTGCCCGCAACGATACTCCTAGACCGACAAGGCCAAGAAGTCGCGCGCCTCGTTGGCGAAGCAGAATGGGATAGCGAAAGCGCCAAGGCCATTTTCGCAGAATTAATCGCGCAAAAATGATGCTTTCAACGGGTTTCGCTCAAATGGCTATGCCGAGGACAGGTTACAATGTGGTCATTGGCCATGCCCACCGCCTCCATAAAGGCATAGACAATCGTCGGCCCACAGAACTTAAACCCGCGTTTTTTAAGATCCTTGGATATTTCGGTTGAGAGCGGTGTTGACGGCGGAACATCTGCTAATAATTTGAAGTTATTTTGAAGTGGTTTTCCATCAACAAAATTCCAAAGATAGGTATCAAATCCCTGCTCTTGCTCAATAGCCTGCCAAACACGCGCATTTGAAATGGTCGCAGCGATCTTGCCACGGTGGCGAATAATGCCCGGGTTTTGCAAAAGCGTTTCGATTTCTGGCTCGCCCCATGTGGCAATCACATTTGGGTCAAACCCATGAAAGGCCTCAATAAAGTTCTGACGCTTCTTGAGAATGGTGATCCAACTCAACCCCGCTTGGAACCCGTCTAGAACCAGTTTTTCCCAGAGAGCGCGGCTGTCATAAACAGGGACGCCCCACTCGGTGTCGTGGTAAGCAATGTATATGTCTTCCTGCCCAACCCAACCGCATCTTTCCTGCATATTCCCCCCTAAACCGGACTCCCTACATTTCGTCGTAAATTAGAACCAAATACGAACTTTCACCAGCTATTAAACTATCAGGAGGCATTCTAAACCTGTTGGTGAGGGAGAAAAAAATGCGTTTAACAAAGAATGGATATGTCACAGAGGCGATTGAGGGCCCGGAAAACCCCTTTTCTTTTGCTCAAGCGGAACAGGAGTTGAATGTGCTTTCCCTAGTACAGCACGCGCTTGACAATAAGAGGGCGGTTTTGGCTTTTCAACCCGTTGTTCAGGCGTCGCGCCCTGGTCGCGTTGCCTTTTACGAAGGCTTGGTGCGTCTACTTGACGACAACGGACGCGTCATACCCGCCCACGAATTCATTGATGCTATCGAAAACAAAGAACTCGGGCGAAAAGTGGACTGTTTGGCATTAGAAATGGGTCTACAAACCCTTCTCGATCAGCCGAGCTTACGCCTCTCGATCAACATGTCCGCGCGATCAATCGGGTATCAACGCTGGATGCGCACTTTGGAATATGGGCTGGATCGAGACCCTACTATTGCCGAACGCTTGATACTGGAAATCACCGAAGGCTCCGCTATGCTCATGCCGGAACTCGTGACTTCATTCATGAAAGATCTAAATCTGCGTGGAATTTCGTTTGCGCTCGATGATTTCGGGGCGGGCTATACCGCGTTCCGCTATCTCAAGGACTTTTTCTTCGACATTATCAAAATTGACGGACAATTCATTCGTGGAATAGCCACAGATCCCGACAACCAAGTCCTGACCAAAGCGCTCTGCTCTATCGCTTCACAATTTGAAATGTTTACCGTCGCTGAAAGTGTTGAAAACAAGGAGGATGTTGCTTTCCTTCAATCCATTGGCATCGATTGCCTTCAGGGGTATTACTTTGGTGCGCCAACAATTCGTCCCCCATGGCAAAAAGAACTCGCAGAGAAAGCTGGATAATATCACGGTTTTCCTTGCGTAAGGCGGGAACACCCTGTCAATTGTACTTCACGTAGATTCAACGTTGAACTTTACGCAATTGACGGGATGTGCCGCTGTCCCGAAGCGTCACGGACCTTTTTCAGTCTCGGGAGAGGAAAAGCCTAATGACTCATGTTGTCATCGCATCTGCAGCGCGAACCGCTGTGGGCAGCTTTAATGGTTCGTTTGCCAACACCCCCGCCCACGACCTCGGCGCCGCTGTGCTCGAATGTCTTGTTGAGCGCGCCGGAATTGACAAAGCCGAAGTTTCAGAAACCATCCTTGGGCAAGTTTTAACGGCTGGCCAAGGGCAAAACCCAGCTCGCCAAGCGCATATCAACGCGGGCCTTCCAAAAGAAGCGGCCGCTTGGGGAATTAACCAAGTTTGCGGATCTGGCCTGCGTGCCGTTGCCTTGGGAACACAGCATATTTTGCTGGGCGACGCCGAGATCGTCACCGCTGGTGGTCAAGAAAATATGTCCATGTCTCCGCATGTCGCAAACCTACGTCAGGGACACAAAATGGGCGACATGCAGTTCATTGACTCGATGATCCGCGACGGCCTGTGGGATGCATTTAATAATTACCACATGGGTACAACCGCAGAAAACGTTGCAAAACAGTGGGACATCACCCGCGAAATGCAGGACCTCTTTGCCGTAGGCAGCCAAAACAAAGCTGAAGCCGCACAGAAGGCTGGCAAGTTTGTCGACGAAATTATGCCCTTTATCGTAAAATCACGGCGCGGTGATACCGTGGTCGACGCGGATGAATACATTCGTCATGGCGTAACAATGGAAGCGATGCAAAAATTGCGCCCCGCATTTGATCGTGAAGGCACAGTCACCGCAGCCAACGCTTCTGGCCTCAACGACGGTGCCGCCGGAGCGCTTCTTATGAGCGCCGCGAATGCAGAAAAACGGGGTATCGAACCTTTAGGCCGCATTGCAAGCTATGCAACCGCTGGCCTCGACCCCTCAGTTATGGGCGTTGGACCCGTTTACGCCAGCAAGAAGGCCCTCGAGAAAGCTGGCTGGAAAGCAAGCGATTTGGACTTGATTGAGGCCAATGAAGCTTTCGCTGCACAAGCCTGTGCCGTTAACAAAGAGATGGGCTGGGATCCTGAGATCGTGAATGTAAACGGCGGTGCGATCGCCATTGGCCACCCAATCGGTGCTTCTGGCGCGCGCGTGTTAAACACTCTTCTGTTCGAAATGAAGCGCCGCGACGCGAAAAAGGGTCTGGTGACGCTTTGTATTGGCGGTGGAATGGGCGTTGCACTTTGTGTTGAACGCGACTAATTTCAAATCGTGCGCGCAACAAAATTGCGCGCACGTATGATATTTTTATCTATTAATACTTCTGGAGGAGAACAGCATGTCAAGAGTAGCACTCGTTACGGGCGGAACACGTGGGATCGGCGCAGCCATTGCTACAGCCCTCAAAGCTGAAGGCTATACGGTCGCAGCAAACTTTGCGGGCAATGAAGAAGCCGCCGCGAAGTTCACGGCCGAAACTGGAATCGCTACTTATAAATGGTCTGTCGCCGACTATGACGCATGTGTTGCGGGAATAGCAAAAGTCGAAGCCGACCTTGGCCCTGTTGAGGTGTTGGTCAACAACGCGGGGATCACGCGCGACGGTATGTTCCACAAAATGACCCGCGATCAGTGGCAAGAAGTCATCGACACAAATCTCTCTGGTGTTTTCAACATGACCCATCCAATTTGGAACGGAATGCGAGACCGGAAATTTGGCCGGGTAATCAATATTAGCTCAATCAACGGTCAAAAAGGCCAAATGGGCCAAGCCAATTATTCGGCGGCAAAAGCAGGTGATCTCGGCTTCACCAAAGCTCTTGCTCAAGAAGGCGCCTTCAAAGGCATTACCGTAAACGCGATTTGCCCCGGTTACATCGGAACGGAAATGGTTATGGCCGTTCCCGAGAAAGTCCGCGAAAGCATTATCGCGCAAATCCCTGTGGGACGTTTGGGTGAAGCAAGTGAAATCGCGCGTTGCGTCGTTTTCCTCGCATCTGATGATGCGGGTTTTGTGACCGGATCAACGATTACGGCAAATGGCGGCCAGTATTTCGTTTAAACAATCGTAAGATTATTGCTTGGGGCCGGCGCAAACCGGCCCCTTTTTTCTTGCTATCCTCATTCCCAATCTCTACCGAAATATCCGTCCGATTAGCCGCCAAGAAGAACCGCATTTAACTAAAATTGAAGCTTGGATTTTAAAGGTAGAGGCAACGATGGAAGTTTTCAAAACCCACCGTGACGACGCCGATCGCTTCAAGTGAAGAGGCGAAAAGCAACAGCCGTGGGAGCTTCGGCAATTTTACTCTGGTCTTTTTTGGCCGTTTTGACAGTTGGCAGCTCGCCAATACCTCCCCTGCAACTCAACGCGATGTGTTTCGCTATTTCTGGTGTCATCGGGCTCGTTTGGGTAGCCCGAGGTATCGGTTTTTCCGCCCTGCTCCACGTAAATTGGAAAATCTACGCGTTCGGAACTCTTGGATTATTTGGGTACCATTTTCTGTATTTTTCAGCCCTGCGACTGGCTCCCCCTGCTGAGGCGGGATTGATCGCGTATCTCTGGCCCCTTCTCATTGTCCTTTTCAGTGGCTTCCTTCCAGAGGAACGCCTTAAGCCCACCCACATTATCGGTGCGATTCTAGGGTTTGTTGGGGCAGCCATCCTTATGGGGAATGGAGGGGCGTTGAAGTCGGAGTTCATTCTAGGTTACGCCCTCGCACTCATGTGTGCGGTCACTTGGGCAAGCTATTCAGTTATTTCTCGACGCTTAGGCACGGCCCCGACTGAGACGGTCGCAATTTTCTGCGTCTTTACGTCTTTGCTCTCGCTTCTGGCCCACCTTGTGTTTGAAACGACCTATTGGCCTCAGGATCCCATAGCTTGGGCATCCATCGTTGCGCTAGGCGTTGGTCCTGTCGGAATCGCGTTTTACACGTGGGATTTCGGCATGAAAAAAGGCGACATCCAATTGTTGGGCGTCACCTCATATGCTGCACCCGTGTTTTCAACCGCAATTCTTGTATTTGTTGGCGTAACAACGGCCAGTTGGTCTCTGGCACTCTCTGCCTGCCTCATCATTGCGGGTGCTGCACTGGCGTCACGCGCCAGTGCTCGCGAGTCTGACGAAGCGTCCTAAGCTTCGGACAATCGGTTAATCTGCTCTTTTAGCAACAATTTCTGTTTCTTCATATTTGCAATGGTAAGCTCATCTGCTGAGGGGCTCTTCTGCGCCGTCTCGACTTTAGTGGAAAGAGTTTGATGTTTTCTACGGAGCTCATTCAAATGCGAACTCATGTTCATAGTCGTCCTCCTAAATAAGATTAGCTAGGTCTTCAGAAAAACACAGGATCGACTCTTTGTCACGCATCTTAAACAACCGTTGGCCGACCCTTGCCTACTGTGAGAAAAGAGCACAAACATTAACAAACACTTAACGGCTTGGAAAATTAAGGGCGACGCCATCTCGCAACACGGATTTAACTTCCGGCAAGTAGCTATCTTGATCCACCGAGTGCGCGTCCCCCATATGAAGAACGAGCGCAGGATGTAAAATAAATTCCGCACGCCCTCCCTTGCGGGCCCGCAGCAAAAACCGTCTTGGCCGACGACCTTCGCGCGCAGAGATCGGCAAGACTTCCAGACTACCCAAAACGGGCAAGGCGGCGGCCATAATTTCGGGCAATCGCTCGATATCTTGGATCAAGGAAAAGACCCCTCTGGGACGTAATCTTTTCGCCGCGACTTCCACCCAAAGGGAAAGCGGTGTGTCCTCCGTGAAAGCCGTTTCTCGCCCCACATCTTCGGATTTTTTACGCCTTTTCTCAAGGTAATACGGCGGGTTTGCCACGACGTGGTGAAACTGACGATCCCTGATTGATAGTGGCATTTCGGAGAGGTCAGCCGTAACAACTTCAAGCGCACCCTGAGCATTTTCACGAGCCAAGTCGGCATAGTCTGGCTGAATTTCGACTCCCACCAAATCCAATCCTGAGACCCGCGCATTTAGGCAGAGCGACACCGCGCCAACACCGCAGCCAAGCTCCAACACCGACTCGCCCGAGATCGCAGGAATCGCAGCCGCAAGCAACACCGCGTCCGGCCCCGCGCGGTAGCCCTGTGCAGGTTGTCGAAGCGTGACGCGCCCCCCCAAGAAAGAGTCATCGGTCGTTTGCGGAAAACTCATTCATTTTCCTAGGGGAACGTCATTATCGCGCAAAATCGCCTGTGCCATAAAGTGATCTCGGTCGCGAACCATCAATCGGCGCGGCAAAATGCCTATGGAACCTTCGAGCACGCTAATATTTACGTCCATTTCAAAGCAGTCTATACCCTCTCCTTGAAGAAGGGCTTGCGCGAACGCGATGACGGTTGGATCGTTTGTTTTTAAAAGCTCTTTCATAGCCAAGGACTTAAGCCCTAAAGGGGTTATTTGTCGAGAGGGATGACGTGAGCGTGATGGGATTAGATGAAATTGCGGTCAAACCGCATGAACGCCTGAGCGATGCGCTCGCGGGTGAACTTGATGCTGTAAACGCCCTGATTCGCCGTCGCATGGCCTCCGAACACGCGCCTCGCATCCCGGAAGTGACGGCGCATTTGGTCGAAGCGGGCGGCAAACGTTTGCGCCCGATGCTAACTCTCGCGGCGGCGCGAATCTGTGGCTACGACGGGCCCTATCACATCCATATGGCCGCGACGGTTGAGTTTATTCACACCGCGACATTGCTGCATGACGATGTCGTTGACGAAAGCGGCCAACGGCGTGGACGTCCGACGGCCAATCTGTTGTGGGATAATAAATCCAGCATCCTTGTCGGCGACTATCTTTTTGCGCGCAGTTTCCAATTGATGGTCGAGACAGGCAATATGCGCGCCCTTGATATTCTCGCAAATGCGTCCGCGACCATTGCTGAAGGCGAAGTCTTGCAGCTTACGGCCGCCCAAGATTTGGCCACAACCGAAGAGATTTACTTCAAAGTTGTGCGCGGCAAAACGGCAGCGCTATTTTCTGCGGCGACAGAAGTTGGGGGCGTGATAGCGGGCGCAAATGAGGTGACCACCGGCGCCCTATATGACTTTGGCGACGCGTTGGGCATTTGCTTCCAAATTGTCGACGACTTGCTGGATTATTGGGGCGGCGACGCCACGGGCAAAAATATTGGCGACGATTTCCGTGAGCGCAAACTCACCCTGCCGGTCATCAAAGCGATTGCAAAAGCGACCGATGAAGAGCGGGCCTTTTGGAAACGGACGATTGAAAAGGGCGACCAGCGCGACGGCGATCTTGACACTGCCCTCGCACTTTTGGCCAGCCACAATTCCCTGCAAGAGACTCGCCAAGAGGCGCTGCAATGGTCTGCGAAAGCCAAGTCAGCGTTGATCGGGCTTCCTGAGGACCCGATCAAAGATATGCTTGCCGATATCGCCGACTATGTTGTTGAGCGCCTTAACTAAGCTTTTGCACGCGCCCTGACTTCACTCAATGTCGCTCCAGGGGCAAGTGCTTCGCTGTCGAGTTTCAATTCGATAATGGCGGGAGTCCCACAGTTTCGTGCCCGCTCAAAGGCGGCGGGGAAATCTTCGGTTCTGGTAACCAATTCGCCATGCCCGCCATAGGCACGCGCAAGGGCGGCGAAATCAGGACTAACCAAATCGGTCCCAGAAACCCGCGCGGGATAGTGCATTTCCTGATGCATCCGAATGGTCCCATAGCGGCCGTTATTTGCAACTATCGTGATGACATTCGCCCCTGATTGCATGGCCGTTGACAACTCGTTGCACGTCATTTGAAAACATCCATCCCCTGCAAGGCACACAACTGTTTTTTCCGGAAAGGAAATCGCTGCGGAAATGGCGGCGGGGAAGCCATACCCCATGCTCCCAGAAGTTGGAGCCAGTTGGGTTCCGTGCTGTTTGTAAACAAAGTAGCGGTGCAGGAAGGCCGCATAATTGCCCGCGCCATTGGTCAGGATCGCGTCCTCAGGCAGAACCTCAGAAAGATGCGCGATGACCTCTTCCATTTTCACGTCCCCCGGTGTCGTTCTGGGCTTCGACCATGCCTCATAATCGGCACGAGCCGCTGCGCGCCACTCACTCCAAGGACCCGTAATTGGGGGGCAAGCCGCAAGTGCGGCAACAACCTCGCCCGTGTCCGCTACCAAACCCAAATCAGGGCGGTACACCTGTCCCAAGCTATCGGGATCGGGGTGCACATGCACAATGCGCGTGGTGATGTTGGTGGGGTCAATTGTTGTATACCCTGAGGTCGCAATATCTCCCAAACGCGCCCCGAGAATGACCAAAAGATCAGCCTCTGCAAGACGAGTTTTTAGCGCGGGATTGATGCCAACGTTCAAGTCGCCAATGTAGTTTTGGTGGCGGTTATCGATGTAATCTTGGCGGCGAAAATCAACAGCAATAGGCAGGTCGGAGGCCTTTGCAAACTGCGCGATATCGGCTGCGGCCTGCTTAGACCATTTACTGCCACCGAGGATTACCAAAGGACGTTTGGCGCGGGCAATTTCAGTGCGAATTGCCGAAATCGAAGCATCAGCAACACCGACTAGACGGGGGGCAATGGGTGCAATATCTGGAACGTCCGCAATCGAACTGAGCATGTCTTCGGGCAATGCCAGAACCACAGGGCCGGGCCGTCCGGAGGTTGCGACATGAAACGCGCGACTGATGTATTCGGGGAGGCGCTCGATTTGATCCACCTCAGTCACCCATTTGGCGAGTGTCCCAAAAACGGCCCTATAATCAACTTCCTGAAACGCTTCCCGATCGCGGTGCCCTCGGGCGATTTGCCCGACAAATAGGATCATCGGCGTGCTATCTTGACGGGCGATATGCACGCCCGCTGCAGCATTTGTCGCACCCGGGCCGCGTGTCACGAAAGCGATTCCAGGCTTGCCTGTGAGCTTACCTTGCGCTTCGGCCATCATTGCAGCGCCGCCTTCTTGGCGGCAAACGTGGTTTTCAATACCGCTTTCGTACAGGCCATCCAGCGCGGCTAAAAAGCTTTCCCCCGGAACAGAAAAAACTCGCTCCACGCCTTGGGCAACCAGTTGATCTACGAGAATTTTTCCACCGTGACGTTTCATTCTATGTGCCCATTTCATTGCGTTTCGCAGCGACTTTGCTGGAGTTTTCACTGGGGTGCAAGCCTCAAGAAAATTATGTGCAACGAGGCGCAACTAGCCCGCCAAATTGGCCTCAACGCGGAAATGGTCGGGGATTGTATCGTTCCCGTTCAAAACAAGCTCGGCAAGGGTTGTCGCGAGTTTTGGGGTCATGCCAAAGCCAATTTTAAACCCTCCGTTTGCGATAAAATTATTCGGACGTCCGGGATAGGCACCAATCATGGGTGCACGGGTAAAGGAGCGCGGCCGCGCGCGAGCCCAACGCTCAATCACAGGAGCCTGCGCCAGCATCGGAAACGCAGTAAATGCCCGAGCGATGAGGTCTTCGAGCAAGTCATCTGTTGCATTAGCGTCGTCGAAATATCGCTCAGTTGTCGAGCCAATCGCGGTTGTTCCATTGGAATGGGGAACAACGTAAATTCCATCTGAGAACAGCTGGTTCTTGCCTGTGGCGTCATATCCCAAAAGCGCCGCTTGGCCTTTTTCGCCATTGCCGATGGGGGCGTCGAATTCTTTGGCCATTGCAAAAAGCCCCGCGACGCCCGTTGCCCAAATGACTTTCGTATTGGGCGTTTGCGGCACGTCTTTGCCAAGAATGATTTCGCCGCCAAGTTTTGTTACCGCCTGTGCCAATGCCATGGTCGCCAATCGCGGATGCAAGCGCGCGGAAAGCGTATCATGCACGAGGTACCCCGTTTTGCTTTCCGGTGCCCAACCAGCATGTTCTTCGGCCTTGACCACATCCCAGCTTGCCTCGCCGTGCCAGAACTCCTTGGCGGCCTCGTGGCGTTCATGGGACAGCTCCAATATGCGGGCGGTGTTAATCGGCTGAAGGCGTCCAACGCGGCCATAGCCCGTCGCAAAACCTGACACCTCCTCGACCCCGCGCCAAAACGCGGGCGCCATACAGAGGCTTTCGAATTGAAACTGTTTTTTGGCCTCCCAGCGCTCGGGCGTATGTGGCGCAAGGGCGCCAACGAAGCCACCGCTGGCCCCTGCCCCGACCGAGGCCCGCTCAACAACTTGAACTTTCGCGCCCGCCTTGGCACAAACATAGGCGACAGACAGGCCAAACGCGCCCGCCCCCATTACTGTTATTTCTGCCATTGCCAAAGTCCGCGCCCTTCTACATTCTCCGGTTTCTCGCCCGTGTTTAGGACAATCGTGCATGAAGAACCAGCAAGCAGATTTGGAATGGCGCGATGATGAAATCCCAGTGTCGTTGCGCTTTGACGATCCGTATTTCTCGCTTGGCAACGGGCTTGAGGAAACACGGCACGTGTTTTTAGGCGGAAATGACCTCCCCGCGCGGTTTTGCGAGGGGTTTCAAATCGCTGAACTTGGGTTTGGTACGGGCCTTAATCTCTGTGCGGCACTCCTTTCATGGCGCGAAGCGGGCAGGACCACGCCCCTGCGCTTCACAAGTTTTGAAGCCTACCCGATGACAGCCGCCGAAATGGAGCGTGCCTTGCGGGCCTTTCCAGAGGCCCTACGCGTGGCCCCTCCAATTTTGGCGCAACTGGCCGATGGGAAAACGACGATTGACCTCCCTGACCTGCACGCCGAAATTATAATCGGCGATGCGCGAGAGACCCTCCCCAAGTGGCCCCACAAGGCGGACGCGTGGTTTTTGGACGGGTTTTCCCCCGCTAAAAACCCCGAACTTTGGGAAGCCAACCTTATGTCGGCCGTCGCCGATCACACCCATCCCAACGGAACCTTTGCAACCTATACCGCCGCCGGATTTGTTCGCAAAGGGCTGGCCGAGGGGGGCTTCACCGTCGAGCGCGTCAAAGGCTTTGCCCGCAAACGACACATGAGCATCGGAAGACTGGATACCCTCACATGATTCAACGATCAGACACCCGCCTTGGCATTATGTTGATGACGGCGACAACCTTTGTATTTGCCCTCCAAGACGTGATTTCGCGTGTTTTGGCGAGCGAGTATAATGTGATGATGGTTGTGATGATCCGCTATTGGTTTTTCGCGGCCTTTGTTGTGGCAATTGCCGCGCGTAAACCGGGTGGCGTTCGGGCCGTGGCGAAAACCAAACAGCCGGTTGTACAAATCATCCGTGGCCTGCTGCTCAGCGCGCAGATCAACGTCATGGTGCTTGCGTTCGTATTGCTGGGACTTGTGGAAAGTCACGCAATTTTTGCGAGTTACCCGCTGATTATCGCCGCCCTATCGGGGCCTATATTGGGTGAAAAAGTTGGTTGGCCACGTGTTTTCGCCATCATGGCTGGATTTGTCGGCATCGTAATCATCCTTCAACCCGGCGTAAAAGTGTTCTCGCCTGCGGCCATTGTTCCACTCGTCGCCGCCATTGGCTTTGCGCTCTACAGCCTGCTTACCCGCTATGCTGGGCGCAAGGACACCGCGGCGACTAGCTTTTTCTGGACGGGAACCGTTGGTATGGTTTTCTCATCTGCCGTGGGCGTTTGGTTTTGGCAAAACATGACCACCACCCATTATTTCTGGATGGCGGTGCTCTGCGTTTCTGGCGCTTTGGGGCACTGGCTTTTGATCCGCACCTATGAGGTTGCCGAAGCCAGCGCAGTTCAGCCGTTTGCCTATCTGCAATTGGTCTTTGCTTCGATGGCGGGCATCTTCTTTTTGGGCGAAACATTGCCCGTCAACGTAGCGATCGGGGTCTCGGTTGTTATCGCGGCTGGCCTGTTTACCTTTTGGCGCGAACGGCGCAAATCTAACGCTGTGTTAAATCCTCAATAAGCCGTATGTTTTGGGATTTTCCCGCCAATTGCGCCCGATAAGGCAACAGCGCTTCTGACACGCGCATGGTGTAATTCCGCGTCTCATCATATTGGATATGTTCGATCCAATCGACAACTTGCGCACTGTTAGCCCGCGGATCACCCCGTTCAGAAAGCCAGCGGCGGGGGCGTCCAGGCCCTGCGTTGTACCCCGCAGAAACAAGGATCACGTTGTCGCCAAACTCCTCAATGAGCCCCGCCAAATAGTTGGTTCCCAGCGTTGCGTTATAATCCCAATCACTCAAAACTTTGGACGGTTCATACTCGATCCCGATTTTTCTACTCACAAGTTCCGCCGTTCCGGGCATGACTTGCATCAGGCCCTGCGCCCCTGCGCCAGACACCACCCGTGAATTGAATTCGCTTTCGCGACGGGAAATAGCGAGCGCCAATTCAGGTGAAACCACGAGGGGTGATTTTGTGGCAACGGGATGCATTGGGTACATGGACGCGTGCAAGGTATCGCCAAATTGTGCGGCGCGCTTAGCCACATGAAGCGCAGTATACGGATTTTCGTTTTCGATCGCCCAAGCGGCAAGCGAGCCGCGTTCGCTGCGATTGAGGCTTTCGGCAAGATGCGAGATAAACCGTGCCGAAATGCGACTTTCACCTGCGTCATCGAGAAGTCGCCCAGCCTCAAACACGCTGGAGTTGGCAAAGCTTGTGGTTTTCCAATCGGGGAATTTTTCCTGACCCAAAAGCGCTGGATCCATCGCCATGCCCGCTTCTTGGGCGGCAAGTTGGCCGTAAAAACTGGTTTGGAAGCCACCACCAAAGACATAAGCCGCCTGCGCGCGAGTCGCGTCGCCCATTGCTTCATAGGCACGCCCCTCCCAATAGCCTGCTCGTCCAAGGCTAATCGGGGAATCCACTCCGGCTTGGAACGCTTTGAAATGCTTTAGCGCATCGGAAGGTCGGTTAAGGAACCGCAGCGCGATATAGCCCGAAAGCCACTCCAAATCGGCAAAATAATCGCCCTGCGACAGGTGATGTCGGGACGCGGCTGTATAGGCACTCTCATAACGACCCGCACGCATTTCGTACCGCGCAATCAGGGCACGACGCCGCGCCCATTCTTCGGGCCGTCCCAGTGATGCTGCCGAATTAGAGCGTTCATTCAAAAGCACGAGGGCATCGTCATAGCGGTCTTTGCGGGCGCGCCAAACAAAGCGCTCATAGGCCAAACCCGGATCGCTGGCCAAACCAACGGGAATGGCAGAAATCATTCCGTCCACCCCGTCAACTTGCTGACGTAACCCAATCCGAGCAGCTGCCAGTTTCTGCCAGCCGTCACTCACATAGGGCATAAGCGCTTGGGCTTCGTTTGATGCCCCCTGCCACAAAAGCATATCCATGCGCTCTTGATGATAAGGTTTCAGCAGGTCGCTATAAGTTGCTAAAAACGAGAGTTGCTCGGCCGAAGTGAGCGGCATTGTGCGCCATGCATCGGTTATCGTTGCAGAGGCGCGTGCGGTTTCCCCCGTTTTGGACAAGGCCGCAGCATAGGCGAGAGCCCCCGTGCCCGTTTGCGGACCATCGGTTTTGAAATACGCCAGAACCCGTTGCGGCGACGTGTCGGTGTACAGCGTTTTTTCGCCCCTTTCGCTTAGGTACGGCATTCCGGGCCAATCCGCGTGGTCCCGCAAAAAGGCTTCGTATTCGTCCAACGTCCCTTTGCCCGCCCTGAGGTAGTGCCACTCAACAATTGTTTGCGCTGTGGCCCCCGCTGGCTTTGCCGCAAATTCGGCCGCGGGCCAATCCTGTAAACGCACCAAATCCATGGCCTGCGCCAATGCCGTGTCGGCCTGCGCCGCAACAGATTGAGACGTTACAACTAATGTGAGAAGGGTAGAAAAAAATACTCGATGGATTTGCCGCACGATATCGTCCTTTTTGGATCTATTTTGATAAAGTTTAACGGATTCGCATCCATCAGCAACACACAACTTGGCAATTGCCCGTGAGGCGGCTAGGTTCCGCCGCGATTACACACGATCATCAGGGCGACTCGCGCCCTCAATCAAAAAGGAGACGTGTCATGTTCAAGGGTTCCCTTCCCGCTCTGGTGACGCCGCTTAAGGGTGGCCAACTGGATCTCGACGCGCTCAAACATTTGGTTGAGTGGCACATCGAAGAAGGCTCAACGGGCCTTGTTCCTGTGGGTACAACGGGCGAAAGCCCCACGTTAAGCCACGAAGAGCACGAAATGGTTATTGAGGTCGTTGTAAAAGCGAGCGCGGGGCGTATTCCTGTGATTGCGGGCGCTGGCTCCAACAATACCACCGAAATGACCCGCTTTGTGCAATTCGCCAAGAACGTTGGCGCCGACGCGGCCCTTGTTGTGACCCCTTATTACAACAAACCCACACAGCGTGGCTTGATCGCCCATTTCACGGCAGCGGCCCAAGAAGGTTTGCCGATCGTCATCTATAACATCCCCGGTCGTTCTGTGGTGGATATGACGGCGGAAACGATGGGTGAATTGAGCAAGTTGCCCATGATCATCGGCGTGAAAGATAGCACAGGCGACGTGTCGCGGATTTCCGAAAATCGCGGAACCTGTGGCGCTGATTTTGTTCAGCTTTCGGGCGAAGACGCTATGGCGCTAGGGTATTATGCGCATGGGGCCGTTGGCTGTATTTCGGTGACGGCCAATGTCGCGCCGCGCCTCTGTGCGGAATTTCAAGCAGCGCTGGCACAAGGCGATTTCGCCAAAGCGCTAACCTTTCAAGACCGCCTGATGCCGCTTCACACCGCGCTCTTTGTCGAGCCAGGCCTTGTGGGTGCAAAATATGCGCTGTCGCTTTTGGGCAAATGCACCGAAGACGTACGCTCGCCTTTGACCGGCCTGTTGGACGACACAAAGCTGCAAATCAAAGCTGCAATGCAATTCGCTGGTATTTTGGCCTAAATCCCTCTCCCGCCGATGGATTTCTTTCGGCGGGACATTTCCTCGCGCATCTAGACATCCTAGACCACGCACATTAGATCATTCCCATGGCTAAAAAAGAAACCGCTGAAGACAGAAACTACAAAATCATCGCTGAAAACCGCCGCGCGCGGTATGATTACGCGATTGAGGACGACATTGAGTGCGGCATTATATTGCAAGGCTCTGAAGTCAAGTCTTTGCGCATTGGTCAAAGTAACATCGCCGAAAGCTATGCCGCCGTTGAGGATAACGAACTCTGGCTCGTGAACAGCTATATCGCGCCCTACAAACCGGCCGTTACTTGGGGACACGACGAGAAACGTCGCCGCAAACTAATGGTTAAAAAGAAAGAATTGGTGCGCCTCTGGCAGGCAACATCGCGCAAGGGGATGACGCTTATTCCACTGGTGATGTATTTCAACCATAAAGGCCATGTGAAGATCAAAATCGGCGTCGGTAAAGGCAAGCAAAATCACGACAAACGTGCCTCTGACGCTAAACGCGACTGGGGCCGCCAACAACAACGCATATTGCGAGACCGCGGCTAACATGGCCCGATCACGCAGCCTGTAGAGTAGAAGATTAAGGGGTACCAATGCCATATAATGATCCCAAAACGCTCGTGTCTACGGACTGGCTCGCCCAGCATTTGAACGACCCTGACCTGCGCATTCTGGATGCTTCATGGTACCTGCCCGATATGGGGCGCGATCCCAAAGCCGAGTACGACAAAGCCCATATTCCAGGCGCCCGGTTTTTCGACATCGAAGAGATTTCGGACCAGCGCAGCGCCTTGCCCCATATGGCGCCCCCCGTTGAGAAATTCATGAGTCGCATGCGCGCGATGGGCGTGGGTGACGGGCATCAAGTTGTGGTTTACGACGGAGCAGGCTTGTTTTCGGCGGCCCGCATATGGTGGTTGTTCCGCTTGATGGGCAAGACCGATATCGCCGTGCTGGATGGCGGCTTGGCAAAGTGGATTTCCCAAGGCCACCCCGTGGACGACAGCCCGCCAATTGTTCGCGACCGCCATATGACAACCTCACGACAAAACCACCTCGTGCGCGACGTAACGCAGGTTGCCTCGGCCTCCAAACTTGAGGACCACGAGATCATTGACGCCCGCAGTCCCGCCCGTTTTCGCGGCGATTCACCCGAGCCACGCAAAGGCCTGCGCGCGGGGCATATTCCAAATTCAAGCAACGTGCATTATGCCACCCTGTTAAAACCCGATGGCACAATGAAGGATCCCACCGCGATCAAGGCCGTTTTCCAAGCAGCCGGTGTGGACCTTTCGCGCCCCGCGATTACGACCTGCGGGTCTGGTGTGACTGCCGCGATTCTCTCTCTGGCGCTCGAAGTGATCGGGCACCGAAACCACGCGCTTTATGACGGTTCTTGGGCCGAATGGGGCATGTTCGATTATCTCAAAGCTGAAACAGGGGCCTAGAATGCTCACCAACTTAACCGCACAACCCGCAGACAAAATCCTTGAACTGGTCGGCATGTATCGCGCTGATCCGCGCGACACCAAAATCGATCTCGGCGTCGGCGTCTATAAGGACGCGAGCGGCAACACGCCCGTTATGCGCGCCGTAAAGATCGCTGAAAAGCAACTCTGGGAACGCGAAACCACGAAGTCTTACACGGGCCTCGCGGGGGATCCTGCGTTTCACGATGCGATGATTGACCTCGTCCTTGGCACGTCGGTTGCTCGGGATCGTATCGCAGCGGCTGCTACGCCAGGTGGCACGGGCGCTATTCGCCAAGCTATGGAACTCATCAAAATGATGAGCCCAGACGCGACAATTTGGCTTTCGAATCCAACATGGCCAAACCATCCCTCTATTGTCAAATACGTCGGGCTTTCCATGCGGGAATATCGCTACTTTGATGCCGAAACTGGTGGTGTTGATTTTGCAGGGATGGCCGAAGATTTGGCCAACGCAAAACCCGGTGATGTCGTGTTGTTGCATGGCTGCTGTCACAACCCAACTGGCGCAAATTTGACCCTCCCTGAATGGGCTGGGGTGATTTCCGTCCTTCAGGAGACAGGCGCAACGCCGATGATCGACATCGCCTATCAGGGCTTTGGCGACGGTCTCGAAGACGACGCTGCTGGCGTGCGGATGGTGGCCTCTGAAATGCCAGAATGCCTGATTGCTGCAAGTTGTTCCAAAAACTTCGGCGTTTACCGTGAGCGCACTGGCATCCTCATGGCCATTAGTGAGGACCCAAAAAACACGGCCGTCACACAGGGCAACTTGGCGTTCCTAAATCGCCAAAACTTTAGCTTCCCCCCCGACCACGGCGCACGTTTGGTGACGATGATTCTGACTGATCCGGAATTGCGTGCAGATTGGCAGGCGGAACTTGAAGAAGTTCGTTTGAATATGTTGTCCCTGCGCAAACAATTGGCACTAGAATTGCAAACACTTGCCAATTCTGACCGCTTCGGTTTCCTTGCTCAACATCGCGGCATGTTTTCACGCCTTGGAACCTCGCCTGAAATGGTCGCCAAACTGCGTGATCAACACGGCATTTACATGGTCAGTGACAGCCGTATGAACATCGCTGGCCTGAACGAAGAATCCGTCTCGATCCTTGCGAAAGCAATCATTGACGTAGGCATCTAAGCTAGAACACCCGTCGGGCATTTCCAAAAGGGTGCCCGACGCTTCCACTCCATACGCAAGCGTACGTTGTCGATTGTCGTTGCGCAGTAGTATACGACATCGTACGCTCACTTATGGCTGAAAAACCCAAGCGCCTCACCATCGAAGATTGGCTCGTTCTGGGCCTCCATTCACTGACGACCAGCGGCCCACAAGCCCTGCGTGCAGAACGCCTTGCACGCGATATTGGGGCAACAAAGGGGTCTTTCTATTGGCATTTCAAAGATGTAGCGGATTTTAAAACTGCACTTCTTCAATATTGGGAGCGCAGTACAACGCAGCACCCCGAGCCTGAGAACTCAAGCACACCTGCCGAGCGCCTTCTCGCACTGGCGAATACTCAGGAATCGGCGAGCGCTCCGAATGCGCTCTTTGCAAACGCAGCACTCGCAATGCGCGCCTGGGCCCGTGAGGACCAGATGGCCCAAGAGACACTCGCGCGCGTCGATCAAAGTCGGATCAACGATCTTGCCGAAATTCTTGCGGACCTCGACCTGACCAATCCTGATTTTCCACGCGCTATTTATGCAACCATGATCGGCCTAAAGGCCCTCTCGACTGGAAATTTCGATCAAGATCGCTCCGCCCTAACCAGCCTGCTTGCCGCAATTGTCGCCCTTGCCGAAAGCTAAGTTTGGTGGCAATCTTGGGCGATGATACGTGCCGTTTTTGTAATGTTATTCGGACTATCCTCCTGCCAAGGGGATGAAACGATCAGCGGCTACAGCGCCACTGGCGTCACATGGGTTTTAGAAAGCCTAAATGGCGTCGCATTTACAGCCTCGGCGAATCTGACTTTTCCTGGAGAAGGGGAAATTGCGGGGAAAGCCCCCTGCAACGCCTACTTTGGCGCGCAAACAGCGCCCTATCCGTGGTTCGCACTCGAAGACTTTGGAAGCACTAAAATGGCCTGTGCCGACATGGACCAAGAAAGCGCGTACTTCACAGCACTTGCGGCAATGACGATCGCCGAGGTCGCTGGCAGCACACTGATCCTCACTAACGACGATGGCGGCGAAATGGTTTTTAAGGGTGACTAGCGCTTCAAAAGGTCGATCAGTCTTTGGCGCGCGGCGGGCAAATCCCTATCACCGAGAGCCACTGCCAAACGGTTCTTTAGAAAGTATCCCGTCGTTTCTAGACCTTGCATGATTTCCTCATCCGTCACCGAGCTTTGCCCCAAAAGACATTGCGGCAATGGCAATAAACGGCTGGCCCATTCCCCAGCACCTGCACGACTGACCGCCCGCGCAGATTTAGGCGAAACATAGATCAGATCGTCACGACTGCCCGTCACAGCACAGCGGCGCAAGTCCATACCAAACCCCATTTCTTCGAGTAAATTCGCCTCCCATCTGAGATAGGCAAGCGGCCACGCGTCTGTCATGGACAGTAAATCCAAGAGGGATATAGACGTCGAATATATTGGCTTATGCGGCTCTCGTTCAGGGAGACAGAAAGCCAAGAGCGCGGTGATCGCGTTGAGCCCTGCTAGGGCCAATCGGTCGTCCATCACAAGGGCTGCGCGCGTCCGAATGGGCTCGACTGTAAACGCCCCCATATGCTGCTCCAATCGCGCGCGCCACGTCAGAGATAGCTCGGCTCCCGGCTGGAGAATGGGTGCAAGCTTGCGGCTCGTCCCGCCACGCACAACGCCTGTATAGCGCCCACGCTCCGGCGTAAGCACGTCGATAATCGCGGAGGTTTCCCCGTGCCGACGAACCGTCAATACTGTGCCTTGGTCACGCCATTCCATGCGCTTAAACTAGTCCGCAAATCCCGGTTCGTCGAGCAAATGACGACCGGCGCGGTCCTCGACTTCGATCACCCAAAGGTCTGGATCAAAACTGCATTGTTTTTTAATCGCTTTATCGACGCCGGGTTCATCCCCCTTGCGGAGGGAAATCCAAGCCCGTTCACCTGTCATCAGGTCAAAACTTTTCTGAAAAACCTCAGCCTGACCATCGAGGGTATTGAGCTTCACCAGTACGGCCCCAGCGGTTAGGTCCCCTTTTGAGGTAACAAACGCTGGAATATCCTTAAGTCGAAGCCGCGTCAGATACGCCGCGACCCAAAAATCTGCCGTGAGTCGTGTCATACGTTCCCATCTTTGAAGGACAGACCCATTTCATCGTAACGCTCTGATTCTTCAAGCCAATTTGGCCGTACTTTAATCTGAAGAAACAGATGCACTTTGCGATCAAGGAAGGCTTCCATCTCTTCGCGGGCGGCGGTCCCGATGGCTTTGATCGACTCGCCTTTATTGCCCAGAACGATGCCTTTGTGGCCGTCGCGCATCACGTAAATCAGTTGATCAATGCGCACCGATCCATCTTTGCGGTCTTCCCATTTTTCCGTTTCAACCGTCAGCTGATACGGCAATTCCTGATGCATCCGCAGAGTCAGTTTCTCGCGCGTCATTTCGGCGACGATCATCCGCAACGGAAGATCGGCAATTTGGTCTTCGGGGTAAAGCCACGGGCCAACAGGCATTTCATCGGCGAGCCACTTGCGTAACGCGCCAACCCCGTGACCTTTTTCAGCTGAGATCATGAACGTCTCGGTGAAGGGGAATTTTTCGTTCATTTCGGCGGCCAAACCAAGGAGGGTTTCGGCCTTAACGCGGTCAATTTTATTGATCGCAAGCGCAATGCGGCGGCCTTCTGCGAATTCAGAGAGGGTTTCGAGCATCATGGCGACGCCCTCGGTCAAACCACGGTTCGCCTCAATCAACAGCACCACAACCTCGGCATCGGCAGCGCCCCCCCAAGCCGCAGCAACCATTGCGCGGTCCAGACGGCGACGGGGGCGAAATACGCCCGGCGTGTCGATAAAGACAATCTGGCTATCGCCTTCGATGGCTACGCCGCGAATACGGGTTCGGGTCGTTTGAACCTTATGCGTTACGATTGAGATTTTGGCCCCAACCATGAAGTTAAGAAGTGTGGATTTTCCCGCGTTTGGTTCGCCAATCAGGGCAACAAATCCGGCGCGTTTTTCGGTCATGACTTTCCTTCCAGCTGCATGAGCAGCGCGGTGGCAGCGGCTTGTTCAGCTTGCCGTTTTGATCCAGCGGTCGCGCGATAGGCGTCGCCGCTTTGAAGCTGAACTTCTATTGTAAAAATCGGGGCGTGATCGGGGCCTGAGCGCGCGATCTCGACATATTTTGGGGGATGCTGTTTGCGAGCCTGTGCCCACTCTTGGAGCGAAGTTTTTGCATCGCGCGCGTCAGCCTCAACCGTTGTGATACGTTTGCCCCAGTGACGCAAAACAAACGCACGGCCCACCTCAAATCCGGCGTCCTGATAGACGGCCGCGATCAAGGCTTCCATGGCATCTGCGAGGAGGGCTTCTTTGCGACGGCCACCGGAAATCATCTCTGAACGGCCAAGCTTCAAAACGGTTCCAAGGCCAATTTCACGCGCAACATCGGCGCAGGTTTCTTTGCGCACGAGCGCATTGAAACGCGGCGCAAGAACGCCTTCGCTGGCATTTTTATCCGCTTGCAGCAGGGCCTCGGCGATCACCAAACCCAAGATACGGTCCCCAAGAAACTCGTCTCGCTGGTTATCATCACGGGTAACTGAGGACATCGAGCTATGCGTCACAGCCCGCAACAATAGGGCGGGGTCTGCAAAATCATGCTCTATTAGGGCGCAAAAGGCCTTTAATTCTGCGGCTATTTTCACCGATCGTCCTTCAAATTACTAAAACCTCACGAGATGCCTTTTGGAATCGCTCCACGGGCGATGGGATGGCCTATCAGTTTCTAGACCAAGTTTAAACCACACATGACAAGTGTCGCGTTATTCAACCGCTTTAAAGAAACGGTCGCCGCGCCATGTCCAAAATGCAAACAACGATTTCCCTGCCGACGAGAAAACAATCCGATCCGCACGACCAACCAGATTTTCAAACGGTACCATACCAACACCACCAGCATTCTGCGGAACGCGGCTGTCGCTTGAATTATCGCGGTTGTCACCCATAAAGAAATAATGCCCTTCGGGTACAATAGACGCTTGCGTATTATCCAATTGTTGATCGGTGAAATTCAAGATCGAGTGGGTCACACCGCCGGGAAGCGTTTCAAGGAATTTATCTTTCACACACTCGCCGTCGGGGCCGGGGCGCGTAATACATGCAGGCAAATTGCCAGCGGAGCCTTGTGGCGCATAGTTTTCTACAAATAGGCCATCAGGAACCTGAACCGCCTCTTCGTCGTTGATGAACACAACACTATCAATCACTTGAACCTTGTCGCCAGGAAGGCCGATAAGACGCTTAATGTAATCCACGCCTGATGTCGGGTGGCGGAACACAATCACATCGCCGCGATCAGGTTCAGACCCCAAAATGCGCCCCGTAATCGGACAGGCAGAAAAGGGGCAGGAATAGCGCGAATACCCATACGCCATTTTGTTCACAAATAGGAAGTCACCGATTAAAAGCGTGTCTTTCATCGAACCCGACGGAATCCAAAATGGTTGAAAAAACAAGGTCCGAAAAATGCCCGCGATGATCAGCGCCCAAAAAACGGTTTTCACGGTTTCCAGAATGCCGTCTTCTTTTTTCTCGATGGTTTTCATTTTCGTGCCTGTTCTGTTCAAAATATCTTAGCGCTACATGCGGCCCGCGCGGTTGAGTGTCAAGTTTTAGCCGCGTTTACACATTATTTGGGTGTGCTTCGATCACAACGAACGCCTGTGCCCACGGGTGATCGTCGGTTAAGGTGACGTGAATGATCGCCGTGTGTCCCGCGGGGGTCATTTTCGCGAGCCGCTCTTTGGCCCAACCGGTCACTTCCATCACCGGTTGACCAGTGCGAAGATTGCTCACGGCCATATCTTTCCAACTGATGCCCATAGCAAGCCCCGTTCCGAGCGCCTTGGAACAGGCTTCCTTGGCAGCCCAGCGCTTGGCATAAGTGCCAGCAACATCGCGCCGTCGCTCAGCTTTTCTTTGCTCAACTTCGGTAAAAACGCGATTTTTGAAGCGATCACCAAACCGATCCAAAGTCCCTTGAATACGCTCGATATTCGCGAGGTCGCTTCCGATCCCCAGTATCATAGGGGCACCACTTTGCCGTCACTTACCACAATGCAATCGTTCAAGCTCTTGCCTCATCCATCAACCGCCGCATTTCTGCCATGGCGGGCGTAAGGCCACGAAAGATGCTTTCGCCAATCAGAAAGTGGCCGATATTAAGCTCGACAACCTCGGGGAACGCCGCAATCGGTTTGACGGTTTCATAGGTCAGCCCGTGGCCCGCATGCACCTCAAGACCCAGCGAATGGGCAAACTGTGACATTTCCCGCAAGCGCTCAAGTTCAACATCGCGAGCGTCAAAGCGCCCTTCGGCGTGGGCATCACAATAGGCGCCAGTGTGCAGCTCAATAACGGCTGCACCAATGCGGTGGGCCGCTTCGATTTGACGTGGCTCTGCGGCGATAAAGATAGAAACGCGACAGCCCGCATCCCGCAAAGGAGCTATAAAATGCGCCAGTGCATTTTCCTCGCGGGCAACTTCGAGCCCCCCCTCAGTCGTGCGTTCTTCGCGTTTTTCCGGCACGATACAAACGGCATGCGGTTTGTGACGAAGCGCGATATCTTGCATTTCTTTCGTCGCGGCCATTTCAAAATTCAGCGGAATCGAGAGTGCTTCCATCAACCCGTCAATATCGGCATCGCCAATATGGCGGCGATCTTCGCGCAAATGCGCTGTGATACCGTCGGCACCCGCTTGCTGTGCCAAAACTGCGGCGCGTACGGGATCGGGTGTGTCCCCGCCGCGAGCATTACGCACCGTCGCGACGTGGTCGATATTTATACCTAATCTAAGTTTCTCTACTTGCGCCATTTCGTGATTCCCTAAACCGATTTACGCAGCACGTTAACGAGATCAAGCCGAGCCGTCAGCCTTCTTTGCCGCCTTCTTGCGCAACTCATCAAGTTTTTTCTTAAGCCGTCCGCGCCGACGCTTTTGATAGACCGCGATCAAGGGCACCGAAAGGTAGTACACAACCACACCAGAGATGATCCCTGGGATAATACCACCAATCAAATACGGTAGGAACAAGGAGTGGTAAAACCCATCAATACTGGACCAATGCGGCTCTGCATCGGTAAAAATTGCCCAAATATTCGTTTTAATTTCTCGGCCTACTGCCGAAAACCTCGCCAAAAGATCCGCTTGATCGGGCTGGCGAAACGGGTGACCCAACATCCATTTGCCAAGCTGAATGCAGAGCGGTGCGATAATTGGAAAGGTGAGGGGATTGCCGAAAAACGTGCCCAGAAGCGCGGCCATAATATTACCGCGCATAAGTTTGGCCAAAATAACAGCAATCAGAAAATGCATGCCAAACAATGGGGTAAAGCTTGTGAGAACACCTGCGAACAACCCGCGCGCAATTTTATGCGGGGGGTCGGGTAGCCTGTGAAGCCGATGCCGAACGTAGCGAAACGCGCGCGACCAGCCGCCCTTGGGATAAAAGAAATCCGCGACGGCCTGCCATATGGGGCGTCTATCACGGCGTTTAAAAACCAAGTTGCGTTCCTCTGTCTTAGCTCTAGGCCGGTTTACGCGACGGATCGCGATGACGTTTCAAAGAAGCAACGTTCTCTTCGACCTCTAAGGCATTCATCACCATGTGCAAGTGTTCAGCGTCCCGCACATCTATATCTATCAGAAGGCGGAAGAAATCTGAATTCTTGTCCGAGAAGTGCATATCCGAGATATTTGCACCTTGCGCTCCAATTAGTGTGCACATGCGTCCCAGCACGCCAGCGTCGTTGGTAATGGTAATATTTATCGTCACCGTATGCACGGCGGGGTGGCGCCCGGAGTGCCAATGAAGATCAACCCACCGATCAGTTTGCTCTTCATATTCGGACAACACCGGACAGTCGATGCCGTGCACAACAACACCTTCGCCACGATATGTGATCCCGACGATGCGCTCGCCCGGAACAGGCTGACAACATTTCGCGCGGCGAAAACTTTGCCCAGGGGACAGGCCGACAACGGCGCGCGCCACGTCAATTTCATCACCCGAACTAGCCGCTAGTTCAGGGAAGACGATGGAAACGGCGTCACTTGCGGAAAGTTCGGCACTGCCCAAACGTGCGAGAAGTTCTGAAGAATTCGCAAGGCCAAGCTGGACCGCGGCGCGCTGCAACGTTTTTTCTGTGGCGCGCTTGCCAATATGATCAAACGCAACGCGGGCAAGTTCTCGCCCGAGCTTAATAAACCGATCCCGATCTTCGACGCGAAGGCTCCGACGGATTGCGGCGCGGGCCCGTCCAGTGACCGCAATATCCAACCAAGTCGCTTGCGGGCGTTGACCCTCGGCCGTTATAATCTCAACCGATTGTCCGTTCTTAAGGCGTGTCCAAAGCGGTACGCGTAATCCGTCCACCTTGGCACCCACACAACTATCGCCAATGCGCGTGTGGATGGCATAGGCAAAATCAAGCGGTGTCGCGCCACGAGGTAATTTCTCAACCGCGCCTTTTGGTGTAAAACAAAAGACCTGATCCGAGTACATTTCGAGCTTCACATGCTCTAGAAATTCGTCGTGATCCTCGGCGTTGGAAAACCGCTCGGCAAGGCCGGAAATCCATTTCGCCGGATCGATGGCGAAGGGGTTTTCGGTGCGCACACCATCGCGATACGACCAATGCGCCGCGACGCCGCTTTCGGCAACATCGTGCATTTGGCGACTGCGAATTTGAACTTCAACGCGCTTGGCGTCCCGCCCCGAGACAGTGGTATGAATCGATCGGTAACCATTTGATTTTGGCTGACTAATGTAATCTTTGAACCGTTCAGGAACCGCGCGCCACCGTCGGTGAATAGCCCCCAAAACCCGATAACAATCTGCGTCTTGCCGCGTAATAACGCGGAAACCATAGATGTCGGAAAGGCGCGAGAAACCTATGCCCTTTTCCTCCATTTTTCGCCAGATTGAGTAGGGTTTTTTCGCTCGACCATAAACGTCGGCCTCTATTCCCTCCGCCTCAAGCTCCGTACGAATGTCATGGGTAATTTTTTGGATCACGTCGCCCGTTTCACGCTGCAACATCACAAAGCGGCGAATGATCGAATTGCGCGCATCGGGGTTGAGTACGCGGAAAGCCAAGTCTTCCAACTCTTCGCGCATCCATTGCATCCCCATGCGGCCTGCGAGGGGGGCAAAAATATCCATGGTTTCGCGCGCTTTTTGGGCCTGTTTTTCTGCGCGCATCGCCTTGATCGTCCGCATATTGTGGAGACGGTCTGCGAGTTTAATCAGGATGACGCGCATGTCCTTAGACATCGCCATAAACAGCTTGCGAAAATTCTCGGACTGTTTGGTTTCACTGCTGGAAAGCTGCAAGTTGGTCAGCTTGGTAACGCCGTCCACAAGCTCGGCAACTTCCGTTCCGAACAGTTCCTGAATTTCTGAATAGGTGGCTTTGGTGTCTTCGATCGTATCATGCAGCAGGGCGGTGATGATCGTGGCATCATCCAATTGTTGCTCGGTTAAAATTGCGGCAACAGAAACGGGATGTGTGAAATATTCCTCGCCCGACTGACGCATTTGACCGACGTGCATCTCGCGGCCATAGGCATAGGCCGCGGCGATCTTGGCTTCGTCAGTGTTTGGATTGTAGTTGCGGACCAGTTGGATCAGGTCGTCGACTTCGATCATCCAGTCCGCCTCTTTCGCGTCTTGCTTATTGCTGCCCTTGCGCTTCCATAAGAGCGCGCAGCAAGTTTTCTTCAGACATATCGTCCTCAGCTGGTTTGTCAGCAGGCTCAGCCCCCATCAACAACGCCATATCGTCAGCTTCAGGCTCATCGACTTCGATCTGAGTTTGGTTGCTCTCGATCATCCGTTCGCGCAAATCCTCAGCGGACTGTGTCTCATCTGCGATTTCACGCAGCGCAACCACGGGGTTTTTGTCATTGTCGCGATCAACTGTGATCGCAGACCCAGCCGTAATTTCACGTGCGCGATGGGATGCAAGCATCACCAACTCAAAGCGGTTAGGAACTTTATCAACGCAATCTTCAACCGTAACGCGGGCCATGGGCACTCCAATGCAAATCGGGGTTTAGAAGAGGTCTATTTAGTAGCTTGACGCGGCAATGACAAGCCCGAAAACCCTAGGTTCTAAGGGGAATAATAGCGGATTTTTCGCTTTCTGATAGAGCATTCAGCATCTCGGCGACTGATTCGCCTGTCACGGGGTGTTTCCAAGTCGGAAAAACGTCGTTTAACGGCACCAGAACGAAGGCGCGATCCTGCAGCCGTGGATGGGGCAAGATGAGTTGGTCCGGCGTCAGTGCTTTTTGCCTCTCCATTGGCAAATCCCGCCAGTATGAGAAGGTTTCCACATCAGGTTGAATTCCGTCTCCCCATGCGATGAGGTCAATATCCAAAGTGCGGTCAGCCCACCTGCTTTCACGCGTACGATCATGTTTAGCCTCGATAGCGTGCAACCGGCTCAGAACCTCTCGCGCGATAAGTGGCCCCGAGACCACGGCAACTGCATTCACAAAATCCGCCCCCTGATTCGCGGGAAAAAACGGTGAGTGATAAAATTGGCTGGTTTTTTTAAGAGTTATCCCTACGTCACCTAAATCAACCAAGGCGCGCCGCAATCGCTCTAGCGGTTGAAATTGCGGCGTAATAACGTTCGAACCCAAGGATACTATGCCTATTGTTTCAGCATTGTGACACTCTGTGGGTTGCGGCATTCGTTAAAATCCTTAAATTTACATAACCTTTGCTCGCACAATATCCTAATCACTCACTCACGGAAACCAGAGCAAAGTATTTTTGGAAGGACATATTTTATGTTTTATCGAGACGAACGACTGGCGTTGTTCATTGATGGCTCGAATCTGTATGCCGCTGCTAAATCACTTGGGTTTGACATTGACTATAGACTCTTGCGTCAAGAATTTATGCGCCGGGGAAAACTACTTCGGGCCTTTTACTACACGGCCCTGCTTGAAAACGACGAATATTCACCCATTCGTCCGCTCGTAGATTGGCTTCATTACAACGGCTTCACGATGGTGACAAAACCGGCGAAGGAATATACTGATTCCATGGGGCGCCGGAAAGTCAAAGGCAACATGGACATCGAACTCACTGTTGATGCCATGGAACTTGCACCACATGTCGACCATGTTGTTCTCTTTTCGGGGGACGGTGATTTTCGCCCCCTCGTTGAGAGCTTGCAGCGTCAAGGCGTGCGTGTTTCGGTTGTTTCGACAATCCGCAGCCAACCTCCGATGATTTCGGACGAGTTGCGTCGTCAAGCCGACAACTTCATCGAACTTGATGAGCTTAAGGATGTGGTTGGGCGCCCACCTCGTGAGCCCAACTCTGAAGAAGATGCGGCTCCGACGATGATGGCAGAGCAAGAATAAACTGAACCGGGATCCATTGGGCCCCGGTTTTCGTTTCAAGCTGATGCTTTTTACCCACGCGCCTCTTTACCAATAACGCACGAACGCATACCTCTGGGACATCAACCAATGAGGCACCCATGCAAAAACCTCCCCTTACCCTTTATCTTGCCGCACCGCGCGGATTCTGTGCGGGGGTTGTACGTGCGATCAAAATCGTCGAAATGGCCCTCGAAAAATGGGGTGCTCCTGTTTATATGCGCCACGAAATTGTTCACAACAAATATGTTGTAGATGAGCTTCGGGCCAAAGGCGCCGTCTTTGTCGAAACTCTGGCGGAATGTCCCGATGATCGTCCCGTTATCTTTTCGGCGCATGGCGTTGCAAAATCCGTACCTGCCGCCGCCCAAGCCCGCGACATGTTGTTTGTCGATGCCACCTGCCCCCTCGTGAGCAAAGTTCACATTGAGGCCGAGCGCCATGCCGAACGCGGCTTGCAAATGGTCATGATCGGCCACAAAGGCCACCCCGAAACCGTCGGTACAATGGGGCAATTGCCCGAGGGCGAAGTGCTCCTTGTGGAAACTCCCGAAGACGTAGCGCACCTCGTTGTGCGCGACGTGGAAAAGCTGGCATATATTACGCAAACAACGCTCTCAGTCGATGACACGGCCCTCATCGTAGAAGCCCTCAAAACGCGCTTCCCCGCCATCATTGCCCCCCACAAAGAAGACATCTGCTACGCCACGACCAATCGCCAAGAAGCGGTCAAGGCGATGGCACCAAGTTCGGACGCGATCCTTGTAATCGGCGCTCCAAACAGCTCCAATTCCAAACGCCTTGTAGAGGTTGCAGCAGCTGCTGGCTGCTCCTATGCGCAACTTGTTCAGCGTGCCCATGACATCGATTGGCGTGCCCTTGAGGGCATCAAGTCGGTCGGCGTGACGGCGGGTGCGAGTGCGCCGGAAATTCTGGTCAATGAGGTCATCGACGCCTTCAAAACCCGCTATGACGTCACCGTAAAATTCGTTGAGACCGCCGAAGAAAACGTTGAATTTAAGGTCCCCCGCGTGTTGCGCGAGGCCGTGTGAGCGTCGACAAAGAAACCCTCGCCGTCTATGAAGCCCGTGCCAGCGACTACGCCAAAATGGTGGAAACTGACGCGCCCTTCCCCGCCCTAGACGCGTTCATTGCGCGACTGCCAATGGGCGCAACCGTTTTGGATTTGGGATGTGGCTCAGGGCGCGCATCGGCCCGCATGATCGCCGCAGGTTTGAACGTCGACGCCCGCGACGCAAGCCCTGCCATGATTGCACAGGCACGCGCACTTCATGGTGTTGAAGCGCAACTCGCGACCTTTGACGACATTTCCGGCGATGATATTTACGACGGCGTTTGGGCGAACTTCTCACTTCTCCACGCCTCCAAAGCTGATTTACCACGGCACCTCGTGGCCCTCCACCGCGCCCTAAAACCCACAGGGCATCTGCATCTTGGAATGAAAACCGGAACAGCAGAAATTCGCGATGGCATTGGCCGGTTTTATGCGCTTTATACCCAAGAAGAACTCGACCACATTTTAACAAACGTCGGCTTTCAAATCTCGCGCTGTGCCTTTGGCCAAGACGTGGGACTGGATGGCGTCACTGCACCTTGGATACTTATAACCGCCCATGTCTGAACTATATGCTTATACCGACGGCGCTTGCAGTGGAAATCCAGGGCCGGGTGGCTGGGGCGCTATTCTCATTGCCCGCGAAGGCAAAACCGTTGTCAAAGAACGCCCTCTTTGTGGCGGGGCCGCCGATACCACGAACAATCGCATGGAACTTATGGCAGCTATTAGCGCCCTCGAAGCGCTGGAGCGTCCGTCAAAGCTTACCCTCGTGACCGACAGCAATTATGTCAAAGATGGCCTCACGAAATGGATCTTTGGCTGGAAGAAAAACGGCTGGAAAACTGCGGCCAAAAAACCCGTAAAAAACGAAGACCTTTGGAAGCGTTTAGACGCGGCAAACGCCCGTCACGACGTTTCGTGGCAATGGGTTAAAGGCCACGCGGGCCACCCAGAAAACGAACGCGCCGACGAACTTGCCCGCCAAGGCATGGAACCTTTCAAGAAAAAGCGCTAGATTTTCGGGCCTAGATCAGCACTTCTGGCAGGGTAAGGCCGCGCAAAATATCGGCTGGAGACATGGGTTTTTTACCCTGTCTCTGCGCCAAAAGGATTTCAACCGCCCCCGTCGCACAGGCAATTGTCATACCGTCCAAAACTGTTCCAGCAGGGGCCGCACCCACTTTCGTACGAGATGCTAAAAGCTTGAGGCGCTCGCCGCTCACGTCGCACCATGCTCCCGGAAAGGGCGACAAACCACGGATTTTACGGTCAACCTCTTCGGCGCTTTGGCCCCAGTCAATCCGCGCTTCGGATTTGTCGATTTTCGAGGCATAGGTTACGCCAATATCAGATTGCGCAACGGCTTCAAGTTTTGGCAATTTTTCGAGTGCGGTCACAATCAGGCGCGCGCCTATTTCGCAAAGACGGTCATGCAATTGCACGGTCGTTTCCTCGACACCAATGGCCGTCGCTTCGCGCAACAAAACAGCGCCGGTATCAAGACCCGCGTCCATCTGCATGATGCAAATACCCGTCTCTGGATCACCCGCCATAATCGCCCGATGGATTGGTGCCGCCCCGCGCCAACGGGGTAAAAGCGACGCGTGAATATTAAGGCATCCCTTTTTCGGCGCATCCAAAATGGCTTGCGGTAGGATTAGACCATAGGCAACCACAACGGCGATATCCGCCCCAAGCGCCGCAAAGTCCTCTTGGGCTTCGGGCGTTTTGAGGGAAACAGGCGTGCGCACCTCAAGGCCAAGGGCTTCCGCTTTTTGTTGCACGGGGCTAGGACGGTCTTTTTTACCACGTCCCGCAGGGCGCGGCGGCTGGCAATACACTGCGGCGATCTCGTGGCCCGCAGCAACCAAAGCCTCAAGGACGGGAACCGAAAATTCCGGTGTCCCCATAAAAATAACGCGCATAGCAGTGTCCTCTCGCTAGCCTTGCAGTTTTTTGGCCTTGCGCAGCAGCATGTCTCGTTTCATTTTTGACAGGTGGTCAAAATACATTCTACCATTCAGATGGTCGATTTGATGCTGAACCGAAGTTGCCCAGACGCCCACGAAATCGCGCTCTTGTTCAAGGCCTTCGGAATTCAAAAACCGTACCGTAACAGCGCGTGGTCTGGTGATCGTCGCCGAAACGCCGGGTAAATTTGGGCTGGCTTCTTCGTGGTCGCGCATCTTGCCACTGGCATGCAAAACCTCGGGATTAGCGAGCAAAACAACCTGCCCCCGTTCCTGAGAGCAATCCACAACGGCAAGGCGTTGCAACACGCCGATCTGAACGGCAGCAAGCCCCAAACCAGGCATCGCTTCCATTGTCTCAACCATATCTGCCCAAATGGCACGGGTGGCATCGGTAATTTCGGCCACCGGTTGGGCAACGGTGCGCAGGCGTTTATCGGGCCACGCAACGAACGGGCGCACACTCATTCGCGTGCCCTCTCTCGTTTAAGTTTCTGCATCCGACGCGTGATCATTTGGCGGCGTAACGGCTTGAGGTAATCAATGAACAATGTACCATTCAAATGATCAATTTCATGTTGCACACATGTCGCCCAAAGCGCATCAAATTTCGCCTCACGTGCGGCCCCTTCGGCATCGATCCATTTCACGCCAACTTCGGCGGAGCGTTCCACATCGCCAAACTGCTCAGGAATCGAAAGGCAACCTTCTTCATAGGTGTTGAGCGCCTCTGATTTCCACACCACTTCTGGGTTGAACATGATCATAGGCTCGGGGTCTGCGCCGTCTTCCTTCACGCAATCCAAAACGATCAACCGTTTTAAAATGCCGATTTGCGGCGCGGCAAGGCCAATACCGGGCGCGTTATACATCGTTTCAAGCATATCTTCCGCGAGGGATTTCAACGCTGGCGTGACGGTTTCGATGGCCTCAGCAGTCTTTTTGAGGCGCGGATCGGGATGAATAAGGATTGGGCGTATGCTCATATTTGTCATTTAGGGCATGATGCGCGCCGTTGCAATCTTTCTACCCCCTTGCAACTGCCTTTCATTTCGATAGCTTTGCAAAAAACTGGAAACGTCAAGGAACCAAAATGAAATTTGACACCATAATCGATCGACGCGGCACCCATTCCTCAAAATGGGATGGCATGGAAAAGATATACGGCGTGTCGCCAGAGGACGGTTTGTCAATGTGGGTCGCCGATACCGATTTTCGACCCCCAAAATGTGTCGGCGACGCGCTTCAGGGAATGATTGACCATGGCGTTTTTGGCTATTTCTCGGATGAAACTGACTATCGAGCGGCAATTTGTTGGTGGATGAAAAACCGCCATGGCTGGAGTTTTGATCCCAAAGCTATTTTTACAACCCATGGCCTCGTGAACGCAGTTGGTATTTGTTTGGAAGCTTACACAGCTCCAGACGACGGTGTGGTAATTTTCACCCCCGTTTACCATGCTTTTGCACGGATCATTTCCGCATCGGGCCGCAAAGTGGTTGAATGTCCATTGGTGGACAATAACGGTCGCTATGAAATGGATTTTGCGGCCCATGACGCCAAAATGACTGGCAAAGAAACCATGTTGATCCTCTGTTCGCCGCACAATCCCGGGGGGCGTGTCTGGACGCGTGGCGAGTTGGAAGCCGTGGTCGCATTTGCTATCCGGCACGATCTTACGCTTGTCTGTGATGAAATTCACCATGATGTGGTTTTTGACGGAGCAAAACACACGGCAATGCCGCTGATTAAGGGGGTAACGGATCGTCTTGTGATGCTGACTGCCCCGTCAAAAACCTTCAATATCGCTGGGGCCTACACGGGAAACGCAATTATCGAAGACCCAGATTTGCATCAGAAGTTTGCCGCAAGAATGAGCGCGCTCGGTCTGTCGCCAAATAGTTTTGGCCTTGTCGCGACAACGGCCGCCTATTCACCAGAAGGGGCCGAATGGGTGGATTCACTTGTGGCCTACATTGCTGAAAATAAACGTATTTTCGACGAAGGCATCAATACGATTCCGGGCCTAAAATCAATGCACCTCGAAGCGACATATCTGGCTTGGGTCGATTTTTCTGGTACGGGAATGTCGATGAGCGAAATTTCGGAGAGGGTGGCAAAAGTTGCCCGCATTGCCACAAATCAGGGGCCCACATTTGGTACAGGTGGAGAGGTTCACCTGCGGTTCAACATCGGAACGCAGCGATCCCGCGTTCAAGAAGCTGTATCGCGGATGCAAGCGGCCTTTGGGGATTTGCAATAGGTTGGACGGGCGTGGCAAGTAAGGTTGCGCCCTCCCCAATGCTATCTAGCGTGACCGATCAAGGCGACGGGGGCGTTATCCGAGACAGCAAAATCGAGCGCGGCCCGATCTGCGGCGACGGTGGCGCGCTTAAAATCAAAATGGATTTCATCGTCATGCGTTTCTGAAGCGACAATCAGACATTGATACAGGTGCCGACTTCCATCAAAAACATCCACCAACCCACGAATATGCGGCGCGTTTTTTGCCTCCAAAGAGAAGCCACGATCCCAAAACTTAAGAATCGGGAAGACATCCGGCCCCGTGTGCACACACAAACGGCTCCGCTTTCTTAAAGCGGCCATACGGGCCCGTTCAAGGCCTTCGCGTACTTCTTTGGGTAGAAAATCAGACATCACAACTCCGAGAATCAAATTACGACACAGCGCCGCTTCCGTTAAGCATGCCACAGAGGACGTGTAGGTCAAGTTAACCTTAACCCTCAAAACTGTTTCCCCTAGGTGTTGATGTCTTCGACCAAATCAACACCAGTTACAGGGCGCAGCACATGCGGCATGGTGGGATCATAAAGGGCGGAGTCCTTAAAGTCGCGCACTTCTCCAAGGGCTGGACCAACGAGAATAAGGGCGGTTCGCGTAATTTTCGCAGCACGGACCTTCTTGCGAATATCCGCCAAAGTTCCGCGCAACATCATCTCGTCGGGCCAGCCAACGCGATATGCCACTACCACAGGACAGTCTTCACCGTAATGCGGCACCAAAACCCGTTCGATTTCCCGCATATTACGGACCGCCAAATGGATCGCCAAAGTGGCCCCCGTACGGGCAAAATTATCAAGGGTTTCGCCCGCAGGCATAGAGGTCGACTGCATCGACATCCGTGTCAAAACAATGGATTGCGCGATTTCAGGAATAGTTAACTCTTGACCAAGGGCGGCGGCGGCGGCGGCATAGGCTGGCACACCCGGAATGATCTGATAATCGATTCCATCGGCTTTCAATCGCCGTATTTGCTCGGCAATCGCCCCGTAAAGCGACGGATCGCCTGAATGAACCCGCGCGACGTTTTCGCCCCGTTTGTGGGCCGCCAAGATTTCGGCGTGGGTGTCGTCCAAGGTCATTGGCGCTGTGTCCAAAACGCGTGCGCCTTCTGGGGCACATTCAACGACCTGTGGCGGCACCAGCGAACCCGCATACAAGCACACGGGACATTCACCAATCACACGCGCGGCTTTTAGGGTCAAAAGTTCCGGATCGCCGGGGCCTGCCCCGATAAAAAAGACTGTCATATCACACTACTTTCTTGGCTAAATCGCCGTCAATTTTTCGGGCATAGCCACGGGGAGTATACATGCGCGGGCCTTCGCCGAGTTGGGCGAGTTTTGAGTTGCTGGACCCCACCAAAACAACGGTCAACATATCCACTTCGTCCACTTCCAAATCCGCGAGTCGTCTGTAGCGCACGTTTTCTTCGGGGCGACCAAGCGAACTGGCGAGCATTACGGGCGTGTCTGCGGGGCGATGTTTGAGCAGGATATCGCGGGCTTCGGCCAACAGGGTACGTCGGCGCATTGAGACGGGATTGTAAAACGCGATGACAAAATCACCCTCGGCTGCGGCATGAAGCCGTTTCACGATATCTTCGCGAGGGGTGAGTAAATCCGAGAGCGAGATGGCGCAGAAGTCATGCCCAAGGGGCGCGCCTGCGCGGGCCGCCGCACCTTGAAGCGCCGAAATGCCTGGGGTTGAGACAACATCGACGCGGTGGGCTGCATCGCTGACGCCCATCTCATCGGGGCCGCGATCCAAGAGTTCAAACACCAAGGCGCCCATGGCATAAATGCCTGCATCACCTGAGCAAATCAGCGCAACATTCTTGCCCAACGCGGCCTGTTCAAGCGCGAAACGACAGCGATCTTCTTCGCCGCCGAGCGGGAAATCCGACCGTGTTTTGCCATAGGCAAGCGGCCCGAGCAGGTCGATATAAAGGCCGTAGCCAACGAGTTCTTCGGCTTCGGCAACGAGGCGACTGGCCTCTGGGGTGCGCCAACTATGCTGTCCGGGTCCGATCCCGATAATCGACAGGCGACCACGGGAACGGCCAGCGAACTCAACAATCGGATCCTCAGAGCGCGCCAAGGCGCATGTCGCATTCGCCGTTTTTTGTTTCGCAACGATCAGCTCACTTGTGGCTCCAGCCGCGGCCAATGCAGCCCCCTCGCACACGCCATGACAGCCGACTTCGGCAAAGACCACGTCGGAAGGATTTTCGAGCCGTGGGCTTTGGGCTTCAAGTTCGGCAGCCGTGAACAAGCGCAACGGCACACCGAGGCGCGCCGCGACAACGTTCATCGCGGGTTCGTCTCCCTTGAGGTCGATGGAATTCACACAGGCAATCGCCCCTTGCGCAATCCCTTCGCGCGTCAGGGTTTCTGTCACCAACGCCCACATTTCCTCTGGATCGGCGTTTCGCGCACATCCAAGGCCCAGCGCAAAACGTTGTGGATGGTAAACCAGCTTGGTTTCATTTCCGTCAACCGGAGCTTCGGTCACGTAAAGCTGAACCGCGCCGTCAACGTCATTCTCAAGGTCGAAGATCGCTTCGCCCTGACGCGAGGCCGTGGCGCCATTCAACAGCGCCGCCATGACGGATTTCGCATCTTGCGGATTGGCCAAGCGATAGCCAACGGGCGGCGCATCAAGGGCGACTCCCATAGCCACATCGCCCGCCGTTGTGATCGCGGCATGGCTGTTAAGGGCCGTTGCAATTTGTTGCGTCAACCGATTGGCCCCGCGATGCCCACCCAACAATGGCACGACAACGCTGCCATCATCCGCGACCGAAATAACGGGTGGCTCGGTTGTTTTATCGGCCAGTAATGGCGCCACCGCACGGATAAGGATACCGCTCGCACAAACGCCGACAACTGGGGTGCCACTGGCGAAAAGCGTGCGCACATGTTCCAGCGCATCGGCGAAAAATGCATCGGCCTTTGTCACGCGATCTGCGCGGCCATGTACCGCCGCACCAAGGATTTCAGCTACACGATGCGCCGTTGCTTCGCCAGATTTAGAGAGGCAAACTACAACAGGGTTCGGGGTGGATTTGGGGGAAGTCGTTAGAGCCATGGATCAGCTCCCTTCGTCAGCAAAATCATTGAAAAATAGGGTGCGTTTTCGGGCGCATCCTTGAGCGGAACGACCACTTCTTGGGGAAGGCTCGCACGCTCGATATAGGTGGCTTGGGCAAGCAGGCCCAAATCGGAGATCACGTTGCGAATTTTCGCAAGGTGCCGTCCGACTTTCATAATCGCGACGCTTTCCGCGCCTTCAATTCGCAGGCGTAACTCGGCCTCGGGCAGTGGGCCGGGCAGAATCGTAACCCGTTCATTACGCGCCGCCAAAGGCATTTTTGCCCGCGCAGCACAGGCCGTCACACTGGTCACACCTGGCACAACTTCGCATTCAAAACGGCCGGATAAGCGCGCAAAAAGATACATAAAGGAGCCATAGAAAAACGGGTCCCCTTCGCACAAACACACAACATTGCGCCCTTGCTCAAGCTCTTTGGCGATTTGGGCGGCCCCCTCATCATAGGCTGCTTGGGCGGGGCCGCGTTCAACCGTCATCGGCACATCCATGACGATTTCATGGGCGCCAGCGGGGATGTATTCAGCCGCAATCGATCGCGCGAAACTCGCCCCACCCGCGAGCGCGGGATAGGCCACAACTTCGGCTGCTGCAATGAGTTTTGCCGCACGCAATGTCATCAGTTCTGGGTCGCCCGGACCCAGCCCAACTCCGTAAAGTTTTCCGGTCATCGTTTAACCAAACTCAACTGTGTCACGGGCATCAGTGGTTTCCAGCCGGTATGCCCAGAGCCTTCGCCCCCAAGTGTCTGAACGCGATGCACAGAAAGCTTCACCAACTGCCCACCAAATTCCTTGTAAAGCGACACGAGTATGGCCTCACTCTCAAGCGTCACCGCATTGGCAACCAGCCGCCCCAATGGACGCAAGGCACTCCACGCGGCATCAAAGGTTTCGCGGCTTAACCCCCCGCCGATAAACACCGCATCTGGAGCGGGGAGATCCGCGAGAGCTTGGGGCACACGCCCGTCCACCAATTCTAGTTTCGGGACGCCCAGCGCCAGCGCATTCGCCGCCGCCATCGCGCGTCGATCCGCCCGTGGCTCAATCCCGATGGCCCGCGCATAGCGCGCCGACCGCATCCACTCAACGGCCACCGAACCACAGCCGGTTCCCACATCCCACAACAACGCGCCGCGCATCGGCATCAGTTTGGACAAGGTTGCCGCACGCACCTCTTGCTTAGTCATGGTGCCATCGTGCTCAAACATATCGTCCGCAAGGCCCGGAACGCGTGGAAGAAGTGCCGCATTCGGTGCCGCCACACATTCAACCGCTAGCGTGTTAAAGGGGGGCACTTCGTGATCCCAACTCGCGGCAACCCCTTCGAAACGTTTCTCATTTTCGCCACCCATTGCCGCCAAAACAACCATGCGACTGCGCCCATAACCACGCGCCGCCAGGAATTGCGCGATTTGCGCGGGCGTTTCCGCCCCCGTGGTCAGGATCAACAAACGCTGGTCGGGCTGAATAAACGCAATCATCTGCTCGACGGGGCGACCATGCACTGTCAGCGTTTCCAAATCGGCCATGCTCCAGCCCATCCGCGCCGCCGCAAGTTGAAACGCGCCGACTTGCGGATGATAGGTAATTTCGCTTGGATCAATCGAGCGCCCAATCCGTGCGCCCACGGAATACCAAAGCGGATCGCCCGTCGCCAAAACGACAACACGCCGCCCCTTGTGGGCCTTTAAAACGCCGATCAACGCATCAAATGGCGAGGGCCAAGCCACACGTTTTGCCGATCCAACATTTGCCAAAGCTTGATGCCGATCACCGCCGACGATGACCTCTGCCGCCTCAACAACCGCGCGTGTTGCGGGGGTAAGCCCTTCCAATCCGTCTTCGCCAATTCCGACGATATGGAGCCAAGCACTCATGTTGCAACCTCCGGTAATCCCGCGGCGAGCGCATTCACCGCTGCCGAGGCAATGGCCGACCCGCCCCGACGTCCGCGCAGCGCTACAAATTCACATCCACGTGGGCGCGCAGCGAGTTCCGCCTTACTTTCAGCGGCCCCCACAAATCCCACGGGAAATCCGAGGATAACAGCGGGTTTTGGCGCTCCTTGATCTATCAACTCAAGCAAATGGAAAAGGGCTGTTGGCGCGTTGCCAATCGCGACCACAGCGCCGTCTAGGTGTTCTAGCCAAAGCTCAACCGCCGCCGCCGACCGTGTGTTTTGGATGGCCTGCGCACGATCAGGAACCTCTGCATTGTTCAGCGTCACAATCACCTCATTGCCAGCAGGTAAATACCGGCGAATTATCCCCGCCCCAACCATCTCACAATCGCACAAAACTGGCGCACCGGCCTGTAATGCGGCCTGCCCTGCCGCATAAGCATTGGGCGAAAACGCAAGGCGATCCGCGACCTCGATCATACCACAGGCATGAATAACGCGGGTCGCAAGGGCCGTCATGCCTGCGTCAAAGCGCTCCAAACGGGCCTCCTTGGCGACGGTGGCAAAACTCTGCGCATAGATTTCGGCGGGCGCGCGCTCATACCTGAGCGCAGGCCGAGCAGAGTGGCCCGCTAGCGGGCTCGAGGTTCGGTCTTCCCCGCTCATTTCTTGCGGGCGCTTTCTGGTCCGTGGGGATGTTTGGGGTGCGGGTATTCCGCGTGAACATGGTCGTGTGTATGAGAATGGTCATGCGCGTGGTCGTGAGTATGATCATGCGAATGGGCCAACATTTCCAACCGACATTCCCCCGTACAGAAGTCAGCGCACAGCGTACAATCCTCGACATTACTGCCTGGCGCATTGGCCCCTTGTCCCTCAACGTGGTGATGGTGGCTTTCCTGAACCGCGCCTACCTCGGCTTCAAAGCCCAAGACTTGCGTACGATATTTGCACGTTCCACACGTCGGCGGAACGATCTCTCCGAGCTGTTCGGTCACACGCTCCGCAAAGGTTTCCAAAACTTTGGCATGGTCATTCAAATACCCAGCTTTCACAAACTCGATATCAGGATGCGCGGCGGCAACTTGGTCCGTAAAGCCGTAAATACGGTCGATTAAAATTCCGGTAAACAAGAAATACGGAAACACAATAACCCGCTTGTACCCAAGCTTCGCCACATGCGTCAGGCAGGGTTCCACTAGCGGGAATGTCACGCCGGAATAGCCAACTTCGCACCAGCCAAACCCCATGCCTTCCCACAACATCCTTGCGATTTTGCTCACATTTCCGTTGGCATCTGGGTCGGACGCGCCGCGCCCGATCACAACCAGACAGGTTTCCTCCAGCGGCACTGCACCCAGTTCCGAATTCGCCCGATCTACCGCTTCCTGAATACGCTCGCCTGCGGCTGCGATCATCTTGGGATCAACGCCAAGTTCGCGGCCATAGGAAATTTCAACGCCGTGTTTTGCGGCATAAGTATTCAGCACGGTCGGAATGTCATTCTTGGCGTGCATCGCGGCAAAAAGCATTCCCGGAACCGCTACGATCCGGTCACATCCGCCAGCCCGCAAACGATCAAGACCATCGCGGATTACAGGGTTTGCGAACTCAAGATATCCGTAGTCCACCATCCAATCTGACGGCAACAACGCAGGAAGCTTTTCGGCCAGAACCGCAAACTGGTCCACGGCGGCTTGGCTGCGCGACCCATGGCCGCAAATCATCACACCTACTTTTGACATATCGGAATTCCTTCAGGCTTCTTGGGGTTCGGCGTCGGAAATTTTTTCTTCGGCTTCGGCTTCTTCCGCCTCAGGTTTTTTCCGACCCTTCGCCGCCCAAAGACCAATCGCAATCGCCCCGCCCAATGCTATCGCCGCGCCCCAATGGGTGTGCCCTGCGGCCTCAATCAAATGCCCGGGATGTGCCAATACGGGCAAACCAGTCATAACCAAAACGGCCGAAAGGGAAACTATTGAAGTACGCGATGTCATGTCCATTCTCCTTGTTTGGGCAGAGGAGAAGGACCGCAGAAACTGCGCTTAACGATGTTGCTTTGGTTCCCCTATCTGGGTCAAACCGCGACAACCAACCTCTCTGGCCCTGTGGGCTTCGTTACGGGCAACGTATGCCCTCACCTTACTCGGTGCAATCAGATTCTAACATGACGGCGGAGTGTTTTGCGTCTGGCGCCTTTGTGCGCACTCGCACCCTCCCTGCGCCCCTATGTGGGTTTAATCCCCGTGCCACAAAAACTAGGTTAAAGGAGACATATTTATAGGAGCACCGCGTGGGACAACTTGTAGACGGAAAATGGCACAGCGAATGGTACGATACGAAATCCACAGGCGGCGCCTTTAAGCGCTCCACTGCCGGTTTTCGCAATTGGATTACGCCCGACGGCGCCGCAGGGCCCAGTGGCGATGGCGGCTTTCCTGCAGAAAGTGGGCGCTATCATCTTTATGTGTCCTATGCCTGCCCATGGGCCCATCGCACCCTCATTTTCCGTGCCCTCAAAGGGCTAGAGGAACACATATCTATAAGCGTTGTGCACCCTGATATGCTGACCGAAGGATGGACCTTTGAGAAGGACGACTTTGGCGCGACCGGCGACACGCTCTATAACCTGCCCTTTGCACGCGATATTTATACGAAGGCGCAAGCCGACGTGTCGGGCCGCGTGACGGTGCCTATTCTCTGGGACAAACAGCGCGAAACCATTGTAAGCAACGAAAGCAGCGAAATCATCCGCATGTTCAATTCCGCCTTTGACGGGATCACAGGAAACACGCTGGATTTCTGGCCTGACGAGATGCGCGGCGACATCGAAGAAATTAACGCGCGAGTTTATTCCAACGTGAATAACGGCGTCTATAAAGCTGGTTTTGCAACCTCCCAAGCGGCTTATGACGCGCCTGTCGCATCGCTTTTCGACACGCTTGACTGGCTCGAAGACCGCCTCTCAACGCACCGGTATTTGATGGGGGATCGCCTCACAGAAGCGGACTGGCGGCTGGCAACAACGCTGTTCCGCTTTGACTCGGTTTATCACCTACATTTCAAATGTAACCGTAAACGCCTGATCGATTATCCCAACCTTTGGGCCTATACGCGTGAACTCTATCAAGTGCCTGGTGTTACAGAAACAACCAACATGGATCACATCGTGCGCCACTACCATTATAGCCACGAAACGATTAACCCGAACCGGATTATCCCGATCAATCCGATCCTTGATTTTAACCAAAAACACGGACGCGACGAGCTCTAATCTGTTAGGATCGGTCTCCCGCATAATGGGCCACAATCGCCGCCAAATCGTTTGGCGGCGTTTGCTCGCGCACATAGGCGCAGGCATTTGGGGCCAAAGCAAAAATAGAACCGTCCGAGAAGAAACTCGTGTCAGTTACGAAAATCACCTTCGCATCGGGGCGTTTGTAGCTGGCATAATCCGCGACTGCAAATGCGCTTTCACCCTTTAAAACAAGGTTGAGAACAATCGCGTTGAAGTTTTCTTCCTCCAAGGATTTCACGGCACCACTTTGCCCAGAAACAAGGACAACTTCAAAATCAAGCCGTTCTAAATGGTCCTGCCAAATGCGCCCAAGGTTTGGATTACCCTCAACGATTAAAATACGCATACAACCTCCAATCAGTGGATTGCACTGCTCAACTGCTAAATTCATTATTACCCACCAGACATCCCACCGTTAACTATTTTCCGCCCGAAAGACTAACAACAGGTTAATATCTTGCCTCGAAATGTTAACTTACATCTACGGGTTGAAATTCCGGCGAGAATCCGATTGAGGTACACGCAAAAGGGGTATGAGATGACGACATTCATTACAATTTGCGACACCTGTAAGCGCGAAGGTTGGGCAGAAACCGGTGCAGACGTCACCGACGGCGCCGCTTTGGCTGAATTAATCGAATCAGTCGCAGCCGAGCAGGTACAAACACGGCGTGTAAGCTGCTTGATGGGCTGCACCCACGGTTGTAATATCGCGATCCAAGCGGAAGGAAAGTTGGCCTATACGCTCGGGAAATTTGAAGCCACCCTAGATGCCGCCGAAGCCATCGTGGAATACGCGGCTCTGCATCAAGCGAGCGAAACGGGACAGATTCCCTATCGCACATGGCCCGCGGGCGTGAAGGGGCACTTTATTACGCGCCATCCTCCGTTACCGTCCCTCAAACCCTCTAATTCTGACGCATGAAAACGCAGCGGGACCACGGCGGCGGAATTGATGCTGCAATGGAACAGTTCGGCGGTACGAGGGGCGATTGGCTCGACCTGTCCACCGGCATAAACCCCGTGCCCTTTCCCTTGCCGTCGTTCCCCGCCAACGCATGGATGTCCCTCCCTGATCACAGCGCTTTTGCCGCGCTAGAGAAGGCCGCCCGCGCCTTTTGGAATGTTCCCGACTCTGCCGCCGTTCTTGCCGCCCCCGGAGCCAGTGCCCTGATCGCGCGCATCCCGCATTTGTCGGTTAAAAAAGGCGCGGTTCGTATCATCCAGAAAACGTATAACGAACACGCCGCCGCTTTTCGCACTGCAGGGTGGAACATCGAGGAGGACGGCATCGACGCCTCGGTCACGGTGCACCCGAATAACCCCACAGGTGCCTTCACCGCCTCCCTGCCTCACACGCCCCTCACCATCATTGACGAAAGCTTTTGCGATGTTGCGCCCGCTCAAAGTCATATCGCAAAAGCATGCGAACCCGGAACACTCATCCTCAAGAGTTTCGGCAAGTTCTGGGGACTTGCTGGGCTGCGTCTTGGGTTTGTTATTGGCGATCCGGGACTCATAAATGAGCTTCGCGAAACCCTCGGGCCTTGGCAGATTTCCGGTCCCGCAATCACCACAGGAATTGCCGCTCTCGCAGATTTTGATTGGGCAGAGAAAACCCGCTCTCGACTTGCACAAGATGCCGGCCGTATGAACGCGCTGTTGCAAACTGCGGGTGCCGAATCCGTCGCAGGCACCACGCTGTTTCAACTCTATCATGTTGACGACGCGCAAAAGTGGTTCGAGAAGCTTGCCCATAATCACGTTCTCTCGCGGATTTTTCCGTATTCAAACCATTGGCTGCGTCTTGGAATGCCTGCGCCCAACCAATGGGACCAACTCGAAAGTGCCCTATGAGCCTTCCGTTAATCCTCCTTTTAGCCCTCCTCTTGGATGCGGTATTTGGCGAGCCTCGACTGTTATGGGACCGGTTCACGCACCCCGCCGTCCTGTTTGGAAAGCTGATCGGATTCGCGGATGAACGCGCAAACTACGGGGATAATCGAAAACTTAAAGGCACGGTGGTTTTTGGCGGGCTTTGCCTTGGTGCCATCTCTGCTGGCCTCGTACTTTCGGCGCTCCCGTTTGGCTGGTTGATTGAACTCCTCTGTGCCGCGATCCTCGTAGCGCAGAAAAGCCTGACCGAGCATGTGTCCGCCGTTGCCAACGCACTTCGTCTGTCAAACGTGAATGCGCGGATTTCTGTGGCGCGGATCGTTGGCCGAGACACCACCGATATGGACGACTCCCAAATCAGCCGCGCCGCGATCGAGAGCGCCGCGGAAAACCTCTCAGACGGTGTGATTGCCCCAGTTTTCTGGTTCCTCCTCTTCGGCCTGCCTGGTCTATTTCTGTATAAAATTACTAATACCGCCGACAGCATGATCGGCTATCGCACCCCTCGCCACGCGGAATTCGGTTGGGCGGCAGCGCGGTTTGACGACCTGCTCAACTACCTCCCCGCGCGGATTACCGCGCTCCTCATCCTCGTCGTTTGCGGCAACATGCATGCGTTGAAGCCGGTGCGAATTGATGCGCCGAAACATCGTTCACCCAACGCGGGCTGGCCCGAAGCCGCTATGGCACAATGCCTCAATATCGCGCTCGCTGGCCCAAGAAGTTACGATGGGGAAGCGCGTGATTTCCCCTATGTAAATCCCACTGGAAACCACTCAATTGGACCTGACGAAATCGACGCAACCGTTCGCGTCCTTTGGAAAACTTGGGGCGCGGCAATCGGCCTATGCGCTGTCCTCGCCCTGTTTTGAACCTTGCCTGAATCCAAAGGCCTGTTAGGCTGCCGGAAAATTTCATACTCGGAGTACCTAATGTTTTTTCGCGCCCCACTTGCTGCCTTCTTTCTGAGCTTGCTGTCCACAACTGCAATGGCTCAAAACCAGTGCGGGGGGGATTTCGGGCAATTTGTTGCCAACATGAAACAAGAAGCCACCGCACGCGGCCACTCGAAATCAACGGTCGACGCGTTTTTCGCCAGCGTAAAACAAGATCCGCGCACCCTAAAGGCCGACCGTTCACAGGGCATTTTCAAGAAAGACTTCAACGAATTCGCACGCGCCGTCATTAGCAAAAATCGTATGGATCATGGCCGTAACAACGAGAAAAAATACGATGCAGTCTTTGACCAAATGGAACAGCAATACGGCGTTTCACGAGGCGTTTTGCTGGCATTCTGGGCGTTGGAAACCGATTACGGCGCGGTACAAGGCGACTTTAACACCCTCAACTCCCTCGTCACGCTCTCGCATGATTGTCGCCGTCCGAACCTGTTTCGCCCCCAAGTTTTTGCTGCAATCGAACTCTTTGAACGCGGCAATTTTAGCCCCACGAATACAACCGGTGCATGGGCCGGAGAAGTCGGCATGGTGCAAATGCTCCCCGAAGACATCATCCGCAATGGTGTAGACGGCGACGGCGATGGCAAAGTATCACTAAAAACCTCCCCGCCAGATGCGCTTCTGTCGGGCGCGAAAATGCTCAAAGGCCTAGGCTGGAATGCAGGACAACCTTGGTTGCAAGAGATCGTCGTGCCCAGCAATCTTGACTGGAGCAAGACTGGCCTTGATAAATCCTACAAAGTCTCCGATTGGAAGCGCATGGGTGTAAAAGCTAGAAGTGCAAACCTTGGCTCTGACAATTTAGAGGCCTCTATTCTTTTGCCGATGGGGCGCAACGGCCCTGCATTTTTAGCTTACCCCAATTTTCACGTGTACTTCGAGTGGAACAAGAGTTTCGTCTATGTCACGACCGCCGCCTATTTTGCCACGCGTCTTGAAGGTGCCCCCGTTTTCAACTTGGGGTCCCCGGATCCTTCGCTATCGGATGCACAAATGAAATCGCTCCAGAAAAAGCTTTCAGCAAGGGGGCACGATGTGGGTAAAATTGACGGCATCCTTGGGGCAAAAACGCGCGCTGGGGTTCAGCTAGAACAACAGCGTCTTGGATTACCCGCAGACGCTTGGCCCACAAATGACTTGGTGAACAAGCTTTAAGAAAACGGTTGAGGGCTGGTTTAAGCGACCAGCGCCTCAGCCTTTTTGAGGTCCACAGAAACCAGCTGGCTTATGCCCTGTTCGGCCATTGTCACACCGAACAGTCGATCCATGCGCGCCATCGTGACCGCATGGTGGGTGATGATCAAAAACCGTGTTTCGGTCCGGCGCGTCATCTCGTCCAACAGGTCGCAGAACCGCGTCACATTGGCATCATCAAGCGGCGCGTCGACTTCATCAAGAACGCAAATCGGCGCTGGATTAGCAAGAAATACCGCAAAGATAAGTGCCATGGCCGTCAGGGTCTGCTCGCCCCCAGACAGGAGGCTCATCGTGCTAAGTTTTTTACCAGGAGGTTGGCACATAATCTCAAGGCCCGCTTCAAGTGGGTCGTCAGATTCAACCAATACAAGGTTCGCTTCGCCGCCGCCAAACAGATGTTTGAACAACAAGGTAAAGTTGCTGTTCACTTGCTCAAACGCGGTCAAAAGCCGCTCACGACCCTCTTTATTCAAGCTGGCAATTCCGGTACGAAGCTTCTTGATGGCTTCATCCAAATCGGCTTTCTCGCTTGCCAGGTGGTCGTGCTCTTCCTGAACGCCCCGCGCGTCCTCCTCGGCCCGAAGGTTCACCGCACCCAGAGCATCACGTTGACGTTTTAGACGGTTCACATCCGCCTCCACGGCCTCGGAATCTGGCATATTTTCGGGCAGAACGCCCAGCGTCTCAAGCAAGTTCTCGGGCGTAGTTTCCATGGCTTCGGCAATGCGCTCTGCGGCATGAATCGCGGTCTCGCGCGTGGCATCGGCCCGCGCGTCGGCCCGCGCGCGCACTTCTCGCGCTTCGCCTGCGGCCCGCTCCGCGTCACGTTCCGCAAGAAGCGCCTCTCGCAATGCTGTCTCGGCCTCTGCAAGCTTGTCAGACGCTCCCCGACACCTTATTTCCGCCGTAGCAATGGCTTCCGCTAAAGCCATCCGTTTCGCAGCGATTTCGTCTGGCGCGGTCTGTGCTTCCTGAAGTTCAGCCTCATTTTCAAGCCGCCGTTCTTCCAATTCTCCAATGCGTTTTTCCGCATTCTCCAAACGAAGCCGCCAACCGCTGATTTCCTTGAGAACCTCTTGGCGGCGCTTGGTGCGTGCATCGCCTTCGCGGCGCACCTCGTCAAAGGCCGACCGTTTTGACATCATCGTCATCCGTGCCGCCTCAACCGTCATTTTCACGTCTTCGACTTCCTCACGCGCTTGATCCAAATCATCCAAGTCCGCAAGGATCGCCGCCGCGTCATTCACCCGATTGCGTGCCCCCAACGCTTCTTCTTCGTGGCGCACGACCGCAAGCCGCAGACTCTCAAGCTTGCCTTCTGCGATATTGCGATCTGCTTCGGCCCGCGAAAGAGCGCGGCCCGCGTCCGTAAGTGCACGGTCTGCATCGCGGCGTGCGTTGCGGGCCTCTTGGTCCTCGCGGGTTAGACGCTGAAGGTCCGACGACAAGACGTCATGCGCACGGCTCGCGCCATCCGCCCGCGCACTCACTTCCTCCAAATCTCGCTTCAATTCCACCAAACGATTGAGTTGTTGGAGGCGCAAGGCGGCGGCACTTGGGGCGTCTTCTGCTCCCGCGCGAAACCCATCCCAACGCCATAAATCGCCTTCTATACTGACCAGCCGCTGCCCGGGTTTCAAATCTTTTTGCAGGCGCGCCCCGTCGCCGGCCTCCACAAGACCGACTTGCCTCATACGGCGAAGTAATACGTTTGGCGAGGTCACAAAATGCGTCAAAACTTGCACGCCAGAGGGCAAAGATTGTAGTGTGGCATAATCTGGTAAAGTCACCCAGCCAGAAGGCATCTCATCCTGCACTTCGGGAGCGCGCAAATCGTCGGCAAGCGCCGCACCAAGCGCTTTTTCATAGCCAGATTTAACCTGTAGGGCGTCCAAAACTTGCCCGCCCTCTGCGGTGTCACGTTCGACCAATCGTGCCAACGCCCCAACCTCGGCTCGCAGCGCGTTTGCCTCGCCTTCGGCTTCGCTGCGCTCGGCGCGGGCATCCGCTTCACGGGCCTGCGCATCGGCGCGCGCGTTGTCCGCCATAATCAGGGCCTCCTCGGCCGCTTCCGTGGCCTTCGCTGCCAAATTTTGCGCGTCCTCTGCGGCTTCAAAATCTAGGGAGGATTTTGACAATGCGGCTTGAGAATGCGCCGAAGCTTCCCGCGCACGGACAGCATCTCCTTCGTTTCGATCCAGTGTTTTTTGGTGGTCCTCGACAAGTCTCCGCGCCGATTGATGTCGCGCTGCAAGGCGTGCAACGTCTTCGGTGAGCTGGCCGATGGCGGCTTCTCGATCTTGGAGGATACTTGCCGCATCCTGTGCGGCTTCATTGCTGATTTCAAGGCGTTCTTGATAGCCTTCAGCGGCCTTCGCTAGTTGCGCTTGCTCCCATTCAAGACCGGAAATCGTCTCGCCTGCGTCCTTGTTAAGCTCCTGTTCCCGCGCCTTATCTTTGGCCAACTGTTCAATGCGTGCGGTGAGCGTTTTGATTGTATCAAGCGCGCGGTCCTCTTGCTCGGACAGGGTATCTCGCTGATTTTCCAAACGCGTCAATACGGCAGCAGCAATAGTTTCTTCTTCGCGCAAAGGTGGCAGGGTTTCTTCGTTTTTTGCGCGGGCCTTGGTGGCCGAACGTGCCGCCCCTTCGCTCGCCCCAGCAAGGCGCGTGAGTTCGGTCAGTTCTGCTTGCGCCGCCGCACGCAATTCATCCGCTTCTTTCCAACGGCGATACAGTAAAAGTCCCTCAGACTTGCGCAATTCCTCGCCAATGGTGCGGTATCTCTGGGCCTGACGCGCTTGGCGTTCGAGTTGCGCCAATTGCGCGGCCAAGGCCTCAATAACGTCTTCGATCCGCGAGAGATTGGTTTCGGTCCCTTTGAGCTTCAGCTCCGCCTCGTGGCGGCGTTGATATAGCCCCGAAATGCCCGCAGCCTCCTCCAAAATTCGGCGACGATCTTTGGGTTTCGCGTTGATCAATTCGCTGATCTGCCCCTGACGTACAAGCGCTGGCGAATGGGACCCCGTCGAGGCATCGGCAAACAGCATCTGGATGTCTCGCGCGCGGGCATCCTTGGAATTTGCCTTGAACGCAGACCCCGCATCGCGGGTAATGCGCCGCACCACCTCGAGTGAATCCTGATCGTTAAAACCAGCGGGGGCGAGGCGATCGCTGTTGTCGATCGTGATCGCGACTTCGGCAAAATTGCGCGCGGGTCGCGTTGCGGTTCCCGCAAAAATCACGTCTTCCATGCCGCCACCGCGCATCGCCTTCGGGCGGGTTTCCCCCATCACCCAGCGCAACGCCTCAAGCAAGTTCGATTTTCCACAGCCATTTGGGCCGACAACCCCCGTAAGACCATGCGCAATCACAAGATCGGTGGGATCGACAAAGCTTTTGAAGCCATTCAGACGGAGCCTAGAAAACTGCAAAAAATTGTCCCTGTTTGATTCCTTTGCAACAGGGTTTCGGAGACAGCCCTATTAAGTCAACGAAAAACACCACAAATGGCGTATTTTGGCGAGTTATCCACAAGATATTGCGCATTTTCTACCCTGTAATCGCCCTGAAGGTGCTGTGGCGTGCTGATTGTATGGGTATCGACGGCGAATCTGTTTTGCTGGCAAGCTTGAGGAGTGTGTTCTAACTTTATTTGCGGGCACCCAACGAATAATGGCTGGTTTGCGCCCAAAATCCCAGAAAATTCAGAGGCCGGCAGGATTCTACTTGACCCACCCCCCGTATCCCCCTCAGAAAGAAACGGCATGGTATCCCCATTCATGCCGCCAAGCGGCAGGGGATAAATGGGAATGCGGTGAGGGTGACCCAATCAGGGGCCTGATGCCGCAGCCGCCCCCGCGACTGTAAGCGGTGAGTGGATGTCGAATACCACTGGAGCGTTGGGAAACTAACAATCTGGGAAGGTGACATCGCACTTTGACCCGCGAGCCAGGAGACCAGCCTTGCAGCAACGTAACCGAACCGTCGGGTGTGACGGAAAAAGGAATGATAGAATGAACGAACAAAACAAAACACGCACAGATGCAAAAGTTCTCGCGGCTCCTATTGCCCACGTCCAAACTGGTGTTCTGCCAATTTTTGCAGCGGCTCTCGCAGGCGTATTGCTGATTTCTCTCGCTGGTTTCGCACAGGCTTCCGTGTTGCATGACTCGGCCCACGACACACGCCACGCCATCGCGTTCCCCTGCCACTAACCAATGTTTAAACAGATTTTTACCAGCGCGTTGTTCGCTGGTATTGCTGCAGGGCTGCTTTCGGCTCTGCTGCAATTTTGGCTTGTCACCCCCGTACTTCTTGAGGGTGAGGAATATGAAACTGGTGCGAAAAACCATTACGCTGGCGTTTTGATTGTAGAGGGCGAAGACCCTGCTCCTGTTGAAGTTGAAGTGGAAACGCCCCCGACCACCAGCGAACTTATTGTGCGGCACGGCATGACCGTGGCGATGAACATCATTGTGTTCACGGGCTTTGCGCTCATCCTTGTCGCAGGTATCGCGACAGCGGCGTCCTCTGGGCATGAGGTCACGGCCAAATCGGGGATAGTTTGGGGATTGGCAGGCTTTATTGCCGTTCAACTCGCCCCCGCTGCGGGACTATTCCCTGAATTGCCGGGCACCCCAGCCGAGGACATAATTCTGCGACAGATGTGGTGGATCACAGCCGTCGTCGCAACCCTCGTGGGCCTTGCGCTTATTGCCTTTGGGAACCGCGCCTATTGGATGGTATTAGGCGCGGCCTTCGTCGCCGCGCCCCATATCATCGGCGCGCCTCACCTTGAGTTCTATGCGGGCGTTGCCCCCCCCGAACTCTCGGCGCTTTTCGTCAGTCGCTCCCTTGCGGTTGCCTGTGCGAGTTGGGCCATCATGGGTGGTGTTGCTGGCGCGGTCTGGCATCGGCAAACGGTATAAACAACCTGCGCAGGGGCGTGTTCCTTGCGCAGCTTTCCAAATCTGAAAGTGAGGCCATCAATGGCACAAAAAATTCCCGCTACGATCGTCACTGGCTTCCTTGGCTCGGGCAAAACCACCCTTATTCGCCACATTTTACAAAACGCTAATGGCAAACGGATTGCGTTGATCATCAACGAATTCGGTGATCTGGGCGTGGACGGCGATATCCTCAAAGGCTGTGGCGAAGAGACCTGCACCGAAGACGACATCATGGAACTGTCCAACGGCTGTATCTGCTGTACGGTCGCAGAGGATTTTGTACCCACTATGGAAAAACTCCTCGCGCGGGAAAATGCGCCCGATCATATCGTGATTGAAACCTCCGGCCTTGCGCTGCCTCAACCCCTCGTGCGGGCGTTCAATTGGCCCGCGATTGCCACCAAAGTAACGGTTGATGGCGTCGTCACCGTTGTGGATGGTCGTGCCGTTGTGGACGGGCAATTTGCCCACAACATTGCCGCCGTAGATGCGCAACGCAAACAAGATGAGAACCTAGATCACGAAACACCGCTTTCGGAATTGTTCGAGGATCAAATTGCTTGCGCCGACATGATTGTTGTCAACAAAGCCGACCTTTTGAGTGCTGAAGAAGTCGAGAATCTTGTCGCCAAGTTGCGCGGTGAAAGCCGTGACGGAGTCCAAGTGTTGAAGTCAACATTGGGCGCGTTGCCCGTTGATGTTTTACTTGGACAAGGCGTTGGTGCCGAGGCGGACCTTTCTGCGCGCCATGAAATCCATCACCATCATCACCACCACGATGAGGATGACGACGACGATCACCATGATGAGCACACGCACGGTCATGACGAATTCGAAAGCTTCATCGTCACCCTTGATGAGATCACCGATCATGCGGGTTTTGCACAGAGGGTCTCTGACGTCATTCGCACCCACAATATTCTACGCCTAAAAGGCTTCGTTGCGGTCCAGGGCAAGCCCATGCGCCTGACGCTGCAAGCGGTTGGCCCTCGTGTTGATACCTATTTCGATCAACCCTTTGGCGATCAAAAACGCGAAACCAAACTCGTGGTCATTGGCGAAGCAGGCCTAGATCAGGGCGCGATCCGCGCGGCCCTAAGCGCGTGAAAATCTCCGTCGGAATAGGCGACCCAAAAGACCCGCGCACCGTAGCACTCCTTACGGCGCATCACAGTCTGATGCAGTCGCTCTTTCCGGCGGAATCGAACCACTTTTTGTCGGTGGATGCGCTTTGCGTTCCCGAAATAACCTTTCTGGTCGCAAGCGAAGGGGCGCAACATTTGGGATGTGGCGCCTTGGCGAACAAGGGCAGCTATGGCGAAATAAAATCGATGTTCGTCTCGGAAGCGGCAAGGGGCAAAGGTGTCGCGAACCTGATCTTGACGGAGCTAATTTCCAACGCACGCGCGTCCGGCCTCTCAAAGCTGTACCTCGAAACCGGTGACAGCCTGCGCGCCGCGCACGCGCTCTACGAAAAACATGGGTTTACCTATTGTGGCCCCTTTGGCGACTATGCCCCTGATCCCATGAGCTATTTTATGGAGCTTACCCTTTAATGCATCTTTTGGCCGCCACTCCCGGGAATGTCGACGACGGAACCGAACCCGTTGATCTAGGGCAAACGCCCGCTGATATTCTGTTCATCTCGGCGGCGGACACAGAGCTAGCAGCCCTTTCAGAAGCGCGGCGGGAAATGCAGAATCCGCCAAGTTTGCGCCTTGCGAGTCTGATGCATCTGCAACACCCGATGTCGGTGGACCTCCATATCGACGCCTGTGCGCGTAAGTGTAAATTGGTGATCGCGCGGGTTTTGGGCGGAGCGGGCTATTGGAAATACGGCCTTGTGCAATACGCCGCACATTTACACGCGGCGGGGGTGGCATTCGTCGCCCTTCCCGGAGACGACAAACCCGATGACGAATTGCGGGACCTCTCGACCGTTTCTCGTGACGATTACAATGCGCTTTGGGCCTACCTCGTGGAAGGCGGCCCCGAAAACGCGACACATTTCTTGGACTATGCGCAGGCAATGCTCTCCGACGCCCCCCGCCCAGAAGCCGCGCGGCCCTTGTTGCGGGCGGGCGTTTATTGGCCCGGAGCTGGAATCTCTGATCTCCCAACTGCGCAAGCGGCATGGACGGAAAACGCGCCCGTTGTACCGCTAGTGTTTTATCGTGCTTTGGTTCAAGGCGCGGGCCTAAATCCTGTAAATCGGTTGGTGAAATCCCTTCTGCGCCAAGGGCTAAACCCACTGCCGATCTTCGTGGCCTCCCTCAAAGATCCAGTTTCCGTGGAAACCCTTGAGTATTTATTCACCCAAGCGACACCAAGTGTTATTTTGAACGCGACCTCCTTTGCCACAGGATCGCCACAAGAAGGAGAGCATTCCAACGGGGCATCGAACCCCCTTGTAATGCCTGCTGCAAATGCCTCGCCCGTTTTCCAAGTGGTGTTCTCAGCCAGCTCAGAAGCGGCTTGGAGTGAGGGAATGTTTGGTCTCGCCGCACGCGATATCGCAATGAATGTCGCGCTTCCCGAAGTGGATGGACGCATTTTGAGCCGCGCTGTCAGTTTCAAGGGCGAAGCATTTTTTGACGAGGAGACCGAATGCGCCATCGCGGGATATCGCGCACAGGGCGACCGTGTGGAATTTGTGGCAAAACTTGCGGCAAATTGGGCGCGGTTGCGCAATGCGCCTGTCGAAAAACGCAAAGTAGCGTTGGTTTTGGCGAATTATCCGAACAAGGACGGACGCCTCGCCAATGGCGTGGGTTTAGATGCCCCAGCAGCGACTTGCGGTACACTCGCCTCCTTAAATGACGCGGGATATACGGTACGAAATGCGCCTCAAGACAGCGACGCGTTGATGCAATCGATCCTCGCGGGACCCACGAATTGGCTAACGGATCGCGCCCGACGAGACGGTGGTGTCCGCCTTGCCCTCCCCGACTATCGCACGCTCTATGACGCACTTCCCTATGACATGCGCCGCCAGATTGAAGACCGTTGGGGCGCTCCCGAAACGGACCCTTTCTTTGAGGGCGGAAGCTTTGCCCTTTCGGTTTTGGAGTATGACAATGTTGTCGTGGGTATTCAGCCTGCGCGGGGGTATAATATTGACCCTAAAGAGACCTACCATTCGCCCGACTTAGTACCGCCCCACAATTATTTTGCGTTCTACTTTTGGCTACGTGAAACCTTTGGAGCACATGCGATTGTTCACATGGGCAAGCACGGAAATATGGAATGGCTTCCAGGAAAGGCCGTTGCCCTTTCTCAGGAATGCTACCCCGAGGCCGTGTTTGGCCCCATACCGCATATTTACCCGTTTATCGTCAACGATCCGGGCGAAGGCACACAAGCAAAACGCCGTGCGCAGGCCGTCATTATTGACCACCTAACACCGCCGCTTACCCGCGCCGAAAGCTATGGGCCAATGCGTGATCTGGAGGGTCTTGTTGACGAATACTATGAGGCGGCGGGGGTTGATCCACGGCGGATTGAGTATCTAAGACGCGAAATTTTAAGCCTGACCAGCAGCACTGGATTGGGCGAAGACGCAGGGCTTACTGGAACTGACGAAGACGGCGATTTGGCCAAACTCGATGCCTATTTATGCGATCTAAAAGAAGCGCAAATTCGCGATGGGCTGCACGTTTTTGGCGAGAGTCCGATTGGGCGCCTTGAGAGGGATCTAGTGCAGGCACTTGTTCGGGTGCCGCGCGGGGATGGTCGGGGGGGGAATGCGTCTCTGATCCGTGCACTTGCTGTGGATTTTGGATTTGAATTCGATCCCTTGGATTGTGATATGGCGGCGCCCCATGCTGTAGAGAAACCCAGCGAACTCGCGGAGATCACGACGGATACTTGGCGAAGCCTTGGGGATACTGTCGAGCGGTTAGAGTTATTCGCGAGCGCGATGTTAGATGGAAAAGACGCTCCCGGCCCACAGTCGGAAGCAGTTTTGCAGGAAGTTAGAACGAGCGTACGTCCAAAAGTTGCGGCCTGTGGCCCGGCGGAAATGACGGGCCTCCTCACCGCCCTTGCAGGGCAATTCGTTGCCCCGGCGCCATCCGGCGCTCCCACACGTGGGCGGCTTGATACCCTTCCAACCGGACGCAATTTCTATAGTGTTGACGGGCGAGCGGTCCCCACGCCGACGGCTTGGGCCTTGGGATGGAAATCCGCAAACCTATTGATTGAGCGCCACCTACAAGATCACGGAGACTGGCCCCAAACCATGCTTTTGACCGCGTGGGGAACCGCAAATATGCGCACGGGTGGGGACGATATTGCCCAAGCCTTGGCGCTCATGGGGGTCAAGCCGACGTGGGACGCGGCAAATCGGCGTGTTACGGGATTTGAAGTCCTTCCACAGGGGGTCTTGGGGCGGCCTCGCGTGGATGTCACCCTCCGAGTGTCAGGGTTTTTCCGCGACGCGTTTCCACAACTTATTGCGCTCATCGACAGTGCCGCGCGCGCGGTTATGGCGCTTGACGAACCCGCAGCAACCAACCCTGCACGGGCACGCATGTTGGCGGAAGGGCTTGAGAATTCACACCGCGTATTCGGCTCAAAACCGGGGGCCTATGGCGCGGGCCTTCAGGCTTTGATTGATGAGCAACTCTGGGCAAATAAATCCGATCTCGCGGAGGCCTACCTAGAATGGGGCAGCTATGCCTATGGCAAAGGGGCCGAGGGAACGCGTGCACGTGCGCAATTTGAAACCCGCCTCTCACAGACCGAAGCCATCGTTCAAAATCAAGACAACCGTGAGCACGACCTACTTGATAGCGACGATTATTATCAATTTGAGGGAGGGGCTGCGGCAGCCGTGCATACCCTTCAAGGCGTTGATCGGCCGATCTATCATAACGATCACTCGCGGCCGGAACGCCCAGTTATTCGCCGCCTAGAAGACGAAATCGGGCGCGTCGTGCGCAGCCGTGTTGTTAATCCGAAATGGATTAATGGCGTGATGCGTCACGGATATAAAGGCGCCTTCGAGATGGCCGCGACCGTGGACTATATGTTTGCGTTTGCCGCGACAACGGGTGCCGTAAAAAGCCACCATTTTGATGCCGTCCATCAAGCGTTTTTAGAGGATGAAAACGTGCGTGCGTTCATTGTCGAGCATAATGCGCCTGCGTTGCTAGAGATCGCACAACGCCTGGATGAGGCGATTGAACGTGGGCTTTGGACTCCGCGCTCCAACTCTGCACGCGCGTTATTGGACAATCTTAAATCGGGCTAACAATCAATCCGCGCGGCAACGAGCGCGGGGTCGCCCTTCACCGTCGTTTGGTCGACAACACACCCTGTTGCGACCTCTATGGCGACAACGGCACGCAATAAAACCCGCCCGAAATCGCGGCGGGGGGCATAATTGGTCCGAATAGCTTCGACAACTTCCCCATTGGAACGAACGGTAAAATCGCTGCCCTCGACGCTTACCTTTTTGACATCAAAACCCTTCGTGCGGGGGTGTGGACTGTCACAGCCTGTCACAGCCAAAAGGGCAGAAAATAAGATTGCGAGAGCACGCATATGGAGGTTTCCTAATCTGGTGTGAGTAAGGCTAATGCGACGTGGTTAACAAAGCCTTACTTCGCGCGCAGGATTGAGCGGAAAAGCACCCTTGCAACCCGTGCCATCTGCCTCCAAAGTCGTTCCGGAAAACAGGAGAAACCCATGAGCGAAGACACCGAACGCCACGCGATGAAAATGGTTAAAAAGAAGGCCGCTCGTGATAAAATCATGGCGACAAAAACCGACCAGAAAGGCCTGATCATCGTCCATACGGGCAAGGGAAAAGGCAAATCCAGCGCGGCATTCGGGATGATTTTTCGCTGTATTGCCCATGATATGAAATGCGCCGTTGTGCAATTCATCAAAGGCGGGATGAGCACTGGTGAACGCGACCTTATCCTCGATAAATTTAGCGACGCTTGCGAGTTTTATACGATGGGCGAAGGGTTTACCTGGGAAACCCAAGATAAATCACGCGATATCGAAATGGCGACCGCCGCTTGGGAAAAGGCAAAAGAACTCATTCGTAATCCCGAAAACAAAATGGTTTTGCTTGATGAAATCAACATCGCGATGCGGTACGACTATATTGATGTGAACGATGTGGTCGAGTTTTTGACGACCGAGAAACCGCCGATGACCCATGTTGTTCTGACAGGGCGCAACGCCAAGGAAGCCCTCATTGAAGCCGCTGATCTGGTGACGGAAATGGAACTTATCAAACACCCCTTCCGCGCGGGTATCAAAGCGCAGATCGGCGTTGAGTTTTAGGAACCTATTCTAGGATACGAGCGGATTTCACCCACCAAGTTGGATACGCTTCGGAGATTTTTTCTGCGGCCTTTGAGGCGGCCGCAGAATCAGGAAACACGCCAAAACACGTCGCCCCAGAACCCGACATTCGGGAGAGGAGCGCACCAGTCTGAGAAATCGCTTCAAGTACTCGGGAAATGACAGGCTGAACCGCGATTGCGGGTGCCTGAAGATCATTGCGCTGGTGCGCAAGCCATCTACAAAACTCGTCCAAACTGGAACAGTCCGGCACGTAATCCATTGCTGTATTATGGCTGTTTTCCAATGCCTTGAAAATATCTGGTGTTGCTACACTCTGACGTGGATTGATCAATAAAAGGGCCATATCAGGCAGTTTGGGAACGGCGGTTAAGACTTCGCCAATTCCTTGCATTCTAGCCGTAGTAGACGACAAACACACGGGCACGTCCGCCCCGAGTTGAAGCACATCGGAACTCTTTGGCAAAGGCAGCGCCCAATGACGAGCAAGCAACCGCAGAGTTGCCGCAGCATCGGCAGACCCACCTCCAATCCCAGAAGCCGTTGGCAGATTTTTTTGCAGTGTCAAAGCGACCGGTTGCCCAGGATTCAACAAACGCGCAGCACGCAAGACAAGGTTGTCTTTTTCCTTGGCAAGCCCCGCCCCCTCTGGCCCTTCAACCGCCAGGGAAAGTATGTCTGAATTCGTGGCTCCAACATAGTCGCCGATATCTGCGAACACCACGAGGCTATCGAGAAGGTGGTACCCATCCGCACGCCGCCCTGTGACATGCAGTGTCAGGTTTATTTTTGCGGGAGCGAATTCCATTTCAACCTAGTCTTCGGTCGCAATTTCTTCATCCGCCAAGACCTCGTCCAATCCGACTTCTAGTTTGCGACGGATGCGATCGGCATCCTTTTCTTCGGGTTCAAACGACAGTGCCCGACGCCATTGAAATTCGGCTTCAATCTTGCGGTCAACCATCCAAAGCGCGTCGCCCAAATGATCGCTTACAACGGGATCTACGGGTTCTAATTGCGCAGCCTTTTCCATCAATTCGGCTGCCTCTTCATAGCGTCCGAGCTTGTAATAGGCCCACGCGAGAGAATCTATTATATAGCCATCTTCGGGGCGCGCCTCCACGGCTTTTTCAATCATTTCAAGAGCTTCATCGAGGTTTTCGTTTTTCTCAACCATCGAGTATCCGAGATAATTCAGCACTTGAGGTTGATCTGGGTAGAGTGCCAATGCTTGACGGAAGTCAGCCTCAGCCTTTTCCCAATCCTGCGAGCGTTCGTGCGAAATTCCACGAGAATAGAACACAAACCACAAGTTCGGTGTAATCTCAGGAAAGAGCTCCAAGGCCCCGTCATAAGCCTCAATCGCGCCCAAATACTCCTCTTGGCTGCGCAATAGATCACCCAGCCCGATCAGGACAGCTGGCAATTCTGGGCGGTTTTTAGACAGGGTACGCAATACTTCGACCGCAGCCTCTGGCTTTCCGGCCCGCCTTAAAGTTTCTGCGCGGCCAATTTCGGCCAGATGGAACGAAGGATGGTCGGTGGGCACTTTTGCGTACGCCTTGGTCGCTAAGTCAAATTGCTCCAATCCTTCTAGCATTTCAGCCGTGAGCAATACCGCTGGAATAAAACTGGGGTCCAGAATTTCTGCCATACGGGAATAAAGGATCGTTTGGTCAGGCGTGCCTTCAACCGACAAGATTTCAGCAAGGGTAAACGCCGCTTGGGCTACGCCTTCACGGGCCGATGGAGCGGCAGTAAACGCAAGCGTTTCACCGTTTTCTAAACGTGCATAAAGATCGGCGAACTCAGGGTCCGCATCCCCAAGATTATAGGCCTTCCCAAGCGCTACGAGCGCGTCGTCATTCCGCTCCATTTGGCTCAAAATTTCCACATAGGCAATCAGGGTTGAACGTGTATGCGAAAAGCCTTTTTCCTCAATGCTTTCAAATACTTCTAGTGCTGCGCCGTAGTCGCCCACTGAGCCGAGTGCCAAGGCTCTATGGAAGTTCGCTATACCCTCAAAGCTGGGTTGTGCCTCAAGCGCATCAAACTTCTCGAGCGCAACCGACATTTTACCACTGCCAAGTTCTGCCCATGCATCAATGAGTTGCGTTAGAACGGGGCCAAGATCAGCGCCATCTTTAATGCGCTTGGAAACGGTGTCGTACTCGCCGTTTCTGATCTCCTCTATCGTCAAAACAAGGTCCGCTATTTGTGAATGAATACCTTGCTCTTCGAGGGTCGTCGCAATCGGGATCGCACTTTCGATTTGCCCTAAGGACAGGAAAGACGCCGCAGCGTTATTCAACAGGAAAGTGTTGTCGGGGTCCAGCGCGAGGGCGCGTGTAAAATACACGACGGCTTCCTCAAAATCAGCGGCGGTACTGGCGCTTCTGGCGGCAAGATAGGCTCCAGAAAGTCCTTCGGATTGCGCCGAAAAACCAGAGAAAAACAGAGCGGTGGAGAGAAGCGCGGTGCGCAAAAAGGAGTGTTTCAAACAATCAGGCCTTTGACAATTCGTTGCGTTACCCTGAACTTAAACATTCACATGCCGCAACGCAATGCGGAGGCGCGCAATCAACGGCCTCCGCACAGTCTTGTGAGAATAATTGCTCACATATTTGGGTAGTTAGGCCCGTCGCCGCCTTGGGGAGTTACCCACGTGATATTTTGGCTCGGGTCTTTGATGTCACAAGTTTTGCAATGGACACAGTTTTGGAAGTTCACTTGGAATCTGGGGCCTGTGTTTGCGTCCTCGATCACCTCATAGACCCCCGCCGGACAGTATCTTTGGGCAGGCTCTGCGTATTTCGGTAAGTTCACCGAAATTGGCAGGCTTGGATCGGCCAAGTGCAAGTGGCTTGGTTGGCTTTCCTCATGGTTGGTCGCCGAAAAACTCACGTTTGTGAGGCGATCAAAAGAGAGCGTTCCATCCGGTTTTGGATAGGCGATTTCTTTGTGATCCGCCGCAAGTCCTGTGGCCTCCGCATCATTCTTTCCGTGCTTTAGTGTCCCAAAAAGGGAAAGCCCGAAAAGCGTATTGGTCCACATATCAAACCCGCCAAGTGTCAGCGAAGCGATCAGGCCAAATTTTGACCAAAGCGGCTTCACGTTGCGCACTTTCTTAAGGTCCTTTGCGATGACGCCAGTGTGCAATTCGGCGTTGTATTCAGTTAACTCGTCGCCCGAACGCCCGCCTTTGATCGCATCAAAAGCAGCTTCAGCGGCGAATTTCCCAGAGAACATGGCGTTATGATTGCCCTTGATGCGCGGCAAATTCACCAGCCCGACAGAACATCCCAAAAGCGCGCCGCCTGGGAAAACGGCCTTGGGCATCGACTGATAGCCGCCTTCGGAAATCACCCGTGCGCCATAAGCCACGCGACGGCCACCTTTGAGAAGTTTTGCGATTTCAGGATGGTGCTTGAACCGTTGGAATTCCATATAGGGGAAAACATAGGGGTTTACGTAATTCAAGTGCACAACAAAGCCGACGTAAACTTGTTTATTTTCCAAGTGATAGATAAACGAGCCACCGCCCGCGTTGCCGTTAAGCGGCCAACCCATTGTATGGGTGACGGTGCCTTCGCGGTGCAGGGCGGGGTCAACCTCCCAGATTTCCTTCATGCCAAGACCGAATTTTGCCACATCGGAGTCTTTGGCGAGGTCGTATTTCGCGATAATTTCCTTTGAGAGACTGCCACGCGCACCTTCCGAAAGGAAAACATACTTCCCATGCAACTCCATTCCGGGTTCGTAATCACTGCCAATGGAGCCATCGGGGTTTTTGCCAAATTCGCCTGCAACAACACCCACGAGTTCGTCGTTCTCGCCGTAAATCAATTGCGAACACGCCATGCCGGGGAAAATTTCGACGCCCAACTCTTCGGCCTGCTCCGCCAGCCAGCGGCACACGTTCGCCATCGAAACAATGTAATTGCCATGATTGTTCATCAAGGGTGGCATGAGGAAATTAGGAATACGGACGGAGCCTGCTTCGCCCAAAAACAGGAAGTTGTCCTTTTTGACCGGAACCGTGATCGGCGCGCCGCGTTCTTTCCAGTCGGGGATCAATGCGTTTAAGCCTGCTGGGTCTAAAACCGCGCCCGAAAGAATATGAGCCCCGACTTCGCTGCCTTTTTCCAACACAACAACGTTAAGATCTGCGTCCAATTGCTTGAGCCTGATTGCCGCTGACAGACCCGCAGGTCCCGCGCCAACAATCACAACATCATACTCCATGGATTCGCGTTCAATATCGGCCATTTCATCCCTTCCCGCACCCCTAAGGCGCCTCACATTCTTGCTCTCTCGCTTTTAGCGATACCCGTGAGAGGGAAAAGGGTCAATCGTGACACCACGTTAAACCGCGCCCAAGCAACGGAATGATCGGCAACGACCACAAAAATTTCATGGACTAAACCACGACTTCGCCAGTTTTGCGCGATTGCCATAGCAAAAATTTCCAAAGCAGGACGATGAACAGGATCGAAACATATCCGTCCACCACGTAATGCCACCCCAGAAAAACCGACAAAAACAAATAGGTGAGTACGAAGGCGATGCAAATGGGCAATGTTTTGGGGAAGCGCTCGTAAATATAAAGCGCAAACATTGTTGCAACTCCGATGTGAACGCTTGGGAAGGCGGAAATTCCCGTCCCGAGGTGCTGATTTCCCTCCACATAATTTTCCCACAAGTATTCCTGAATGAAACCCACAGCTCCGCCCATTGTCCCCGAAGTATTGAGGGCTTCGAGCAGCGGCGCAAAGTCATTTCCACCGTAAACGCGGTCAAAGAAGATCGGACCACAGGACATGAAAACGAGCGCGATTACATTCCCAAGCACAACCCAAGATGCGAAGTACAAAATTAAAAATCGGCCCACCCGCTCTTTATTACTGTCCACAACCAGCAAAATTACTGGAAAAATGACGCCGATTGCCAGCCAAACTTTCAGGTAAATAAAGGTTGTCAAAGCTTCAGGGATATAGGCCTGAAATTGGTGCGTCAGCTCCCACGGTGTCCTGCCAAAAGAAAGAAGCTCGTCGACCTCAATCAAGAATGGATCAGCATAAAATGGACTAATATTTACCATCGTTGTCTTGATAAGGGTAAACACCAAGTGTTGAATTCCAGCGAGAATTCCGACGACAAACGCTAACGGCAACCGCTCGCGCAACAGGTCTCGTGCAAAAATAAGCCCGAAAACAATAATTCCCAGAAAAGCCCAACTTCCATCAAGCAAGAGGCTTAGGGGTGCCAGTAAAACTTCATGCCAAAAATTTCTGTAGATCTCGAGCGGAACATCCGTGAAAAACCAAACGATCGCAAAGCCCGCAAATAAATGGCCCGCAACTAGATAGAAATATACTCGCACTAAACTGCCTGTTTTAAATACTATTTTTCGTTCGTTATTAGTGGTACTTCTGCTGACGCACTATTGACTTTTTATGCCAAGCTTGAATTAACAAGTATGTGTTGCCAATAACCCATTCATTCACATAGGGCACCCATGGAAAAAATACCAATGACCCAAGCTGGGTTCTCTCGGCTTGAAGTAGAATTAAAGAAATTGAAAACTGTTGAACGGCCGCTCATAATTAGTGCGATTGCCGAAGCGCGTGAGCACGGTGATCTTTCTGAAAACGCCGAGTACCACTCCGCCCGCGAAAAACATAGTTTTATTGAAGGCCGTGTCAAAGAACTTGAGGCCATAATTTCGCTTGCCGAAGTCATCAATGTTGCCGCCTTGTCGGGCACGATTAAATTCGGTGCCACCGTCACAATTGTGGACGAAGACACGGACGAGGAAAAAACTTACCAGATCGTTGGGGAGCCGGAGGCGAACCTTGAAAAAGGCCTTCTCAACATTAAATCCCCGCTCGCTCGCGCCCTCATCGGCAAGGAAGAAGGCGACAGTATTGTTTTTAACGCTCCTGGTGGGACACGTGATTACGAAATCCTGAAAATCGTCTTTCAGTAATACCAAAGCGGAAAGTTCTCCATGGCGGGTACCGAAAAACAAGAGACACTGGACTTGGGAGTTAGCTCCCAACGCGCCACAGCAGCGGGCCTTTCGAGACCAGAAAAGCTTGCTGTCGCGTTGTCGGCTGTATGGATGGTCGGCGTTGCAGCTATTGTCTTGATGTCTCAAGGCGACACCGCAGCAGCTCAACTTGAGTCGTTGCGGTTTATCATGACTTTGGTAGCCGTTTTCCTGCCCGTCGCGGTTGTTTGGGTAGGTGTTTTATCAGCGCGCAGCGCGCGGACCATCCGCGACGAGGGTGCGCGCCTCCAAGCTTCAATCGACGCCATGCGCCTTAGCTATGTTGCCCAACAGCAGAGCGTCACGCTGGCCAATATTCCGTCCGTGGTTGAGAAATTGGACCAGATCGTTTCCGCGCAGCGACAAACCGAATCCACGATCGCAACCTTTGCCACATCTCGCCCAGCGAGTGCGCCTGCCCCAATGTTGATCAAGTCTGCGACCCTGACCACTGCCCGACAATCCTATGACGCGCAACCAACGTTGGCCCTCGGCACATCCTCTGAGGACATCGCGCCGCCCTTGTCCAAAGCTGATTTTATTCGGGCCGTGAATTTCCCCGAAAATGCCGAGGACAAAGAAGGTTTCGCCGCCCTGCGTCGTGCCCTCAAAGATCGCGAAGCCTCCCGCCTCATCCAGTCCGCACAAGACGTTTTGACCCTGCTCAGTCAAGACGGGATTTACATGGACGACCTGCGCCCGGATCGGGCGCGCCCCGACATCTGGCGCCAGTTTGCCAATGGGGAACGTGGTCGGACAGTGGCGGTTATTGGCGGCATTCGGGATCGGTCTTGCTTGGCGTTAACTGCGGGACGTATGCGTCAGGACCCCATTTTCCGCGACACGTCACATCATTTTTTGCGCCAGTTCGACAAAACCTTTTCCGTCTTTGAGGCCGACGCCACCGACATGGAAATCGCCGAAATTACTGATACAAGAACCGCGCGGGCATTTATGCTTTTGGGCCGCGTCTCGGGTACCTTCGACTAAATTCCAAAACCCGAAAATGGTAAAAACCGAACGGGCGAACCCTCTTTGATTTCGGTCTGATCTTCTGAAAGTTCGATCAATCCATTCGCCCAGCTCAGCCCAGATATCCGCCCTGACCCTTCCGAGGCAAAAGCTTCAACCCGTCCATCCTCCGCCAAACGCGCACGCAAAAACTCCCGCCTACCAGGTTTCTTTCGTTTGGAAAACGCCGCCGGAACATTAAAGCCAAGCGGCACAACCCATTCCGCCCCAGACAAAACGGCCAGCGACGGACGCGCAAAAATCAAGGCGCAAACAAAGGCCGCTACAGGGTTGCCTGGAAGGCCAAAAACCGGCACGCCCTTCCACAGCGCCAACGCCAATGGCCGCCCAGGTTTTATCGCAATGCGCCAAGTTTGCAGTGCACCTTTCTCGGCCAAAAGGGCCCCCACATGATCCTCATCCCCCCCCGACGCGCCGCCTGAGGTAAAAACAACATCGACTTGGGAGGCCGCAGCATCCAACGCGGCCTCAAGCACAACACGATTATCCTCCACATGCCCAAGGTCCACGGCAACGTGGCCCCATGCCGCCGCCAGCGACAACAACATCGGGCGATTGGCATCATAGGTTGCCGACGGATTTTGCGTAATCCCCGGCGTGACAATCTCGTCCCCCGTCGAAAGTACACCAACACGCAGCTGCTGAAAAACCTTAACATTCTGTGTGCCTGTCGCTGCCAGAATGGCGATCTCGGGCGCGGACAATTTTTGCCCCGCGCGCAAAATGACTTCGCCTTTATCCACGTCCTCGCCTGCGCGACGTGTATTCGCCCGAGGCTTGAGTGGACCGTTAAATCTGATCGTGCCCCGTTCGAAAGTGACGTCTTCTTGCATCACCACACTATCCACTCCGGCGGGCAAAACTGCCCCCGTCAAAATGCGCACGGCCTGACCCGCCGCGACAGATCCCTCATACGGGGCACCCGCAGCGGCACGCCCGTCCAGCACTTGCAATTCTTGAAAACCCGCACCGCGAGAATTGGAAAACCCATACCCATCAACCGCCGAGTTTGCCGCGGGCGGATTGGCCCGCAAAGCCACTTGATCCAAAGCCAAAATGCGCCCCAAAGCTGCGTCCAACGGAATTTTCTCAACGCCAACCACCGTTGATAACTGCCCCTTCAAGCGGTCCAATGCCTCCTGAACCGGCGTCCAATGCATTCCTTCTGGCAAGGCAAAGCAATCGTCTTTGAGCGGGGGAACCACGCTGCCCCCTAGTCCGACATGTGCTAGAATAAAATCCGCTATCCCTGCCGTGTCGTCCAAATCGAAAACAGGGAGGTGCAAATTCTGCGGTTGATCTGAAGCCACGCCAACAATGCTCGCATCCTTTAGGCAAATGAGCGCCTCCCGCGCCACCTCCGCGCGATGCACTTCTATTTTGGGGTGGGGTGACGCCTTAAACCCTTCAACCAAAACCAAATCAACAGTATCTAGTCGCGCCAAATGTACCGCGAGGTCCGGCTCCTGTTCTCCACGTAATTCGTCCATCAACGCCCAGCGTTGGGACGATGAAAGCAGCACCTGCTTTGCGCCTGCGGTTCGGTGCCGATGGCTGTCTTTGCCTTCCTGATCGATATCAAACCGATGATGGGCGTGTTTGGTCGTGGAAACTGAGAACCCCCGCCGTGTAATCTCGGCGATCAGTCGCTCCATCAGGCCCGTTTTGCCGTTGTTTTTCCAACCCGTGATTCCAAAAACCCTCATGCGCTGGCCGCCAAAAATGCACGCGCTTGTGCCAAATCTCCTGGGGTATTCACGTTAAAAAAGGGATCAAACGGGTCGGTTGGGAAAACGGCCTTTGCCACTCCGTGCACATCGGCCCAAAGGATGACTTTGCGCACTCCACCGCTTAGCGCTGCACGCAAATCCTCCCGCAGGGCAACCGGCCAAAGCCCGAAAACCGGATGCAACATCACTTTGCCCGTTTCATTTGGTGTCGCCGCCATCGCAATCGGCAAGTTTTCGGTTTCCGACGCGAGCAACAGTCTTGGTACAATGTCCGCAGGGAAAAATGGTGTGTCGGCGGCGGCGGTAACGATATGATCCGCCCCCTGCAATGCGGCCCAATCTAGCCCCGCAAGCACCCCCGCCAATGGCCCAGCAAAGCCCTCAATCGTGTCGCCGAGAATCGTGAGGTTGAACGCCGAAAACCGAACCGGGTCGCCATTCGCATTGAGGGAAAGTTCGGCAACTTGAGGCTCGAGACGCTCAATCACATGCGTCAACAATGGCACGTCACCAAGGTGGGTCAAACACTTGTCCCCGCCCCCCATTCTCCGCGATTCCCCGCCCGCCAAAATCACGCCTAATGGTGCTTTCATTTCGCCGCCTCCTTGTTGCGCATCACGGGTTTTACATCCCGAATAAGGCGCTCTTCCCCCGACAAACACGTAAAGCGTTGCCCACGCATGCGCCCGATCAAAGTAAGCCCAATCGACTGTGCAATCTCAACACCCCAAGCGGTAAATCCCGAACGCGACACAAGGGTTGGAATGCCCATTTGCGCGCACTTAATAACCATCTCGCTGGTAAGACGTCCCGTCGTGTACATAATTTTGTCCGACGGATCGGCCCCCGTGGAAAAAATCCACCCTGCAACCTTATCCACGGCGTTGTGCCGCCCAACATCTTCCATATAAACCAACGGCTTATCCTGATGGCACAGCACCGTTCCATGAATGGCTCCAGCCGTCAAATACAGGCTTGGCATGCGATTAATACTGTCCGCCAAGGCATAGAGCCAACTCGTCCTCACCTCGACTTTGGGCAACTCAAGCGCCTCCAGCCCCTCCATCATATCGCCAAATACGGTCCCCACGGCACAGCCACTTGTGCGGGTCTTCTTGCGCATTTTTTCCTCATAGTCGGTCTTGCGTTCTGTACGTACAACGACGACCTGCAAGTCCTCATCATAATCGACGCCCGTCACAACATCATCCGCGTTCAACATCCCCTGATTACGCAGAAACCCAAGTGCCAAATAATCGGGGTAATCACCAATTGTCATGGCCGTAACGATCTCTTGACTGTTGAGGTAAATCGTTAACGGTCGTTCCTCGACGACATCGATTTCCACAGGCAATCCGGCCTGATCAAATCCCACGACTTTGCGGGTCAAGCCTACGCGCTCCGGATCCGGCGCAATCAACATTGGTACAATATTTGGGGTTGTTGCCACAGACCGTCCCTCTATAGGTTTAGCTTAATTTTCCGATAGCTTAGAGCCAGTCCATGCCCAACTCCACCATCAAATCCGCGTTTTGGCGTGGTCTTCGCGACGGATCGCCTTTTCTCGTCGTCGGCGCGCCGTTTGCATTGCTTTTTGGCGTCGTCGCGACCGAGAGCGGGTTGGACATCCTCCATGTCATGTCCTTCTCCATTTTGGTGATCGCGGGGGCGGCGCAATTCACGGCCGTCTCCTTGATGGATGAAAACGCCCCCACAATTATCGTGCTTCTGACCAGCCTCGCGGTCAACTTGCGGATGACAATGTATTCCGCGTCACTTGTGCCTTACCTTGGCAAAGCCCCCCTATGGCAACGCGCAACCGTCAGCTATTTGTTGGTGGATCAGGGATATTCTGTCAGCATCTCGGAATACGAAAAGCGCCCGAAAATGAGCGTCCCAGAGCGGTTTGCGTATTTTGCTGGGACAATGACCCTCCTCACGCCTGTTTGGTATATTTTCACCTTCGTCGGGGCAAAGGTCGGCTCGGAAATCCCGCCCGCGTTCGCCTTGGATTTCGCGGTTCCCATCACGTTTTTGGCCATGGTCGCCCCAATGTTGCGCACAGCAGCCCATGTGGCCGCAGCGGTAGTTTCCATCATCCTCTCGTTGCTTCTGGGCTTTATGCCCGCGGGAACCGGCCTGTTGGTCGCCGCCTTTGCTGCCATGATCGTAGGCGCGCAAATTGAAGTCTGGATGAAAAGGAACGCCACATGACCTATTCGGACGCAAATATTTGGTTCATCATCGTTGGTTTGGGGCTCGGAACCTACTTAATCCGCTTCTCGTTCCTTGGCCTCATTGGCGGGCGTGAATTACCAGAATGGTTGCTGCGCCATTTGCGTTATACACCTGTTGCCGTGATGCCCGGGCTTGTGGCTCCGCTGGTTCTTTGGCCCAACGCCACGGGCGGCGATCTTGATCCCGCACGTTTAATCGCGGCTGGTGTCACGCTCTCGGTGGGGTATTTCAGCAAGAATTTCCTCGCCGCGTTCTTTTGCGGCGGCATTGCGCTGTATCTTTCGCTCTACTTACTTAACTAGAGCGAATGGGCCTTAAAATACGTACAAACGGCGGCCCATGAGCCGCCGTTTTGAGTCTGCACTTATGTGTTGAAAAGCGCTAAAAAGATCAGAATCCCGATCGAAATTCCGCCTCCCCAAGTCACCAATTTAATAAATCCGGCAAAGGTGTTTTCTTGAACTTCAACGTCCGCTTCACCGTGCTTATGTTCGGCCATCTGGTTATTCCTTTTTTGTGTCACATGTCATGATTATCGACCAATTAAACGATTCAGAGCGGCATGTCACCCTCTGACATTCACTTGGCGCCTTCTTCTAAATCTGCCGCCAATCGAAAGCCAATTCTATTTGGCGCGGCGGCAGCCTTCAGCTTGGGAAGGGCGCGGAGCATGACCGAGAGTTGAGATACATGTTGGATCAATTGCGTTTTGGCACCCGAAGTTTCGGTTCCATAGAATGTAATGATATCAGGATCATAATAGCCAAGCCCCTCAATTCGCAACACCCCTGCGTCGCCACCAACAAATCCCATGGCCACTTCGTGCTCATTGTCGAGCTGCTCTTCGAAGTTTTTGATATACATAATCAAGCGCTCATAGGCCCAGTGAGCGGGTGTTTTTTGCCCCATTGGGGTTTTCGATACGCCCTTTGGCACCGGCTTCTGCTCAATTGTTTTAGGTGGATTGGGGCCACAATGCACCACATGCGCGCGCGGCAAGGCTTCTGCTTCTACAGCTTCAGCAGTTGTTTTAATTTTCCCGTCCATCGAAATTCTCCTTCACGCAATACTCCCACGCGTCGTTTTCGCGGGCTGATCGGGTAACTTTCCCCGCCAAGTATAGGTGATTTACGTGCGCGATTGCTTCAACCAATGCAAGCCCGTATTCGCCCTCGCCGATTGTTCGTTTATACAGCGGAGGGAAACATTCATGTGCCGTTTTGGGGGTTTCAAGGAAGTCCAACAAACGCTCCAAACCACTATGATGGTTTTTTATCAATTGCTTAAGCCGCGTAGGAAGGCCCGTATAAGGCAGCTTGTGCCCGCCCAAAATGAACTGGTCCGCGCGCGCATAGGCGCTCAAACGTTCGCACGCTTCAAGCCACTCACCGAGAGGGTCGGCCATCGGTTCGGTGGCATAAACACCAATATTAGGTGAGATTGACGGCAGGAGTTGATCGCCCCCGATCACCAAATCATCGTCGCGACTAAACAGACACGCATGCTCCGGCGCATGGCCATTGCCGATACGCACATCCCACATTCGCCCGCCAATTTCCAACGTGTCCCCTTCTTGGATACGCGTGTACCCAACCGGCATTGGCGTGACGATATCGGCAAAATTAAACGGACGTTCTTGGGAGCGTTTCGCATAGGTCGCGGCTTCCATCCCCGCCTGCCGCCAAAACGTCAGGTTTTCCTCGGTTGGAAGCTCCTGATTATCAAGCGTTAACATGCGCGCGGACAGCCACGCCGTGCGTGTAGTGATCAATTCTGTACCGCATTCCGTTTGGAACCACCCCGCAAGCCCCACATGGTCGGGGTGATGATGGGTCACCAAAAGGCGCGCCACGGGTTTACCTTCCAAGGGCCCCGCCATCAAGTCTCGCCAAATCTCGCGGGTTCTTTTTGTATCAAACCCTGTGTCAACAATCGTCCAGCTTTCCCCGTCGTCAAAGGCATAGACGTTCACGTGATCCAGCTTCATCGGCAAAGGCAGGCGCATCCATAACACCCCCGGCGCAACCGTAATTGCCGCCCCCTCAGCAGGCGGCGTTTCAAACGGATATCTGATTCCAGTCGCGATTTGACGCCCCTGCGCGTTCACGCTCCAAGGTCCTCGGCGGTGATCGCAAAGAGGTCCTTTTTCCCTTCGCGGACATGCTGAAGCAGGGCCACATGCTCGGGTAGCAATCGTTTCACATAGAAGCGCGCAAGGCGTGTACGCGGGCCTTCGCCCTCCTCCGCCATCGCCGCTTTAAGGTGAGCATGACTGCCTAAAACAAGCGCGAAAGCCTTCAGGAAAGGGACAGCCCCCGCGAAACGGTCACTCATATCATCTTGGGCGACAAGCCATTCCGTTGCTTCTCGCAGGGTCTCGGCGGAAGCCCAAACCGCACCTGCCATTTGCGGGAACTGGCCACGGGCGGACTCGGCGTTATTTTCAACTTCTTCGAGCAAACGGAAGGCCGCGTCGCCGCCATCCATCATTTTGCGGGCCACAAGGTCCATCGCCTGAATGCCGTTCGTGCCTTCGTAAATCGCGGTGACGCGCACATCGCGGGTAAATTGCCCCGCGCCCGTTTCCTCGACATAGCCCATGCCGCCGTGTACCTGAACGCCCATCGTCGAAACTTCGATCCCGACGTCCGTGCCATAGGCCTTGGAAATAGGGGTCAAAAAGGCCGCCCGATCGCGCCAATCCGCCTCGCCCGTCGCATTCCCCATGTCGATCGCAACCGCGCAAGACAGGGCGATGGAACGGGCCGCAAACACTTGTGATTTCATTGTGGCAAGCATCCGGCGCACATCCGCGTGCTCCACGATTGTGCCGCGGCCCCCTTCAACAGGTGTGCGACCTTGCTTGCGCTCAACGGCATAGGCCAAAGCATGTTGGAACGCCGCTTCCGCAACCCCGATGCCCTCAACAGCAACTCCCAAACGGGCGTTGTTCATCATGGTGAACATGGCTTTCATGCCGCCATTTTCCTGCCCGACGATCCAGCCTTTCGCGCCATCAAAACTCAAAACGGCGGTCGGCGAACCGTGCAAACCTGTTTTATGCTCAAGCGACACAACCTTCAGCGTATTCGCTATCCCAGGCACACCGTTTTCATCGGGTATCAGCTTAGGCACCATAAACAGGCTAATCCCGCGCGTCCCTGCAGGAGCATCCGGCAAACGTGCCAAAACGAGATGACAGACGTTTTGGGTAAAATCATTGTCGGCCCAGCTGATGTATATTTTCTCGCCTGTAATGGCATATTCGCCGTCGCCCATAGCCACGGCTTTGGTCGACAAAGCGCCAACATCGCTTCCCGCCGCAGATTCAGTCAGGTTCATCGTGCCACTCCATTCGCCGGAAATCAGCTTGGGGAGGTAGAGGGCTTTGATGGTGTCGCTGGCGTGATGTTCCAGCGCTTCGATTTGCCCTTGGGTAAGCAATGGATTCAACTGAAGCGCCAAACACGCGCCCGACATCATGTCGTTCACGGCGGTCAAAACCGCAAACGGCAGGCCCATACCGCCAAACTCCTCCGAGGCCGCCGCGCCAATCCAGCCACCTTCGGCAATCGCGGCATAGCCTTCTGCGAAACCAGTTGATGTACGCACGACACCATTCTCAAGGCGTGCAGGTTCCAAATCCCCAATCCGATTCAACGGCGCAATCACATCGTCGCATAATTTACCCGCCTCGAGGAGAATCGCTTCCACAACATCGGGCGTCGCTTCGGCGAACTTCCCGGTTGCGTATGTTTGCTCAAGGCCCACAATATTGTCGAAAATAAACTGAAAATCAGCAGTCGGCGCGCGATAGGGCATTTGGCCTCCGTTCAACAGCTTGGCAAAAACGCCCGACGCCGTTATGTCTTGTGAATTCAAGATCGAACCTAGTACATCCCGCGCGACCATCAATAAAAACGCCACGTCAGAAAGACTTGTTATTCAAACCCTTCTCCTCCCAGAAACGCCAGACGGCGTCAATCAAGCAGCGAAAATCTTGACGCACGGAGGGCTTTGCGCCTTTCCGACCGAAACGGTTTACGGGCTTGGCGCCGATGCGCGCAATAGCGCGGCAGTTGCGGGTATTTTCCACGCCAAAGGACGGCCCCAGTTCAATCCGCTGATCGTCCACGTCGCCTCCCTTGAGGCGGCCGAAAAATACGGGGTGTTTAATGAGGATGCACGCGCGCTTGCACAGGCCTTTTGGCCCGGCCCACTCACGCTTGTTGTACCTCTGCGCGCGGATGCAGGGCTGTCGAGCTTGGTCACGGCGGGGCTTGGCTCCGTTGGGTTGCGCGTCCCTGCGGCTCCTTTGGCGCATGATCTTTTGCAAACCTTCCAAGGCCCCGTCGCCGCCCCCTCTGCGAACCCCTCAGGCAAGATCAGCCCCACAACTGCGGCGCATGTTGTGGACGGCCTATCGGGACGTATCGACGCGATTTTAGACGGCGGCTCCTGCGAAGTTGGCCTCGAAAGTACGATTGTTGGATGCGTCGCGGCCCCAACCCTTTTACGGCACGGTGGGCTGCCCAAAGAAGCGATCGAACAGTGCCTCGGGCACGACCTCGCCGACGCAAAAAAGGGCGAGATTTCTGCACCGGGCCAACTTTTGAGCCACTATGCGCCCAGCGCACCAGTGCGCCTAAATGCGACCGGAAAACTTGCGGGCGAGGTTTTAATTGGGTTTGGCGCAACCAAAGACGCTGACCTTACGCTTTCCCACAGTGGGGACTTGCATGAGGCGGCGGCGAATTTGTTTGATATCTTGCATCAAGCCAACGCCTTAAATGCCGAAAAAATCGCCTTCGCACCGATACCAGAAGTTGGACTTGGACAAGCGATAAACGACCGCCTGCGCCGCGCTGCCGCCCCGCGTTAAGCGTTGCCAGACACCGAAGACAGCATCAACGGACTCACCCCAAGCTTGGCAAGAGCCGCTTCCCATTTTTCCATGTTGTCTGCTTCAAAAACCACGTCTGGGTCCGCATCTGAGGTCAACCATCCGTTGGCGAGGATTTCATTCTCTAACTGCCCCGGTCCCCATCCCGCATACCCCAAGGCTAACAAAGCACTTTGCGGACCATTGCCAGTACATAGATCCTCAAGAATATTTAGCGTGGCGGTCATTCCAAAATTTTGATCCACTTGAAGGGTCGTTTCGCCGCCATCGTAATCATTAGAGTGCAGCACAAATCCGCGCGCGTGTTCAACAGGACCGCCAAAATGCACATGAATGTCTTCGCCACGATCACTGGGAGCAATCCCGAGTTGGTCTATCAGCGTGTCAAATTTCACGTTAAAGGAAGGCTTGTTAACGATGATCCCCATCGCGCCCTCGGAGGAATGGGCACAGAGGTACACAACACTGTGGTCAAATCGCGTATCCCCCATTCCGGGCATCGCAATCAGAAGTTTACCGCTTAAGCTTTCCGTCACACTTATCATCTGGTTAGTTTGCTTAGAAAGTTGGCGCGTTTCAAGTGGATTAAATGGCGCAGTCACGGTGTTTTCGCTGAAATGTGATTTTCCAAAAAGGGGGTGTGCCCTATATCTGGTTATATGAAACATTTTTCCCTCTTTCGTCGTGCGTTTTTCTCTGCGGTCCTTGCCCTTACGTCAGCGGCGTCTCAAGGCTCCGCACAATCTAGCTTGGATGGCGACAAAATGGTTTCGTTGGAAATACTAACGGGGTGGCGGGCGCAGGATGGCACCCAAATCGCGGCAATGAAAATCGCGCTTGCACCAGATTGGGTGACCTATTGGCGTGTGCCGGGTGAAGCCGGAATTCCCCCGCAATTTAGCCTGACGCAAAGCGAGAATATCTCGGGGATTTCTTTTTCTTGGCCACGCCCCAAAGCCGAAACAAAATTCGGTTTGCAATCATTTGTGTACCACGATCAAGTCATTGTGCCGATGACAGTGACCCTCAAAAACCCAAGCGCACCTACGCGCCTTGCGGGTGAAATTCAGATCGGAGTCTGTGCGGATGTCTGCATTCCCGTACAGCTTTCGTTTGATGCTGACCTGCCCGCAAATGGGGCCGTGGGAACCGAAGCGATCAAACACGCCCTCTCACAAGGTGCGCGCGCATCCAATACAACCGCGACATGTGATTTTATCCCCAGTGCCGCGGGCATGGGAGTGCGGATCACAGCGAAACTCCCCCCCCTCAAAGGGCAGGAAATTGCCGTCGTTGAACACAGCAATCAATCACTCTGGGTGAGTCCGACCCGCGTTTCACGCAATGGAAACACCCTCAGTGTGGAAACATCCCTTGCTAGCGACACAGGCCTCCCGACAGGGCTACAACGCAGTGATCTGCGCCTCACGGTTCTGGGCGAGAGCGATATGGTAGAGTTTATCGGCTGTCGATCACCCAGCTAGTTTGCGATTAACTTGCCGCGCCATAACCACCGCGCCAATGAGGTAAACTGCCAAAGTAGCCAGCAAAATTCCCGCGACAAACACCCCAAAAGCCGTTGGCATAACGGGTCCATCTGCGAGTCTAGGAACGGCCGCAAGCAAAGGCGCCCAAAGCGCGCCCGTCAGGAGAGCGGCCCCCAAAGTGGCAGCAAAAATCACAGCGGACAACCCCACCAAAATAGCCACGCTCCAAGACGCAACGGCCCCACCCACAGGAAACCGGATCGCGCGTTTAAACGCCGCAACGTGGCGCGCGGTGTCGCTCTGAATGGCGACCAAAGACGGCACAACCAACAAAACAAGCACCATGCCAAATCCGAGCCCATACACCAATGTAATCACCGTTGGTTTCAGGAATTGCGCTTGGCTTGAGGTTTCAAACAACAACGGCGAGAGGCCCAAAACGGTTGTCAGTGTCGTGAGCATCACTGGCCGCAATCGATCTGCAACCCCATCAACAATCGCAGGAAACAAACCGCGCTCATCGGCGTATTCGTCAATCGTTGTGATCAGAACGATCGAGTCGTTGATGATAATGCCCGTCATCCCTATCAGCCCCACAACCGAGAACATCGACAGTGGCACATCCCATACAGCATGGCCATAAATCGTCCCCACGAGGCCGAAGGGAATAATCGCCATCACAACAATCGGGCGCGTCCAACTCGAGAACACCCAAGCCAACACGAGGTAGATGCCCGTCAGGCACAAAATCAAACCCAGAAACGCATCATTCAGAAAATCGCGACCCTGTTCATCCAAGCCAGATTGATTCCACCCAACCCCGAAGTCGGACTCAATTTGCGGTAGAATTTCATCGCGCAATTGCGCCGAGATAGCCACAGCCCGCGCAGGATCATCGTCGGAGATATCCCCCGTCACCGTGACAACGCGCAGGCCATTTTCGCGCCGCACGGTCGAAAAACCAGTCTGGCGTTTTACCGTTACAATATCTCCCAAAGGCACATAACTACCGCTTTCGGCCCGCAGGTAGGACTGTTCCAAGAAGTCCGCACCAAGCTCCCCTTTTGGAAGTTCCACGCGGATTATTGCGCTCCGAGGTCCGTCTGGATAGGTCGCCGCCTCAATACCATTTAAACGGTCGCGCAAAATGCGCCCCAGATCATCGATGGCAAAGCCAAGTGACTGGCCTTGTGGGGTCAACTCAAGAATGAGTTCTTCCTTGTCATAAGACAGCGTATCTTCAAGCGCCGAGACTTCAGGGAAAGAGATGAGCGCGGTTTTCAAGGCTTCCGCGGCCTCTTTGAGGGTCACCGCAGAGGCGCCATAAAACTGAACATCCAGCGCATCACCACCTGGGCCTGACCGCCCGCCTCTAAAGCTCACAAGTTCGGTGCGAGGTGTTTGAACCATCTCGTCCTGCAAATCGGCGAGGAAGGTAAAGCTGCTGTAAGGGCGCAGATCCGCGTCGATGAGTTCGACGGAAATTGCCCCCAAAAGCGATGAATCCTTAGACTCGACCCCAGAAAATCCACGCCCTGCATTCCCGCCAATTTCGGCGAGGGAATAGGCCACAGGATTGGTACCATGTTCGACCTCGTACCGCGTGCCCAGCACCTCCACAGCGCGTTGCATTTCTTGCATCATCACCTTGGTGTCGTCGCGCGTGGCACCGTCCACCATGGCGAAATTCCCCGTGATGGTCGAAAGTTCTGGCGCATTAAAAAACCGCCATTGCACATCGCCTCTGATAAAAACCGCAGCCTGCGACGCCAGCAAAAGGATGCCTGCCGCAAACACAGGATAGCGAAGGCGAACCACCAATCGCATCATCGGGCGGAAAAAATTATCGCGTACATAGCCAAAGCCACGGTTCACCACTCGACTTGGCGCGTCGTACCAATGTTTTTTACCGGAATGGGCCAGAGCATGGCTGAGGTGATTGGGCAGGATCAAAAAGCACTCAACAAGTGACGCAATCAAAACGGCGATAACGGTAAACGGAATATCCGCAATCAAGCTGCCAAACCGCCCGCCAATCGCCACCAATCCGAAAAAGGCAATCACCGTCGTGATGGTTGCAGAAAAAACAGGCGGAGCCATCCGCCGCGCGGCGTTCTCTGCGGCCTCAACAGGGGATTCCCCAAGACGCCGCGCCCGAAAATCCGCATGTTCGCCAACAACAATCGCGTCATCCACAACGATGCCCAACGTGATAATCAACGCAAATAGCGAGATCATGTTGAAGGTCAATCCACCCGCATACATGATCGCGACCGCCGCCAACATCGCGACGGGAATACCCGCGGCAACCCAAATCGCTGTGCGTGCATTGAGGAACAAAAACAACAGTGTAACAACGAGGGCGAGGCCCATCAAACCATTCTCAAGCAACAGGTTTAACCGCCCCGTAATCGCCTCGGCGCGGGTGTTGATCAGGGCGACGGTCACCCCCTGTGGAACCACCGTCCGCATCTCGGCGGCGACCGTCTCAACCTGTTTTTGTATACCGATTGCATCCCCTTGGGCCGAACGATCCACGCGGACAACAATTGCGGGATTGTCACCGACAAAATAGGCCCGATCATGATCGACGCCGTACGTGGTGATCGTTGCCACGTCGCCCACTGTGAGTTGGGTGCCGTCAGATTTGCTCTCAATCACCACGGATGAGATTTCATCAATGCTCTTTTTCGCGACCCCCGTGCGGACCCGAATATTGGCACCCTCAACATCCCCTGCGGGATCAGCGGCGGCCTCTGCGGCAATGACCGAAGCGATTTGAGCCATCGAAAGGTCATTCTGAATCAGCGAGGTCGCCGTAACCTCAACGATGGTTTCTGGCGCAGAAAGGCCGCGGATACTTGCGCGTGTAACGCCCTCAGCGAATAGGCGTGCGACGAATTCATCGGCCAAACGCCCGAGTTGCTCGGCGTCTACCGGCCCAGTTAGAACCACATCCGTGACGCGATCGCGCCATGCACCGCGCCGGACAACGGGATCGTCAGCCCCCTCAGGGAGGTTGGAAATCGTATTCACGGCGGACTGAACATCATCCGTCGCGCGGGCCATGTCCCAGTCGTCTTCAAAATCGAGCGAGACCGAAGCACTACCTTCTCTTGATGTCGACGTCGAGGTTTCAACCCCCTCCACTGACAGCAACACTGGCTCCAATAATTGGATAATCGCGGAGTCCACATCCTCTGATCCGGCCCCCTCCCATCGCACCGAGACGCTTACGTTATCAATGACGATATCGGGGAAAAACTGCGCACGCATACGGGGTGCTGCGGCCAATCCAAGGGCAATCATGACCACCAAAAGGAGATTTGCTGCGGTGGCGTGACGCGTGAAATAGGACAACACACCACTCGCAGATCCGGAAAGTTTACGCGCCATGATCAGCCCCCCATCCGACCTTCAAGTCGCTCGACCACACTTGACGGGACTTTAGGTTGGGACAGCTGGCCAAGAATGCGTTCCCGCGCGTCGGCGGGCATCCGTTGATTGCTTTCGACAAAAGCGATCAACTTGCCGCGTCGCTCGTCCGTAAGTTCAACCAACTCTGGTTCGGGCTTGGCGGCTTGCTCGGTGTCTTGCACGCCTAAAGGTCGCGCTGGTGTTATCTTAATTCCCGCCCCCAAAAGCGGCGAACGTTCGGCGACGATTTGCCGTCCATAAAGCGCCTCTGCTTCGATCAAAATATCATCGCCCTGCCGCCGCAAAACATTCACGACAACAGACTCAAGACGGTCCTCTTCCCCAACGGCCAAAACTTCAGAAGCGGCATTTATGGCGAGAGCGGGGATAAGGGCGGCGCGCCGCAAAACAGGCTCGTCCGCATGTACAGTCACGAAATCCCCGGGGCGGAAACCGGGCGCGTCTTCAAGACTGGCATAAAGCACGCGGCCCGTTTGGCCCTCGCCGACGCTCGCGCTTTCGCGGGTAATTTCACCCGAGACCTCTAAATCAAGGTCCAAGACATTGAGGCTCACCGAAATATTCGATCCAATCAGGCGCCCTTGCCCATCCAAAAGCCGCGCGTATTGGCCGGTGGAGACGCGAAACGCGACCTCAAGAAGCGTGGGATCAATCAGTTGCGCGATCTGCTCATTATTTGTAACCAACCCTCCCTCAACGAGGGTTACCCCCGAAAGCGTCCCTGTAAAGGCTGCATAGATTTCGGTCTCTGCAAGGCGGCGTTCGGCTTCGATTTTCTCAATATCTTGCCGCACGAGAGATGTTTTTGCTGTACTCACCCGCGCCACGGCCTGCGCGATGGCTTGGCGGCGCGACACAATCGCTTGATTGGCCGCCGCGACCGCAAGGGCTGCGGTTTCAACAGAAGCATCAGTGCCAACCCCCCGCTTTCGCAAATCGTTTTGCCGCGTGAGGGCCGCTTCGCGCAGGTCCGCTTGTGCCTGTACCGCCGCGAGGTCTTCGTTCGCCAAAATCAGCGCCGCTTCCGCCTCGCTCAATTCCGCATTTGCTTCCAAAATATCCGCCGCAACCCGCTTCACCGTGTCTTGGGCATCTGCGGGATCAATACGCAAAAGAAGCTGGCCTTGCGTGACACGCCCACCTTCCTCAAACGCCTCGTCCATGAAAACAACAGTCCCGCCAGATGCCGCACGCACGTCTAGAATACGCCGGCTGCGCACTTCGCCAAACGCGGTAAACACAGGGGTATGCTCGCCCGCAACCACATCAAGGACATTCGCGGCAAATGCCCGCTCGCGGACGGGTCTTTGACGATCTTCTTGCTCGGCCAAGGATCGCACAGCAGAAAACACAACTTGCCCCGCCCATGCCAAAATCCCAAGGGTGAGGGACAGTAAAAGGACGCCAATCAGGCTCCGGCCAAGAAATCGCATAAATCGTCTCCGTTGGCGCATTTTACCACAATGGGAATGGCGCCAGAATCAAGAATTCGTGTGCCGACCAACAAGGGCGGATAAAAGGTATACGTAGCAGAAACCTACTTCCGTCGCATTTTTTCCGTTAATCGCGGAAATATTTCAACAAAATTGCACGGCATGTGACGATAATCGAGCTGGTGCACCAAAATTTCATCCCATGCATCCTTGCACGCGCCGGGACTTCCGGGGAGCGCGAACAAATAGGTCCCCTGTGCAACGCCTCCGGTGGCGCGGCTTTGGACCGCGGATGTGCCAATTTTCCTCATCGAAACGATTGTAAAGACCGAGCCAAAGGCCTCGATCTCTTTTTCATAGACGTCGCGATGCGCCTCGACAGTCACATCGCGCCCCGTGAGGCCCGTGCCGCCCGTGGAAATAATCACGTCAATTTCAGGATCCGCACACCACTCGCGCAATCGTGCCGCGATTTGGTCCCGCTCGTCGTGGATGATTTCGCGCGCGGCCAAAATATGTCCAGCCGCTGTAAGCCGATCCACTAGAGTTTGCCCCGAGCGGTCCTCTGCGAGGGAGCGGCTGTCTGACACCGTTAAAACAGCAATGCGGACGGGTAAAAATGCGCGTTCAGACATGACTTAACTCCCGAAGGCGGGCTTGCAACGCCAAGAGGTCCGCCCATGCTTCGCGTTTACTCTCTGGGGAACGCAACAGTTTCGACGGGTGCAACATAGGGAGCGCTGGCCGTTCTTGGGCCGTTGTCCATTGACCACGCTGGCGGTTGATATTCCCTTTTCCCAAAAGCGCAAGGCACGGCGAATTCCCCATCAACACAACCACATCGGGGTCTGCAAGCTCGATATGACGGGCCAAAAACGGACGCATCAAAGTGAGTTCATCCATCGTAGGTTCGCGATCCTGTGGCGTGGGCCAAGGCAATACCGTGGTGAGGTAAAGCGCTGTTTGCGGGTCGGGCGTACCACGAACGTGACCGATGGCGGCAAACATTCGGTCCAAAAGCTGGCCTTGCGCACCATAAAACGGCGATTTGTTGCGATCTTCGTCGACGCTGGGCACTTCGCCAATCACCATGATGCGCGCTTGTGGGTTTCCGTCCGAAAAACAAAATCCGCGTGCGCCTTTTTTCAGGTCACAGCCTTCAAATGCCTCGGTTGCGGATGCAAGTTCTGCGAGGGTCGAAGCCCCTTGTGCCGCAGCAACCGCCCTGCGACGTGCTTCTTCCAAGAGATCGGCTGCGCTCACTTCGGTATGAATAATAGGCGCAGGTTTCGCGGTTTTTTTCGCAAGTGCCGCAGGGGGGGCCAGTGTCGCCGGAATTTCATAGCGATCAATCGGAGAATCTTCGATCGCCTCATCGGCTCCGAGCTCGATCTGCCATTCCAACAAGGCTTTCGCCTCATAATATCCGAGTTCTGTCTCCATCCGTTTAAAGTATGCTGCGGGGGGCAAAGGGTAAAGCGTAGAAAAGAATAAATTGCCCCCGCGCGCCGTAGTTTCTATAAGCGAGAAAATCGACACAGGGGCTAGCCATGACTTTCCGCGCCAAGCATCTTTTGGGGATCGAATATCTCGCCCCAGATGAGATCACCACACTTTTAGATTTGGCCGAGACCTATGTCGAATTAAACCGCTCCAAAACCAAACATTCCGATGTTTTGGCGGGTCTGACCCAGATCAATATGTTCTTTGAAAACTCGACGCGCACTCAGGCCAGCTTTGAGCTTGCAGGCAAGCGTTTGGGGGCGGACGTGATGAATATGGCAATGCAGGCCAGCAGCACGAAAAAGGGCGAAACCCTGATCGACACGGCGCTCACCCTGAATGCCATGCACCCCGATTTGCTGGTGGTGCGCCATCCACATTCTGGAGCGGTTAACCTGCTGGCGGAAAAGGTGAATTGTGCCGTTTTGAACGCGGGTGATGGCTTTCACGAGCACCCGACTCAGGCCTTGCTGGACGCACTGACGATCCGCCGCGCCAAGGGGCGTTTGCATCGGCTCTCTATTGCCATCTGTGGCGATATTGCCCACTCGCGGGTTGCCCGCAGTAACCTGATCCTGCTTGGGAAAATGGAAAATCGTGTGCGCCTCGTTGGACCCACAACTCTGATGCCCAGTCAGATTTCCGAGTTTGGCGTCGAAGTCTTTGATGATATGCGCGAAGGCCTTGCGGACGTTGACGTCGTGATGATGCTGCGCCTTCAGAAAGAACGCATGGACGGCGGATTTATCCCAAGCGAGCGCGAATATTACCACCGCTACGGCCTTGACGCCGAGAAGCTGTCCTATGCCAAACCCGATGCCATTGTCATGCACCCTGGCCCGATGAATCGCGGTGTCGAGATCGACGGCACTATCGCCGACGACATCAACCGCAGTGTCATTCAGGAACAGGTCGAGATGGGCGTCGCCGTGCGCATGGCCGCGATGGACCTTTTGGCCCGAAATTTGCGCAATCGTTCCGCCGCCTAATCTTCTAAGCCTAGGAAGCCAAACATGAAAACTCTGCTCGCCAACGCGATTTTGATAGACCCCGAAGACAAAACCGAAGCCCTCGGTTGGTTGCTGCTCGACGCGGGTTTGATTACGGACAAAGGCACAGGGACGCCTCCCGCCTGCGCGAACACGATCGATTGTCGTGGCCTGCACCTTGCGCCCGGGATTGTGGATATCGGCGTTAAAATCGGCGAACCGGGCGAGCGTCACAAGGAAAGTTTCCGCACCGCAGGCGCAGCGGCGGCGGCGGGTGGAGTTACCACAATGATCACCCGCCCCGATACATCCCCTGCCCTCGACACGCCCGAAGCGCTGGAATTTGTGACACGTCGCGCCAACGAGGCCGCCCCCGTAAATATCCTCCCCATGGCCGCCCTGACCAAAGGTCGCTTGGGCCATGAAATGGTTGAAATCGGCTTCCTCACGGATGCGGGGGCCATTGCCTTTTCCGATTGCGATCATGTCGTCGCTGATAACAAAGTTTTCTCACGCGCGCTGACTTATGCCAAAAGCCTCGGCGCCTTGGTTATTGCCCACCCCCAAGATCCGAACATGTCAAAAGGCGCGGCTGTCACCTCCGGAAAATTCGCGTCGCTGCGCGGCTTGCCCGCCGTGTCGCCGATGGCCGAACGGATGGGGCTTGAGCGCGACCTCGCGTTGGTTGAAATGACCGGTGCCCGTTACCACGCCGACACACTCTCTACTGCCGCCGCCCTGCCCGCACTGCAACGTGCCAAAGACGCGGGGCTTGATGTGACCGCAGGGGTCAGTATCCATCACCTCACACTCAACGAACTTGATGTCGGCGATTATCGCACGTTCTTTAAGGTTAAGCCGCCGTTGCGCTCCGAGGATGATCGTCTTGCGATGGTGGATGCCGTAGCCACCGGCCTGATCGACATCATCTCCTCGATGCACACCCCGCAGGACGAAGAGAGTAAACGCTTGCCGTTTCAAGAGGCCGCATCAGGCGCTGTCGCGCTCGAAACCCTGCTGCCTGCCGCCCTCCGTTTGGTCCATAGCGAGTTAATCGACCTACCGACACTATTCGCGGCACTCGCGCTTAATCCCGCAAAACGCCTCGGGCTTCCCTGTGGACGCCTCGCGATTGGCGCGCCTGCGGACCTCGTTCTATTTGATATCAATGCACCTTTTGTGCTGGATCGTTTTTCCCTCAAGTCAAAATCTAAAAATACCCCCTTTGACGGACAGCGAATGCAGGGCAAGGTACGGATGAGTTTTGTCGCCGGACACGCCATTTTTGGAGCTGACTATGCCGATCATTGAGACTTCCGCAGCCGTTTTGGCCCTTGCCGCAATCCTTGGCTATCTCCTTGGGTCCATCCCCTTCGGGATGATTTTGGCCCGAGTTATGGGGCTTGGGAACTTGCGGGAAATCGGCTCAGGCAACATCGGCGCCACCAACGTTTTGCGCACAGGCAATAAAACCGCCGCAGCCCTCACACTAATTTTGGACGGCGGAAAAGGTGCCGTGGCCGTTCTTATCGCACACGCACTTTGGGGCGAAGGTGCGGCACAAATCGCTGGACTGGCTGCGTTTTTAGGCCATTGCTATCCGGTTTGGCTGAAATTCGCGGGCGGCAAAGGTGTGGCAACTTATCTTGGGATCATGCTCGCCCTAAACCCCATAATCGGCCTCGCGGCCTGTGGCACATGGTTGGCATTTGCCGTTTTGCTCCGCTATTCTTCGCTCGCAGCACTTATGGCGGCGGGATTTGCGCCCGTGTGGATGGTTATTCTGAGCCGTGACACGACCTTCATCCTCGGCGTTGTGCTTGCCATTCTGATCTATTGGCGACACCGCGCCAACGTCGCGCGCTTGCGGGTCGGCAGTGAGCCGAAAATCGGGCAAAAAAAGTCGCCAAAAACGGGCGCCTAAGTCAACATTTTCCAAACGTCTCAAGAAAACCCACCGAAATAAATCGGCGGGTTTTTTATTCTGTTAAGAGTCTATTCTATTTATTTCCAAGGCGCTCCAAAGCTTCAGCGGAGCGGCGTGTGTTATGATAAATGCCGAGGGCCATATAGAAAAATCCGCCCATTAGGATGACGTAAAGAGACCCAAAAACTAGGAAAAGCAAGCCCGCGAAAATCCCACCTTGGCCGGGGGCGAGCATCGCCACCACACTTCCCACAAGCACGCCTAGCGCCATCAAAACAACGAGAACGCCAATAAGCTTCTCAAACGAATTAATAAAGAAATCGCGCATATCTAATCCTTCCTGTGAAATTTATACCACAAATTTGCGCTACAAATTCCTCTAAGGCAAGAAAATCCGCGGACTAGTAGCTGTACTCGTCGTAAATACGGGTCAAATCACCACCCCATTCGCCGTGATACTTCTCTAGCAATTCATCGGCGGGGGTACGTCCTGTTTCGACGCTCTCTTTGAGGGTGTTCAGGAAGTGGGTTTCATCAGGAATCAATCCACCCGCACCGGGACGCGCACGCGCCTTAAGACCCGCATCGGCAATGGCCACACATTCACGCGCGAGATCGAGCATTTTGATGCCATTAAATTCGCCTTGAAGTCCATCAACCGAGGCCGCAACGCGCAGGCCTTCGCGGGTTTCCGTATCCCAATCTTTGGCCAAATCCCATGCCGCATCCAACGAGGATTGCTCGTAACACATGCCCACCCAAAACGCGGGCAACGCACAGAGACGACGCCACGGGCCGCCATCGGCACCACGCATTTCAAGGAATTGTTTGATCCGCGCTTCGGGGAAAATCGTTGTTAGGTGATCTGCCCAATCAGACAGGCTTGGCTTTTCACCCGGCAGTGCGGGAAGTTGGCCCTTGAGGAAGTCGCGGAAACTTTGGCCCAGCGCGTTGATGTATTTTCCGTCGCGATAGACAAAATACATCGGCACATCGAGCGCGTATTGCACCCAAGCTTCAAACCCCATGCCGTCCTCAAAGACAAACGGCAACGTGCCTGTGCGATCAGGGTCAAGATCGCGCCAAACGCGGCTGCGCCAAGATTTATGACCGTTGATTTTGTTCTCAAAAAACGGCGAATTCGCGAAAAGCGCGGTTGCAACGGGTTGGAGCGCGAGGGCCACCCGCAGCTTTTGAACCATATCCGCCTCAGAGCCGAAATCGATGTTCACTTGAACCGTACAGGTGCGGCGCATCATCGTCGTGCCCATCGTGCCCACTTTGTTCATATAAGCGTCCATCAGCTTATAACGCCCTTTGGGCATTAAGGGCATTTCCTCGTGCATCCAAATTGGTGCGGCCCCGAGGCCGATGAATTTGACTCCAATATGATCAGCTATTTCTTTGACTTCGCGCAGGTGGTCATTCACCTCGTCACAGGTTTCGTGAATGGTCTCAAGCGGGGCACCGGAAAGCTCCAACGCGCCTCCGGGTTCCAGCGAAACATTAGCGCCATTCTTGGTGAGGCCGATCAGTTTGCCGCCCTCTTCCATCGGAGCCCAGCCGAATTTATCGCGCAATCCGCCCAAAACGGCCAAGATCGAACGCTCGCCTTCATAGGGAAGTGGCTTGTAACTGTCTTGGCAAAACCCGAATTTCTCGTGTTCCGTACCAATGCGCCAATCAGATTTGGGCTTACAGCCGTCTTCCAAGAGTTGCGCCAATTGGTCATGGCTTTCGATGGGGCCTGCGCCGGTTTGTGGGATAGACATGAGACGGGCTCCAGTGGGTTATTGGGGTTTAAGTCGTGAGGTGAAAATTAGGGGATGTCAATGCAACATTCGCCGCGAGATATAGCCCTCATCCTGCCAGATTAGGAAACGGCTATTCTGGGTTGATTGGCTGGCGGCGATCACTTTTTCGTAGTCAGCCCCCGGAAAAGCGACAAGCGCATCAAAAAGGCCTTCGGCCCCAACCGCCCCCGAAGGAATACGTACGGGTTGACCGTCGCGTTGATAGAAGATCCAATGCATAGCCTGCGTATTTGGGCCTTTGTCGATGGTTTGAATCTCAATTTTGACGACTTGATCCATCGCGATGGTGCCGCCAATTCCGCTGGAGAAGAAGGTCACTTCTTGCTCCACCATTTCCACGACGCCGTCGGAGATAGGGGCCTTTGCGCGTAGGATACGAAACCGTGCACGGCGCAAACCCAAGAAGACAAACGCCGCCCCCGCTAATAGGAGCGGAATGGAAATGAACGTTATGAAGCCGCCCGCCAGAAATCCGATCACTCCGAGAACCACCGCGGCGATTCCCCAAGCAACTTCCTGATACTGCTTGAGTCTTTCGAGAACTTCAGGCCGAACAAAACTCATATCACCAGTCTCCGAGATGTGTTTGCCAAAGGGTGAGTGCCGCAACCGCGGCGGTATCTGCGCGCAAAATTCGTGGCCCAAGACTTACAGCATGCGTAAAGGGGAGCGCATGGAGGCGTTTGCGTTCGGCTTCGGAAAAACCACCCTCAGGGCCGATGAGGATCGCCCATTTGTCACCCGCAGCCTTGCCTAGAACTTCGCCAGCTCCCGCAAGGTTTTCATCGCAAAACATGATATTGCGGTCCTCAGGCCACGCGTCGAGCAGACGGTCAAGCCGCTGTAAATCGGCGACTTCGGGCACATATGTGCCGCCACATTGCTCGGCCGCCTCAACCGCATGGGCTTGAAGGCGGTCGCGGCGAATCCGTTCCGAATTGGTGAATTCTGTTTGAATGGGGCAAATGCGCATCGCGCCCATTTCGGCGGCTTTCTCGACGATAAAATCCGTGCGCGCCTTTTTGATCGGAGCAAAACAAAGCCACAGGTCGGGCGGCATTTGCAGAAGGCGGCTCTGCGTCTCGCATTCCAACACGCCCCCGCGTTTTCCTGCCTCAACAATACGCGCCAAATACTCACCGTCGCGGCCATTAAACAGCGCGATATAGGAACCAACAGGTTGCCGCATCACTCCAAAAAGGTAATGCGCCTGATCGCGATCTAGAGGAATTGATTGCCCAACCCCTAGGCCCTGTTCTACATAAAGTCTAATCTTTGCTTTCATGGACTTAACTTATGCCCGACACACCCGAAATTCCAGAGGCCAATGCCCCTAAATCTGCGGCGCCCGTTCAGGATGCGCCAGTTGGCAATTGGGTGGACCTCTTTGCACCAGAAGCCACTCGCCCCTATTTGCGGTTGTCACGGGCGGATCGGCCAATCGGTGCGTGGCTTTTGTATATTCCCTGCCTGTGGGGCGTGTGTTTGGCGATGCTGTCATCGGGCAGCGCATCATTTGCCGATCTTTGGATCGCGGTGGGCTGCGGGCTTGGCGCGTTTTTGATGCGCGGCGCGGGGTGTACATGGAACGATATCAGCGACCGCAACTTCGATGGCCTCGTTGAGCGCACCAAGTCCCGCCCCATCCCGTCAGGCCAAGTCAGCGTGCGCGGCGCTTTGATCTGGATGGTGGCACAGGTGGCAATTTCCGCCTTGATCCTGTTTAGTTTCCCGCTGCCGGCGATCATTCTTGGGATCGTGGCGCTTGTGCCCGTGGCGATTTATCCTTTTGCCAAACGGTTCACTTGGTGGCCGCAGGTTTTCCTCGGGATCGCTTTTAACTGGGGCGCATTGGTGGCCTATGTCGCGCATACTGGCGTGATCGACGGCGCGGTGATTGCGCTTTATCTTGCTGGGATCACGTGGACGCTGTTTTACGACACGATCTATGCGCATCAAGACAAGGAGGATGACGCCATGATTGGCATCAAATCCACAGCGCTTCTTTTTGGCGATCGCACCCGTTTTGCGCTTCGGTATTTCTTAATGGGCACCGTTGGTTTGATGGGGCTGGCGGTTATCCTTGCAACCGCGCCGCGCGAAAACCTACTCTTGCTTGTTGTCGCTTTGGGTGGGCCTTGGGCGTTGGGATGGCATCTCGCGTGGCAAATGCGCTTATTTGACGGGGATGACGTGTCAATGTGCCTGCGGCTTTTCCGTTCCAATCGCGAAGCGGGGTTGTTGCCTGTGCTGTTTTTCGCCGCATGCTTATTCCTGTGATTGAACCCATGGGACGAAGCGCCTAAACAAGGGCAACTCTCATCCAAGACAGGGTCTTCATGCGCTCACTTTCCACATTGGCAGGCGTCTTCGCCTTTCTCGCAGCGGCCGTTTTGGCCATCATGGCAGCCTATTTCGCCGTCGGAGCTATCGAAAAATACTCTGGGGCCGCCGTTGGCGAAGCTCTGAGTGAGCAGCAAATGAATTGGACAAATGTGGACGTTGACGGCCTGCAAGTCATATTGACGGGCACTGCCCCCACCGAAGCTGCACGTTTTAGAGCGCTGACAAGTGCGGGGAACGTTGTTGATCCGTCGCGCATTGCGGACTTTATTGACGTTGCCGAAGCCGAAAGCATTGCCGCGCCCGATTTCACAATTGAGATTCTTCAAAACACCGATGGCATCTCCCTCATCGGGCTTATCCCCGAAGAGTTTGATCGCGAAGCCTTCCTTGAGGCCCTTCGCGACGCGACCAAAGGCACACCAATCGTCGACTTTCTTCAATCGGCCCCGTACCCGGCACCCGAAGGCTGGGATCAAGCACTCCTCTATAGCTACCGCGCCCTTGCGCAGCTTAAGCGTTCAAAAATATCCCTTTCGGCGAATAGTATCTCGATTACCGCCGTGAGTGAATCCCAAGGTGAGCGGGCGGAACTTGAAAAAACGCTGCGCCGTGCCGCCCCCCAGACCGCCAAACTTTACCTGTCAATTTCTGCCCCGCGCCCCGTCTTGACTCCCTTCTCGCTTCGGTTCGTCCTCAAGGATGGCGTCGCTCGTTTTGACGCTTGCGCCGCAGACACAATCCCTACGCAGGCGCGTATCCTCGCGGCGGCTCAGGCGGCAGGCCTTAAAGGGGTTTCCAATTGCACGCTTGGCCTTGGCGTCCCCACCACACATTGGGGAGAGGCCGTTGAAACAGGTATCCGCGCGCTGGTAAAACTTGGTGGCGGCTCGCTTAGTTTCGCGGATGCGGATGTTACCGTAATCGCAGACGAAGGCACCGATGTGGAGCTTTTCAACACTACAATTGCCGAGCTAGAGGCCGACCTCCCGCTGCTATTCTCATTATCCGCTACATTGCCTGAATCCGAGGAGACCACCACGCGCCTTGAAGGCCCGATTGATTTTGTGGCCACCCTAAGCCCCGAGGGGCAGGTTCAGCTGCGCGGTCGTGTTCCGACTGAACGCGTTCGCAAAGCGGCGCAAAGCTATGCGCGGGCACGCTTTGGACGGGACGAGGTTTATGCCCCCCTTAGCCTTGATCCGGATCTACCAGCAGGCTGGCCAATGCGGGTTTTCTCAGGCCTCGCGGCCCTCGCAGAACTCAACAATGGCTCTGTTGTGGTCGGGGCAAACAGCCTGACCGTCAAAGGGGTCACGGGCAATCTGGACACGAATGCACAACTCGCGGCCATGCTGGCAACCCAACTCCCCGAAGGCACAGACGTCACCTTTGATGTGGTCTATAACGAGGCCTTAGATCCGGTCGCCGCCCTTCCCACGCCAAAAGAATGTGTGACCTCGATCAACGCCGTCATTCAAGCCAACAAAATCAATTTTGCACCGGGCGCGGATACCATCGCCCCTGAGTCTAGATCTTCGATTGATCAAATTGCCGCCCTCATGAAGGAATGCGAAGGCGTCCCCTTGGAAATCGCGGGTCACACAGACAGCCAAGGTAGCGACGGCATGAACTATGACCTCTCACAAGCCCGCGCAGAGGCCGTCGTTAACGCCCTGATGGCGCGGCGCGTGTTGACCGGAAATCTGAAAGCTCTAGGGTATGGCGAAACAACACCCATCGCTAGTAATGACACAGAAGAAGGCCGCGAAGACAATCGACGTATTGAATTTACATTGATACTTCCAGAAGATGACGCCACACAAGAAGAGGGTCCGGCATCCGCGCTAGACCCAGAAACCGACGCTCCCCAAGAAGGCGCGACAGAAGAAACCGAGCAAGAGGCCACTGAATGAACGGAATTGAGTTTATTGCCGCGACGGCAATTATCCTATTTGTGGCTTTTGCACTGGGATGGTTTGCCAATTGGTTGGTCCATCGGTTTAGTCGCGTGTCAAAAGCTGACATCGGCGAGCTTGAGAAAATGGCGCAGGCCTTGCATGAGGCCGAGGAATTGCGCGATCAGGCCATCACCTATTTGGAACAACGCGAATCCGAACTGAACAGCCATATTTCCCAGACAGAGGCGGAATTGAGCGCGGCGATGGATGGCCTTCGGACCGCTCGTCACGAAGCCGAAGAACTCCGCATCTATATTGAAAAAACCAACGGCGCTTAAGGCTTCCAGCGGTTGAGGGCATCTTCATCGTCCCTTTTGGACGCAACCCAAGTTGCACCGGATTTTGTGAATTCTTTTTTCCAAAACGGTGCGCGGGATTTCAAATAATCCATAAGGTACTCTGCGGCTTCAAAGGCAGCGACCCGATGGCGCGACGCCGTGGCGACCATCATGATGGTTTCCCCCGCTTTTAGGTCGCCAAAACGGTGCAGGATAAGAAGGTTGCTCAAGTCCCAACGCGTCCGCGCCTTTTGTGCGATCTCGCCCAGCGAGCGTTCGGTCATTCCCGGATAATGCTCGATTTCCATCCGATCCAAATCACCGTTCGGCGTATCCCGCACGATGCCTGTGAATGTCACGATGGCCCCTGCGGAACGCGATGCCGCGGTAAAGCGCGCAAGCTCGACGCCTGCGTCAAACTCAAGCTCCTGCACGCGGATATCCACGGCCTAGCCCCCAGTCATCGGCGGGAAGAAAGCCACTTCCCGTGCGCCAGCTAAGGGCGCGTCAAACTCGGTAAGTTCTTGGTCAATTGCGACTCTGAGCGACGCAAGGTCCTCAAAAGCTAGGGCATAACGTTCTTCGCGGCCACGCAATTCCTCAACCAAATCCATCACGGTTTTGGCCGAGGTTTCGATCTGTTCCTTGGGCAGACCAATCCGCTCGCGCACCCATGCGAAATACATCACATCAATCATTTTGGCTCATCCGCAAGATAGGGCCGCGATTTATTGAAATAATCCCACCCCGTAATCAGGGTCAGTACCGCAGCAATCCACAAAATCCAAAGGCCTGCATAATGCGTCGCGAGCGCGCCAAAGCGTAGCCACCAAAGGCCCATGTGATCGGCCGTATCACCAGCGAGGATGCTGGAAATAATCCCTTGATCCATACCAATCGTAAACGCCCAAAAATAATGCTCGAAAATACCCTGAGCAAGCAACACTGAGATTGCCACCATTTGCGCCGTGGTTTTCCATTTCGCCAGCTTGGTGACCTTGAGTTTGCCCGCGTCCGCGCCCAAAAACTCGCGCAGCCCACTGACAAAAACCTCGCGGAACATGATGATCGTCGCGGGGAACACTACAAAGGGATTCATATTCCAGACCCCGACAAGCACCATCAAGGCAATAACGACCATAGCCTTGTCCGCGATGGGATCAAGCATGGTGCCAAATTTGCTGATCTGCTTCCACTTACGGGCAAGATAGCCGTCGATATAATCGGTCAGGGCCGCGCCCACAAAAAGCGTCAAGGCAAACCAATCGGCAAACCCGCGCGGCAAGAAAATAAACCCGAGGGCGAGAAACGGCGCGGCCAAGAGGCGGACAACCGTGAGAATATTTGGTATGTTCCAAGTCATGTGACCTTGTTACCCTTTTTCGTGGAAAAAATCATAGAGGGTTTCGGCCATTGCGCCCGAAATTCCTTCTACTGCCTTTAAATCGGACAAACCAGCCCGTGACACGGCCTTTGCGCTGCCGAAATGCGCCAAAAGCGCACGTTTCCTCGCCGCGCCCACGCCTGGAACATCATCAAGAGGCGTCGCACTAAAGGCTTTGGAGCGTTTGGCGCGGTGGGTTCCAATTGCAAAACGGTGAACTTCGTCACGCATGCGCTGAATAAAATACAAAACGGGGTCGTTGTGGCGCAGCGCCATTGGCCGTTTGCCCGTGCGGTAGAATTCTTCTTTGCCGTGGTCGCGATCAACCCCCTTGGCCACGCCCACCATCGGAATATCCCCGACGCCATATTCGGTCATGATTTCGCGGACTGCACTAACCTGCCCCGCGCCGCCATCAATCAACAAAAGGTCGGGCCACGTTCCGCTCGTGCGCTCTGGGTCTTCCTTCAGCAAGCGTTTAAAGCGGCGCGAGAGCACCTCTTTCATCATGCCAAAGTCATCGCCCGGCGTGATCTCCGTATCTTTGATATTAAATTTCCGGTACTGGCTTTTGATAAATCCTTCTGGCCCCGAAACGATCATTCCGCCCACGGCGTTGGTGCCCGAAATATGCGAGTTGTCGTAAACTTCGATGCGTTTGGGCGTTGCAGGTAAATCAAAGGCTTCGGCCACCCCCGCCAGCAATTTGCTCTGCGCCGCCGTCTCGGACATCTTGCGCGCGAGGCTTTCACGGGCGTTGCGACTGGCGTTCACTACAAGTTCGTATTTTTCGCCGCGTTGCGGGATAAGCACCTCGACCCGACGCTCGGCTCTTTGGCTCAAAGCTTCCGTCATCAAGTCTTTGTCTTCTATATCATGCGACAGGATCACCTGCTTGGGCGGCTGCTTGTTGTCGTAAAACTGGCCCAAAAACGCCTGCAGCGCCTCGGCGGGGGAAATATCCAATCCGACCCGTGGGTAGAAATCGCGGTTGCCCCAATTTTGGTTGGCCCGAATAAAAAACACCTGCACACAGGCCTGCCCGCCCTCCATATGGAGAGCGACAATATCCGCCTCCGCAACACCGCGCGGATTGATGCCTTGGTTCTGCTGCACTTGTGTTAGCGCCTTGATCCGGTCCCGCAACGCAGCCGCCCGTTCAAACTCAAGCGCTTCGCTCGCCGCCGCCATTTCTGCTGCCAGTGTGGTCTGAACATTGGTCGATTTGCCTTGCAAGAACCGCTCCGCATCACTGACCAATTGCGCATAATCCGACTTACTGACCAACCCCACACAGGGGGCCGAGCAGCGTTTAATTTGATATTGCAAGCAGGGTCGCGTTCGCCCTTCAAAGGTGGCATCCGTGCAATCACGCAGCAAGAAAACCTTCTGAAGTTGGTTGAGCGTCCGGTTTACGGAACTCGCGCTGGCAAAGGGTCCATAGTAGTTTCCTTTCGCCCCCTTTCGCCCGCGGTGCTTCTTAACCGGCGGAAAATCATGCTCTGCTGAGACAAAAATATTGGCAAAACTTTTATCGTCGCGCAACAACACGTTGTACTTAGGTTTGAGTTGTTTGATCAGGTTTTGCTCAAGCAACAACGCCTCGGTTTCGGTACGCGTCGTCAGGAACATCATCTCGGCGGTTTCCGAAATCATCCGCAAAATCCGCCCCGTGTGACCGTTAGGATTGGCGTAGTTGCTCACACGTTTGCGTAGGTTGCGCGCCTTGCCCACATAGAGCACCCGCGCCTCGCTATCGAGCATCCGATAGACCCCCGGCGAGCCATCCAGAGTATGCAGATACCCCTGCACGCGTGCATGCCCCACAAGAGGCTTAGCGACATCAGCAGCGTCACTAATTGCTGACACTGGGACAGCTTGGGGGGATGCTTCTTTTTTCATTGTGATTCCATTCTGCCCTGCAATCTATTCGCTATGGGAGCAAGAGAAAACATGTCCACGGTTTCTGTGGATAACTAGGTTGATAAGTTTCCGTGATCGCCATTTTTCCCTTTGTTTTGGGCATTATCTCCGCATTGCTTAATTTTTAGGCAAAATCTCAACACACTGATATCAAAAGAAACTTTTCTAAAAATCTAGCAAGCAACTGAAAACATTAAGGAATTTGTAACGTTTTTGTTAACTTTCCGCGACGGGTGCACAACTTGTCGCAGCCGCTTGGCTATTTGCTCTCTGGCTTTCCTTGAACATCTCTGGTTTGCCATGTCAGATGCTGTCCTCCATCCACGCAAAGGAGCTGACCTGTCACTGCTGGAGCGTCTAGGAAGTAGCCGAGCGCCGCTGTGATGTCCGCCGCATTCGCACCGCGCTCAAGCAAACTATTTCGCCTCTGTGCGTCGAAGTGCTCCTGTGTTTGACGTGCGCCCCTTAAGGTGGTTCCCGGCCCGATGGCATTCACCCGAATACGCGGCGCGAGCGCCTGAGCGGAGGTCTGGGTCAGGTTCCACAGTGCCTGTTTGGCCAACGAATACGTCATAAACTCCGGAGTCAGTTTGCGTACGCGTTGATCGACCATATTCACGATCATTGCCGGAAAATCGCCCTCCGGAACTTGCGCGGCAAAAGCCTGTGTCAGGATAAATGGAGCCCGCAAATTGGACGTCATATGGCGGTCCCAACTGTCGCGAGTGGCGGTTTTGATAGTATCATATTCGAATATTGATGCGTTATTGACGAGGCAACTTAGTGGCCCGCCAAGGGCAAGTGCTGCGCGCTCAACCAGGCCTTCACAGTGATACAAATCCAAAAGGTCGGCTTGAAGTGAAACCGCTTGTTGGCCAAGAGCTTGGACCATGCCAACAGTGTCCTGCGCACCCTCTTCGGACCCCGCGAAATGCACCGCCACATCAAATCCTCGCCCCGCAAGATAAACGGCCATCGACTGTCCAAGACGCGCGCCGGCACCCGTCACCAATGCACGTGGTTGCATAGATATCTCCCTAGTTGATCAGGACGACGCCCATATACACAAGGTAGGCGCTCGACAAAACGATGCCCCAGATTCGTGACAGGTTCCACCCCAACAAGACGAAAGGAAAGAGCACAAGGGACGCGGCCAACATGACCCATAAATCGAAAGTCAGAATTTCATGGGGAACAGGAATTGTTCCAATCAGCGAGCCAACCCCCATAATCGCAAGAATGTTAAACATATTGCTGCCAATCACGTTGCCTAAAGCGACGTCCGCCTGCCGACGCAGGGCCGCCATCACGGTCGTTGCAAGCTCCGGCAAGGAGGTTCCGATCGCGACGAGAGTTAGGCCAATGACCGTATCACTCACCCCAAATTGCTCTGCAATATTTACGGCGCCATCAATGAACAGATCCGCCCCGAGAGGCAGGCCGATCAACCCAATAACCAAGAAAAATGCGATGGATTTTCCCGTAATCTTAGGGTCCGCGCCCTCGACCTCTTCCAAATCCAAAGCGCAAGCATGGCTGTCCGACCGGTGGCGCATCGCATCGCGACCAGCGTCAATTAGGATTAAGACGAGCACACCGAGCATGATAAGCCCATGCGGCCAACTTAAGGGCCCAAAGAAGCACATGACTATGAAAAGGCCGGTTGCCCCCAGCATAAATATATAGCTTTTTCGGGTATTACATTCAGCAGTATGCATCGTGGTAATCAGGGCGGGAATTCCCAAAACGAGCAACACATTGGCGATATTTGAACCAATGATATTCCCCAAGGCCATGCCCGGAAATCCATTCCCGACGGCCTCAATGGTGATCAATAGTTCCGGTGCGGATGTTCCAAAGGCAACGATTGTTAGGCTGACAAGGAGGGGCGGAATCCCGAGGCGCAACGACAGGTTTACTGCTCCACGTACCAACAAATCGCCAGACAGCAAAAGGATGGTGAGCCCCAAACCCACCAAGAACCAATCGAGCATCGTTTATCCCTTATCCAATTGGCAACGACATGGCGACTTCCGAAGCCGAATACGTCCACAATTATTACATCTTGCCCGCGCAACCTGCTTATGACCGGGATATTTCAGGCGACCAAACATCGCCAAAACCAACATCCCAATCAAAAATAAGCTGACTATTTTAATCACAACTACAACCCAAACCGAGAAAACTCACTGCGTTCTTCGATTTGCCCGATCGTATCCCCAAGGATTTGCGCACCGAGGCGGCGCAGAAACGGTTTTTTCTGACCGTAGGGTATGAAGATAACTTTCTCGCCATATTGCTCGCGCATTTTGGGCATCATGTGCCCGATTCCGTCGATCAACCCCAGTTCAAGTGCCTGTTTCCCGATCCAATATTCGCCCGTAAACAAATCTTGATCCGCAAGCTTATCACCGCGCCGCGACGTGATCTGTTCTTTGAACACATCGTGCATTTGATCCAGCACCACCTTCAGGCGCTTCACGTCTGCAGGCTTTTCCGGAAGGAAAGGATCATTTGTCGATTTCGATTTTCCCGCCGTATAAACCCGCCGTTCAATCCCGTGTTTTTCGATCAGGCCCGACAGGCCAAAACTCGAAGAGATCACGCCAATGGACCCCACAATAGACGCCGCATCTGCCCAGATTTCATCGGCAGCGGATGCCAGCCAATAGCCACCAGAAGCCGCAACATCTTCGACAAACGCGTAAACTGGAATTTTCATCTCGGCCGCAAGGCTGCGAATACGCTGGCCGATCAACGCGCTCTGCACGGGCGATCCGCCCGGCGAGTTAATCAAAAGCGCAACCGCCACTGGTTTTCCACGCCGAAAAGCGCGCTCCAAAACAGGCGCGATAGACGCTTCGTTGAGCGCGCCGCGGCCGGACGCTGAAATCACACCTTGAAGGCGCACGACTGCGACCTTTGGCTCGGATTTGAGAAAGGGAATAAATCTTTTCATTAAATGGATGTAGGCGTCCCCCACGACCGGAACAAGGGGACCCGTGAAATCTGGGGTAACTGTTGCGCAGTTACCCCGCGACAATCCTAACACAGGTGCGCACTTTCCCAGCTTCTTTTGCTCCGTTCATTTATCCGAACACATTTTCACGATACAACAAAGAAATCCGTCGCGCGAAAAGCATTACCAAAAAGGCAAATCATGGCGAAATTACCGGAAATCGCGAGTCTTTGGATTGGCGGACAGCTCTCATGGCTTGAACAATTGTGTTTGGTGAGCTTTGCCCATGCAGGCCACAAAGTGACGCTCTATAGCTACAGCCTGATCCCGAATTGCCCCGCAGAAGTGGAGCAGCTCCCCGCCGATCCAATTTTTGCCGCCGAGCCGATGTTGCGGCACGCACGCACCGGAAGCCCCGCGATTCATGCGGATTTGTTTCGGCTGAACATGCTGCAACACACGGGGAAAATCTGGGTCGATGCCGATATGTATTGCTATCAGCCTTTCGATTTCCAAAACCCCCATGTTTTTGGGTGGGAAAAGCCCGGCCTCGTGTGCAATGCCGTTCTGGGTCTGCCAAAAGATAGCGAAGCTTTGGGGAATATGCTCGAGTTTTTCAAAGATGAGTACGCTATCGCTCCTTGGCTCAAACCATGGCAACAGCGCGAATTGGAAGCAGAGCGCGACGCGGGCAACCCTGTACATATGACAGCGCAAAATTGGGGGTTCACTGGCCCCGAAGCCGTGACGCATTTCCTGAAAGAGAGCGGTGAAATCAAATTTGCGCAGCCCGAAGCGGCCTTCTATCCAATTTCATTCCGTCACCGAAACCACATGATCAAAAAACGCTTCGACGTTGCGGGGCAATTGGGAAGTGACACCTATGGGGTGCATTTTTGGGCCCGTCGTATGAAGCCACGTCTAGAAGAAAAAGAGGGCGGCTCGCCAGACGCGGGAAGCTTTATGGCCGACGCCGTTATGCGCCATGGGATTGTTTGCGACGATGCGCCCATACCGCGCAAAATCGTAAAACAAGACCCCCGCGCCAAAGACGCCAAATTCCTAGCGGACCTCGCCTTGGAAGGGCTGGGCACGGACGCGTCGCCGGAGGCCATTGCACGCAAGCATAACGTGGAGCCAAAATTGGTCCGTGAAGCGATTGCGACTTTACAGTCAGGCGCCGCCAGCCTGTTTAAACGCTAAAACAGCACCAATTCTGGCGCCGAAGTGTATTGTGGATCAAATATGAACCACAGCGGCACATATCTTGACCTACCGATCAATTGGGCATCTCCTTATCTTAGAGGTAGGCCGTCAAATTTGCCCGCTCGATTATTTTAAGGTGTTCCATGACCGTTTCTATGCACCCACAATCCGCACCCGATTATGCCACACTCTTTACCGAAACACGGGCGCGCACCCATGCTATTGTGGCGCCACTGACCCCTGAGGATATGGCGCTTCAATCGATGGAAGATGCCAGCCCTGCGAAGTGGCATCTTGCTCATACCACATGGTTTTTTGAGGAATTCATTCTCAAACCACATGCGCCAAATTACCGCTCGCCCGACGATCGTTTCGCCTTCCTTTTTAACTCCTATTACGTGCAAGCAGGTCCGCGTCATGCGCGCGACAAACGGGGGCTGATTTCACGGCCCGGAGTTGAGGATGTTCTGGCCTATCGCGCCCACGTTGATTCGCAACTTCAAGCCCTTTTGCAATCCGGAACGGGCGACACAGAAACAATCCACTGCATCACAGAGCTTGGTTGTCACCACGAAATGCAGCATCAAGAACTGCTCGTGACCGACCTTTTGCACGCGTTTTCCTACAACCCCTTGATGCCCGTTTATCGCGCACCTGAACCGCTTGAAACAACGCAAGAGATTGCGCATCGGTTTACCTCCCATGCAGGCGGCTTGGTTGAGATCGGCCACAACGGAAACGGCTTTGCCTATGATTGCGAAGGGCCGCGCCACAAAACCTATGTCGCCCCGTACCAGCTGGGAAACCGCGCCATCACCAACCGCGACTGGATCGCATTTATGCAAGACGGCGGCTATGACGACGCCACACTTTGGCTGATGGAAGGGTGGGCCGTTAAGCAACGCGAAGGTTGGGACAGCCCTCTTTATTGGTGGCTTCAGGACGGCGTATATTGGAGCTATTCCCTGCGCGGCGCGCAACCCGTTAACCTTGATGCGCCCGTCGTGCATGTGTCCTATTATGAGGCCGACGCCTTTGCCCGTTGGGCCGGTGCCCGCCTCGCAACCGAAGCCGAATGGGAGCTTGCGGCGCGAGACACGCCTCTAAAGGGCAACTTTCTAGACAGTAAAAACTTCCGCCCAACTGCGGCGACAGAATCCCTTTGGGGAAATGTGTGGGAATGGACCCAAAGCCCATTCACCCCCTACCCCGGCTTCAAACCACCCGAAGGCGCTCTTGGAGAGTACAACGGCAAGTTCATGATCAACCAAATGGTGCTGCGCGGCGGTTCCTGTGCCACCGCAATCGCCCAAATGCGCCCAAGTTACCGCACGTTTTTCTATCCGCACCAACGCTGGCAAATGCTAGGCTTGCGACTGGCCAAAGATCAAGGGAACGTATGATGGACTTGCCAACAATTCAAAATGCCGCGCTCCTTAAAAGCGCGCTTGAGGGGCTGAACAGCACGCCAAAAACCCTCGAAAGCAAATGGTTTTATGACAACGCTGGCAGTCATTTGTTTGAAGAAATCACCGAGTTGGAAGAGTATTATCCAACTCGCACAGAGCTGGCGATTTTGACCGATAATGCCGCGCTCTTGGAAACATATGTCCCCACAGCAAGCGTTCTTGTGGAACTTGGCAGCGGGGCAAGCCGCAAAACTAGGGTGTTGCTCGACAAGTTCACACAGCTTGCGGCCTATCTACCGACCGACATTTCGGGGCCATTTCTAACCCAAGTCGCACAGCAGATGCGCCATGACTATCCACGCCTGATCATCGACCCGATTGTGGCTGATTTCACCAGTCCAATCCCCCTTTCCGCAAAATATGCCGATACAGTCAAAACTGCGTTTTTCCCGGGTTCAACCCTCGGCAACCTGTCGCGAGACGACGCCATCTCCCTGCTGAGCCGAATCCGCAAATGGCATAATGTCACGGGCTTTATCTTGGGCGTCGATTTGGTAAAGGACACGCAGATTTTGCTTGATGCCTATAATGATGCGCAAGGAATCACTGCCGACTTTAACCTCAACCTCCTGCATCGCATGAACCGTGAAATCGGCGCGGTGTTTGACGTTGATAAGTTCGAACATGAGGCCAGATGGAACGACGAGGCATCGCGGATCGAAATGTATTTGGCAAGCACGTCGGAACAGATTGTGCCTATAGGCCCAGAGGAAATTAGATTTTCCAAAGGGGAAACCATTCACACCGAGAACAGCCGCAAATACACACGAGAAAGCCTCTCCGAAATGGCCGCGCTTTCTGGGTGGGGCGTGTCGGAGTTCCTAACAGACGCAGACGATCTTTTTGCTGTTGCGGTTTTGACGCCCGCCTAAGATTGGGCATCCTCATCACGCGCTCGCGCATTATCTTCGCGGCGGATCACCGTTCCCACGCGAAGGCCACCAGGAGAACCAACGCGGCTACGGGTGCGCAAAACGGGTGTGTTTTGAGAGGTGTGCGCCGAGGATTCGCGCATGAGAATATAAAGACCACTAGCAATAATCACGCCTGCGCCAACCACTGTCGCTGTATCGAGCCGCTCGTTGAACAAGAAATATCCGTAAATACTGGCCCAAATAATCTGGGAATATTGCATCGGCGCCACGACCACAGCTTCACCGCTGCGGTACGCAAAGATTTGAAACATCATGGCGATATAAGCGAGTAAAGCAATCGCCCCCACAGCCGCAAAATCGAGCGGTGCCATAGGAACATAATAGAACGGCATCAAGCAGCCCATCACCAAGAAATTCCCCATCATGGGATAGAGCAAAAGCACAACGCTGCGTTCTTCTTGGCCGATTTTACGCACGATGATCGAGCTTAAGGACCCACCGATAGCGCCCATCAAGGCGGCGAGATGCCCAAGCCCAAGGTCGGCATCTCCGGGACGCAAAACGATCAAAACACCGATCAAACCCACGATAACCGCCATCCAGCGCCGCAAGCGAACACGCTCGCCCAAAATGGGAATCGCCAACACTGTAATCATCAGGGGCGTTGCGAAAAGGATTGCATAAACCTGTGTGAGCGGCAAATGCGCAAACGCATAAAACGCACTCGCACCCGTTACGACAGCTGAAAGAGTCCGCACAAGCATCCACCAAGGATGCACTGGGCGCAGCGTGCCATGCGTCGCATCACGCATCAGCATCACGGTCACAAACGGGAACCCTAAAAGCACGCTAAAAAACACGATTTGGAAGGCCGAATATGTACCTCCAAGCGACTTGACGATCACGTCATGCGTCGCAAAAACGCCGAAAGCAACAAGAGCAAATAACGCGCCCTTGGCGTTTGGGGATATTTTCAACATTGGGTATCTCAGCAATTTTGGGAGTATGACGTCGGCGAATACTTCTTAGCGCATACCTGAAGGGAAAAACGCCTTCGCCGCAAGGGCGCCGCCCCCTAGAAACGAAAAAAGGGGACACAAAGCCCCCAATTTCCAGAATTTTCGACCAGCTTAGAGGCTTGCGTCGAGAGCGGCGATGATTGCGTCGCCCATTTCGCCTGTGCTGATCGGGGTTCCACCTTCTGGACCCAAGAGGTCTGCGGTGCGTGCGCCATTGGCCAAGACGGTTGCAATAGCCGCCTCCAAACGCGCCGCTTCTTCGCCCGCCTCAAAGGAATACCGCAACGCCATTGCGAAGCTGAGGATACAAGCGATGGGGTTGGCTTTACCTTGGCCCGCAATGTCGGGTGCGGAGCCGTGAACGGGTTCATACATCGCTTTAGGGCGACCATTTTCCATCGGCGCGCCAAGGCTTGCCGAGGGCAACATACCCAAGGAGCCAGTCAGCATCGCGGCAGCATCCGAAAGGATATCGCCAAACAGGTTGTCCGTTACGATAACGTCAAATTGCTTAGGGGCGCGCACCAGTTGCATGGCGCCGTTGTCGGCATACATGTGGCTCAATTCAACATCGGGATATTCCGCGGCGTGGATCTCGGTGACGACATCGCGCCACAAAATGCCGCTCTCCATAACGTTGGCTTTTTCCATCGAACACAAACGGTTGCTCCGAAGGCGTGCTAATTCAAACGCACTGCGCGCAACGCGGGCGATTTCGCTTTCGGTGTAACGTTGCGTGTTGATGCCAACCCGCTCGTTGCCTTCTTTGAAAATGCCACGTGGCTCACCGAAATAAATACCGGAGGTCAATTCGCGCACGATCATAATGTCGAGGCCGGCAACTACTTCTTTCTTCAAGCTTGAGAAATCGGCCAGCGCATCAAAACACTGCGCAGGGCGCAAGTTCGAGAACAAATCCATTTCCTTGCGCAGACGCAAAAGGCCGCGCTCTGGCTTCACCGAGAAATCCAACACGTCGTATTTCGGGCCACCAACGGCGCCGAGCAACACGGCGTCAACCTCCATGGCGCGCGCCATTGTGTCGTCGTGCAACGGTGTGCCGTGTTTGTCATAGGCCGCGCCGCCGACGAGGTCTTCGGACACATCAAACGCCATGTCACGCTTCTCGCCATACCAAGCGATGACTTTGCGGACTTCGTCCATGACTTCGGGGCCAATGCCGTCACCAGGAAGGATCAAAATGGATGGGTTACTCATGAGAATTCCTCGACTATTTGCTAAGTTGCCTTGGCAATATCGCGCGCGCTCCGAAAATTCAAGCACCCGCGACGCGACTTAGCTCCTCGGCCAAATAATCATAGACCCGACGAATGCGCGGCGTGTTGCGCAAGGCCTCAGGGGCGGTCAACCAAATGGGCAGCGCGTCAGTGACGGTGTCTGGCAAAATCTCGACAACTTCCGACGTCTTGTTCGCAATAGTTTTAAGCGCGATGCCAATCCCACAACCCGCGCGGACCAACTCCCAATATGCCGTTTGGTTGTCACATCGCGTCGCAAAAAAACGGCGGTCCACATGCCACCCCAAAGCGCGCATCCCTTTTATAATAAGTTCACTGCGATCATACCCGACCCAATCGTGATGATTAAGATCAAGGTGTGTGATCGGCATTCCCTTGCGCTCAATATAGGATTTCGCCGCATATATTCCCAAATCCATATCGCCAATATGGCGCGTTATCGTGTCCAACTGCTCGGGGCGGAACATGCGCACGGCGATATCCGCTTCGTGGAAAAGCAGGTTGTCCGTCGTGTCGCTTGCGTTCAATTCCACTTCGATGTCCGGCTCAAATGCGCGCAAACGTGCCAAAATTGGAGGAAGAATATGATGGGAGAACATCACCGACGCTGTGACACGAACAACCCCCGAGAGGCTTTGCGCCTGCCCGGCGGCCGCCAGCGAAAGCCGCGCGGCGGCGGCCTGCATATCCCGTGCGGCGGGCAATAATGCGTGGCCATATTCGGTAAGTTCATACCCCCGCGCCACGCGCGAAAAAAGCTGCACCTCCAAGGCGTTTTCGATCTGTGTGATATGTCGCCCAAGGGTTGGCTGGCTGTGCCCCAACCGTTTGGCAGCGCCCGTCAGTGACCCCGCCTCAGCTACAGCGATAAAGCTTTGAATGAGGGACCAGTCCAAGGACGCGAGAGAATTAACATTCATTTTTGAATACCACACATTCAAATTTTGCGAATACAACCCACAATAACGAATAGGTAAGCTCGTTTCAACACTTCAGAAAGGATTTACAAATGACCCAGACAGTTCTCATTCTCGGCGCGAGCGGAAAAATAGGTCTCCACGCGGCCAAGGCCTTTGCAAAGGCGGGATGGACCGTGCGCAAATTCAACCGCTCCACCGATGACCTCATGCAATCGGCGATGGGGGCCGATGTGATCGTCAACGGCTTCAATCCCGCCGGATACAAGGGATGGGCGACGCTTGTTCCCAAATATACCGCCGAAATTATCGCGGCGGCAAAAGCCAGCGGCGCCACCGTTATCATTCCAGGAAACGTTTATAATTTCGGCGCAACCGCCGGAATGTGGGGGCCAACCACACCGCAAGCTGCAACCACGCGCAAAGGCCGCCTTCGGATCGAAATGGAAGAGAGTTATCGTCAAGCCGCCAAAGACGGCCTGCGCACAATCATTCTGCGCGGCGGCGATTTCCTCGACCCCAATCGCGACGGAACATTGATGAGCCTCGTGATCCTTGGCAAAATCGACAAGGGCGTTGTCACAACGATGGGGCCAACAGACGTCGAACATGCCTATTGCTATCTTCCCGACTGGGCGCGGGTGGCGGTTGCTTTGGCGGAGACGCGAGCCACTCTGAATGCCTTTGAAGACATCCCTCTCCCCGGTGAAAGTTTCACGATTCAGGAACTTTGTGAGGAGATCACGGCGGCGACGGGACAGAAAATCAAGATTACGAATTTTCCGTGGTGGCTGATGCGGCTCGCGAGCCCTGTATGGACCTTAGCTTATGAGTTGCTTGAAATGCGGTATTTGAGCGAGATTCCACACCGCCTTTCGGGTGCACGCTTAGCGGAAATCCTGCCGGACTTTCACCCGACACCCCGCCAAGAGATCATGCTTTGCGAACTACCGTCTAACCTCAAGCGCGCCCAACTTATGGCAGCGTGATGTCCACCCAAACCAGTCGATGGCGGGTAATCCCCTCGCCCTCGGCCAAAAGGGCCGCTTCTGGGGTGCCTTCTTGGGGCCAGAAAACGCCGCTTCCGACAACGGTGATGTCCGAGGATGGCAAGACGTAATCAACCCGCAGGTTTCCGGGGCTGGAACCGTCGCCTGGCCAATCCGCCGTATCCAAAGCGGGATCGCCGAGGTGGCTTGGGTCAGAGGCCGCTTTCCCGCCAAGGCTTGAGGGGCGTGGGTCAAACACGCGGGGATGGTCCAAAAGAGTTTGCATTACGCCTTTGATGCCATCGCCATCTACGGGGTCAAGATTTGAGTTCCCAAGGATTACGAACGGGCCGCTGGGCGCGGGTCGGGCAAGAGCACCGTCAAGGTACGCGCCCCAAAATCGCGTTTCATCGGCGCTACGTTTGCCGTTCATATCTTCTGGGCCGTCGAAAACTGGCGGCGTGGCCGAATAGGCAAACAGATGAAGTACCCCATCTGGCGTGGTTATTGGAAGGTCCCAATGCCCCGTCGTCGAAAGGCGCTGGCTGTCTTGTGCAGTCTGACTTGGAAACGGAGCGCCGTCGATCTGTGGCAAATCCGCCTGTGGGAAATCCTTCCAGAGTAAATCCGAGAAGTCGCGAAACCCTGCATCCTCGATCGGATAGCGCGAAAGGACTGCCATGCCATTGGCCCCCGCATAGCGCCCATACCCCTGCGCGTCGCGCGCGCTTCCCAAACGGCCATCGCCATTCAGGTCCAAACCCGAGGCCATGCCAGAATTGGGAAGGGCGGCGAAAACATGGGGATAGTCGGCACCCCCGCCTGCCAACGCATCGGCAAACGCGCGGACCGTTATATTTGAAAGATCGTAATCTATGCCCGTTAGCAGAAGGATATCGGGGTTCACATGGGCAATCACACCCAGAGCGGCATTCGCGTCATCGGAGGACTCACGCAGAATATCGCGCAACAGAATTCCCGGCCCTTTGCGGAAAAAATCAACGTCGTATGTCGCCACTCGCAAGGGTGTTTGCCCCATTGCTGGCCCCGCCATCAGCAGGGCAATTAGGCAGCGACCAAGCCATCCTGTTGGGTAAAGGAGGATTGGCGTTTTGCTTGAATCAACGATGCAATCCGCGCCATGGCGATGCCGCGCATAAACAGAGACGCAGGTAAGAAAGCCCATGCGGAAATCGTCCAGACCAAAGTTTGTGGCGAATCCAGCGAGAACGCTTGAAAGACAGTCGAAGTCGTCTGCATCGCCGCGGGAATAATAAACGGTAGAAGAAAGCCTAGCACAGAATTAAACCGCGCGTCCCGCGTAAGGCGATCGACAACATCGCGACCCGCTGTGGGATCAAAGGTCGGCAAATTGACCCAAACATTAAAGTTTTGACCGCGAGCGGGCCAGCGCCCCATCCGCAGACCAATCATAAAGACAGCAAGGGACACGAGAGAGATCAAATAACAAAGACCGGCTGCTGTGCGCACAAACTCTATGTCGCTCGAACTTGCGTCCGCTGGCAGCGCCAAAACAAACAAGCGCACAGGGCTGTAGGGGAAATCCATAGCTTGGCCGACAACAGTTCCGACGGCATGCGTGAAACGTTGCAAAGTTGCGGCATCCGCGCCGTCATCAACAATCAACGACAGCAAAACAACCATCAGCAACAAGCTGATATAGCGAATCCGATTAAACGGGGGCGCGTCGCGAAATTCCATCAGGCTTGGGTAGTCGGAAGCATATTCAATTGTGGTGAGCAGGCCTGCAAAAATCGCGAGAAGCGCCACAACTTGGCTCGTATCTGAATGATTGCCGGGCACGATTATGGAGGGCGCTGCAATTAAGAGAGCCACCAAAATACCGCGCACGATCGCGCCAATTAGCTGTGATAACACTGCCCAATTACCCTTTGGTTGGCCGAAAACGATCCGTAGCCGATCTCTTATTCCAACGATTTTCCGCACATTGTGGCGGTCTGCCTCATTCTTGCCCAATTTTTGCCTTCTTTCGCCACGTTCTGCAACACTCTGTTAACTATGACTAAATGTTTAAGGCAATTTCATGGTGAAACTGGTGCGAGATTGCATCATTAACCACGAAGGGGGTCGCAGATATACTGCGACCCCCTAGATGTGGTGGAACCGGCAATTTTACCGCCTAGTGTTATACCCAAGGGCGAGAGATCGCCGCGGCAGATTCGAAAGAATCAATCGCCGCTTCTTTGGCCAAAGTTAGGCTGATGTCATCCAGACCTTCGAGCAAACATTGCTTTTTGAAGGCATCAACATCGAAGGGAACAACCGTTCCATCTGACATCGTGATCTCTTGCGCTTCAAGGTCTACAGTCATGCGTGCGTTCGCGCCATTACCGGCATCCTGCATCAACATGTCGACTTGCTCCTTGGGGAGGATTATCGGCAAAATTCCGTTTTTGAAGCAATTGCTGAAGAAAATATCCGCAAGGCTTGTGGAAATAACACACCGAATTCCGAAGTCTTTGATCGCCCAAGGTGCGTGCTCCCGCGACGAGCCACACCCAAAGTTGTCGCCCGCAATAAGGATTTCCGCGTCCCGATAGGCGGGATTGTTCAGCACAAAATCCGCCTTTTCAGAGCCGTCGTTATTATAGCGCATTTCGGCGAACAAATTGACGCCAAGCCCCGTGCGATTGATCGTTTTCAGGAATACTTTTGGGATGATCATATCAGTGTCGATATTGATCAACGGCATTGGCGCCGCGATTCCGGTCAGTTTTTCGAACTTTTCCATTTAGGGTATTCCTCTTAAATAAGGTCGCGGATGTCGGTCAATTTACCAGTCAAAGCAGCGGCTGCTGCCATAGCTGGAGACACGAGATGGGTACGCCCACCACGGCCCTGACGACCTTCGAAATTGCGGTTGGATGTTGCCGCACAGCGTTCACCATCCGAAAGCTGATCTGGATTCATTGCCAAACACATGGAACACCCAGCCAAACGCCATTCAAAACCGGCGTCCGTGAAGATAGCAGCAAGGCCCTCTTCTTCGGCTTGCGCCCGCACGAGGCCGGAACCCGGAACGATCATCGCCCGCATACCTTCTTTAATTTTCTTGCCCTTCACGACGCCAGCAACTGCGCGCAAATCTTCGATCCGGCCATTGGTACAGGAGCCAATGAACACTGTGTCGATTTCAATGTCGGTCAGTTTCATACCAGGCGTGAGGCCCATGTATTCCAGTGAGCGCGCAACGGCGTCAACTTTGCCACCGGTAAAATCCGACGGGAACGGCACGGTGGCCGTAATCGGCAACACGTCTTCGGGCGAAGTGCCCCATGTTACAACAGGCTGAATGTCTTCGGCCTTAAGGGTGATGACTTTGTCAAAATGCGCGTCATCGTCAGAAAAGAGCGTTTTCCACCACGCCAGAGCCGCGTCAAATTCCGCGCCTTTGGGTGCATGTGGACGGCCTTTGACATAGTCAAACGTTGTTTGGTCGGGCGCAATCATACCTGCGCGCGCGCCGCCTTCGATGGCCATATTACAGACAGTCATACGGCCTTCCATAGAAAGGGCGCGGATGGCTTCGCCACAATATTCGATCACATAACCAGTACCGCCAGCGGTGCCCGTTACGCCGATCACGGCCATAGTGATGTCTTTGGCTGTCACACCGGGATTCAATTTCCCTGTGATTTCGACCTTCATGTTTTTGGATTTTTGCTGGATCAGCGTTTGGGTCGCCAAAACATGCTCAACTTCCGATGTCCCGATGCCATGCGCCAACGCGCCAAACGCGCCGTGGGTTGCTGTGTGGCTGTCGCCGCAAACAACAGTCATGCCCGGAAGGGTCCAACCCTGCTCTGGGCCAACGATGTGCACAATTCCTTGGCGCACGTCGGAAACTGGATAGTAGTGAATGCCAAAATCCTTGGCGTTCTTATCGAGAGCGTCAACTTGAATGCGGCTCTCTTCGTTTTCGATACCTTTGGCGCGATCCAGCGTGGTTGGTACGTTGTGATCAGGCACAGCGATGGTTTTATCCGGCGCGCGCACTTTGCGATTCGTTAGGCGCAAACCTTCAAAGGCCTGCGGGCTTGTCACTTCGTGGACAAGGTGGCGGTCAATATAAAGTAGGGTTGTGCCGTCTTCGTCAACTTGGGCGACATGGGCATCCCAGATTTTGTCATAAAGTGTTTTGGCGGACATGGTCCACTCCCGTTCGTTAGGTAAATTTGTGGCATTTGGGCTGCAAAGCGGACGCACCTGTGGCGCGCCAAACCTAGAGGTAGGCGTTGATCGAGAGCTGTTGTCCATAGAACCGCCAAGGCAGAAAACTATGGTCATCGATGTCAAATATACGCTTCATAACGTTGCCATACTCTCTTTGAATGAGTCTCGCAATACTTCCCCGCGCGAAAACCCAAGACGACAAGGGTTATAAATGCGGCCCCTAGCACCAAAATTCGCGCTTTCCCGCCCCGATTAAGCTTTGTGGTGTTGCTAATCCCGCGCCAAAGTCCTATGACCCCGCGTCTTATCATTGAGATTTAACATATGCGGTGTTATCTTTAGACGATACATGCATCGGAGGGTCCGGTGCGCATTACGGAGGACAGGAATCTGTCTCACTCTTCTGACACTGCCAACGGCGACAAACCCGTTAAGGCAAAGAAAAAAACAGCATCCGAAAGTGCCGCGAGTGAAGCCTTGCTCGCGCTCATTTTGTCGTCTTTAGAAGATGACAAAGCTGAAGACGTTGTAACAATCGACCTTGCTGGCAAGTCTGAAATGGCTGACCAAATGATCGTGTGCTCGGGTCGCTCCTCGCGCCAAGTCTCGGCAATTTCCGAGAAGCTCGCGGATCGTATCAAGCAAGAAACCGGCTACATTTCGAAGCTTGAAGGCAAAGGCCCCGGCGATTGGGTTTTGGTCGATGCGGGCGACGTGATTGTGCATGTATTCCGCCCTGAAGTGCGCGAATTCTATCAGCTTGAAAAAATGTGGCAGGCTGGCGTTCCAGGCTCAAGCGATCCAACCTCTTTAACATAGGTTTCAAGGATGCGCGTTCATATCTGTGCTGTTGGCCGCATGCGGGCGGGGCCAGAACGCGCCCTTTTGGACGATTACCTCACCCGATTTGAGCGTACGGGTCGCGCCCTTAGTCTTGGGCCCGTCACGGTGCATGAGGTCGAAGACAAAAAGGGGATGGGCTCCGATGCAGAAGCCGTACTTCTGGAACGCGCCCTGCCCCAAAATGCGCTAATTGCGATTATGGACGAACGGGGCAAGGTGATGCCAAGCCCCGATTTCGCCAACACTCTCGCGCAATGGCGCGATGACGGACAAAGCGACGTGGCCTTTATTATCGGTGGTGCGGACGGCATTGCGAGATCCCTGCGCGCCAAGGCCAATTTTCGCCTATCGTTCGGCGCTATGGTCTGGCCGCATATGTTGGCGCGCGTTATGCTCTCTGAGCAGCTGTATCGCGCCGCGACAATCCTTTCGGGCAGCCCTTACCACCGCACATGACCTTGCTCTTCGCAGGGCTGCGGATTAAACCTAACGCAAATCCATAAAGCGAGAGAGCCATGTCCGCGAAAACGATAGCAAAAAAACCGATTGTTCTTTGTATTCTTGATGGTTGGGGACACCGCGACGAAACCGCGAACAACGCGCCAGCGATGGCCGCGACGCCGAATTTCGACCGCATCATGAGTGAAAGCCCGCATGCGACCCTGACCACATACGGGCCCGATGTGGGCCTCCCCACGGGGCAGATGGGCAATTCGGAAGTTGGGCACACAAATATCGGGGCCGGACGCGTGGTGCCGATGGACCTTGGACAAATTGACCTTGCGGTTGAGAATGGAAGTTTCGCCCAAAACAAAGCCCTGCGCGGATTTATCGACACCCTAAAAAACAACGGCGGCACCGCGCATTTGATCGGTGTCATTTCGGACGGCGGCGTGCACGGGCATCTCAACCACGTCGTCGCGGCAGCCAAAGCGGTCAGCGACGCAGGCGTGCCATGCGTCATCCATGCAATCACCGACGGGCGCGATGTTGCACCTAAATCGGCAGATCACTTTATGGCCGAATTTGTGGCCGCCCTGCCCCAATCCGTCCAGATCGGCACGGTTTCTGGACGCTATTACGCCTTGGATCGGGACAACCGCTGGGAACGCGTCTCCAAAGCCTATGGCGCAATAATAAATGCCACGGGAGAAGCCGCGAACACAGCCATCGAGGCTGTCTCCGCAGCTTGGGCGCGCGGCGAAACCGACGAATTCATCTTGCCGACCGTCATCGCACCCTATGTGGGCGTTCGGGATGGCGACGGGGTTTATTGCCTCAACTTCCGCGCAGACCGCGCCCGCGAAATCCTTGCGGCCATCGGACAACCCGCCTTTAACGGATTTGAAACCGGACCTCGGCCCACACTTTCAAGCTACCTTGGGATGGTCGGTTATTCCGATGACCACACCACCTATATGGACGTCTGTTTTCCCAAGGCAAACCTTGTGAACACCCTTGGCTCTTGGGTCGCCCAAAAGGGTTTGCGCCAATTCCGCCTTGCCGAAACCGAAAAATACCCACATGTGACGTTCTTTTTGAACGGTGGCAAAGAAGAGCCAGAAATCGGCGAAGACCGCTTCATGCCCCAGTCGCCCAAAGTCGCGACCTATGATTTGCAACCTGAGATGTCGTCCGTCGAGGTCACAGACAAATTCGTCGAGGCCATCAATGCGGGCTATGACCTCATCGTTACCAATTACGCGAACCCCGATATGGTTGGTCATACGGGTGACTTGGCGGCTGCGATTAAGGCCTGCGAAGCTGTGGATCGCGGCCTCGGACGGGTGCTTGAGGCATTGGAGGCCGTTGGCGGCGCGATGATTATCACGGCGGACCACGGCAATTGTGAAACGATGGTAGACCCCGTAACCGGAGGGCCACACACCGCCCATACAACCAATCCCGTTCCCGTCGCCCTGTTTGGTGGACCCGCGGGCGCTAAACTTCGGACGGGTCGCCTTTCCGATCTTGCGCCAACGATCCTCGATCTGATGGGGCTTGATCTCCCGCCAGAAATGACGGGCGAGACGCTGATCATTCGATGAAAACCCTGCGCATCATAGGCTGCCTTTTGACGTTGGGCATGGCTACGCCTTCGATGGCGGAGGTTGATCCTTCGCATGCGGCACGCCGCGCGGCCCAACAAATCAGCACGGCAACCTTGGCGTTAGACGACGCCAAAAGCGCGAGTGATCGCGTTGCCGCCCTGACCGAAGCGGTGCAAGCCTTTGAAGCGGGCCTTGAAGCCATGCGCGAGGGCCTGCGACGTGCCACCATTCGCGAACAGGCCATTGCGCTTGAATTTGAAGCCCGCCGCGAAGAAGTCGCCCAGTTGATTGGAGTTCTGCAATCAATGGAATCGTCGCCGACGCCTCTCTTACTGCTCCACCCCTCCGGCCCCCTTGGAACCGCGCGCTCTGGGATGATCCTGTCGGACGTCACACCAAGCCTTCAGGCGAACGCCGAAGAATTACGCGCCCGCCTTCAGGAAGTTGCCCTGCTGCGTTCGCTTCAGGAAAGTGCCGTGCAATCGCTTCAGGAAGGGCTTTTTGGCGCCCAAGACGCGCGCACCGAATTATCGCTGGCGATTTCGGACCGCACAGATCTACCGCGCCGCTTTGTTGAAGACCCTGAGCGCCTGCAAAGCCTGCTCGAAGGCAGCGAAACACTTGAAGCCTTCGCCACGGGACTGGTGCAAGGCGTCGACGCCGCGCCTTTGGTCATCATGGATTTCGAAGCCATGCAGGGAAACCTCAACCTCCCCGTCTTGGGGCGCGTCTTGAGAAAGTATGACGAAGCCGACGCCTCGGGCATCCGTCGTCCCGGTTTTTTGATCGCGGCGAACGCTCTTTCCGTCGTTACTTCTCCGGCTCCGGCGACCATTCGCTATCGCGGTCCGCTGCTTGACTACGGAAATGTGATCATTCTGGAGCCACAAGCGGGTTATCTTTTGGTCATAGCTGGATTAAGTGAGGTATATGGCGAAGTCGGCCAAGTGGTTCTGACAGGGGATCCGTTGGGTCTCATGGGCGGTAACGCGCCTCAAGCGCAAGAGTTTTTGCAGAAAACGCGCAATGGGAGTGGCGCTTCTCGTTCGGAAACGCTTTATATGGAGTTACGACAGGGCAAATCCACGCTGGATCCCGCCCCGTGGTTTGCAGTGACAAAGGAATAGGACAATATGAAGAAATTCTTTATGGCAGCAGCCGGTGGCTCGCTTTTGGCCGTTTTGGTGACAACACAGCTTGCTGCCCCTCTTTTGGCACAGGAAACTGAAACGAAATCTTCGGTCTATGAGCAGCTCGACTTATTCGGCGCAGCTTTTGAGCGTATTCGCGCACAATATGTCGAAGAAGTTGACGAATCCGAACTTATTGAAGCCGCTATCTCTGGGATGCTTACATCCCTCGACCCGCATTCAAGCTACCTACCCCCGACCGATTTCGACGACATGCGTGAACAAACCCGCGGCGAATTTGGCGGCCTTGGCATCGAAGTGACCCAAGAGGAGGGCTTCGTTAAAGTTGTCTCTCCGATTGACGACACACCAGCCTTTGAAGCGGGCGTCGAAGCAGGCGATTTTATTACGCACGTTGATGGCGAAAGCATACTCGGCCTAACACTCGACGAAGCCGTTGAAGCGATGCGCGGTGAAGTTGGCAGTGAAATCATCATCACCGTCGTGCGCGAAGGCGAAACAGAACCCTTTGATATTTCCATCATCCGAGACATCATCAAGCTTACAGCCGTGCGTTCGCGCACCGAAGGCGACACCGTCGTTTTACGGATCACAACCTTCAATGATCAAACATACCCCAATCTTGCTGAAGGGATCAAAGAACAGGTCGAAGAGGCTGGCGGTATTGAAAACGTAAATGGGTTTATCGTCGATTTGCGCAACAATCCAGGTGGCCTCCTCACGCAAGCGATCCGCGTCTCCGACGCCTTCCTAGAGGCCGGAGAAATCGTTTCAACTCGTGGCCGTGCTGCCGCAGATGGCGAGCGCTTCAATGCGACCGCTGGCGATTTGGCTGAGGGTAAACCAATCGTTGTCTTAATCAACGGTGGCTCCGCATCGGCATCCGAAATCGTCGCAGGAGCCCTCCAAGATCACCGTCGCGCCGTTGTTGTCGGCACCAAAAGCTTCGGCAAGGGATCTGTTCAGACGATCATGCCCCTCAAAGGCGACGGTGCCATGCGCCTAACAACGGCACGGTATTACACACCGTCTGGCCGCTCAATCCAAGCTCTCGGCGTGTCGCCAAACATCGTTGTTGAACAGCCCCGCCGCGATCCGGAAGCCGTCGAAGAAGAGGAAGAGGATACACCTAAGCGCCGCACAGAAGAAGACCTGCGCGGTAGCCTCTCCAATGACTCGATGACAGACGATGAGCGTCACCTCCTGCAAGAGGAGCAACAAGCTGAAGAAGACGCAGCCAAGTTGCGCGACGAAGATTATCAGCTTTCCTACGCCATCGATATCCTGCGCGGACTTACCGCCTTAAGTGGCGAAAAGTAAGTTTGAGAACACAAATTTCGGGGCAGTGGTTTCAAAGCCGCTGCCCCGTTTCTTTTCTAAATGCAAAGTGTTGCCTCCCATGACCATCGATGCTCAAGACAATCGCCCCTACCGCCCCTGTGTTGGCGTCATGCTGGTCAATAAAGACGGTCACATTTTTGCAGGTCAACGCAACGACCGCCCCGAATCTGAGCCGCCTGCTTGGCAAATGCCTCAAGGAGGCGTTGATAAGGGCGAAGCGCCGGAAGTCGCTGTCCTAAGAGAGCTTTGGGAAGAAACCGGCGTGACCAAAAACCTCGTAACCATTGAGGCTCAAACCAGTGAATGGCTCCCCTATGACTTGCCGCTGGAACTGTCCCAACGCCTCTGGAAAGGCAAATATCGCGGCCAAGAACAGCTTTGGTTCCTAATGCGGTTCAACGGAACGGATGCCGATATTAACATCCAAACCGAACACCCCGAATTTAGCGAATGGCGCTGGATGGCACCCGATGAGTTGCTCCAATCGATCGTCCCCTTCAAACGGGATCTCTATGATCTTGTTATGGCCGAACTTCGCCCCAAAATTTAGGTTTCCCTTCGGTCGAGACTGTGTAGCAACGCATTTTATTGCGCCCAGTCTCCAACTCCAATCGCGGCTCGGCTAATTGTGATTGAGATATTCAGAACCATAAATTTTCGGTATAACCGCCGGATGACAACCAGCCTCCCAGTGGCGACTGCATCGTGGAAATCAATATCGACCAAATCAAACGCATCAACAAATAGCGCCCACGCCACGAACCGGACTATCTTCGCCCACAAAGCCTCGGCCCATAGCGCGGGCAGGTTATGCCGCTTGGCCGTCAAACCGTGGAAACAGCACAGTTTCCTCCAGATGGATATGCGCCACAAGATCGCCGCCCAATTTGCGCACTCCAGTGTAAAGCGCCGTCCACGAGCCACAAGCGCCTTCGGGTAGGTTTAGACCATGGCTGGCATGCTCAATCCCCCGCAAAAGATTGGTGGAATTCTCGTGGTCTTGACGCATAATCGCGAGTGGGGCAGCCAGCGCGGAGGCATTCCCTTCGCGCATCAAAGGGAACAAAACCTGTTCCTCCTTCTGCATATGGGGGTCCAGTTCGTCATACAAAGCGATCGATGCGGCCGTCAGCCCAAGTGGGGCCTCTTCGTGGTCGCCATGCACGGTTTCCACACGTTGCGCCAAGGGGATTAGGCTCTCCAATTCGCGGCGATGGGTTTCATGGTAGCGTTCCAACAGATGATCGATCAGCGCCGATGTTTCGCTTGGTGCATCGCGGTTCGCGGCCTCTTGCAACGCCATAAGTTGCGCCAACAGGGTGTCAGGTTTCAATCCTTGGGCGTCCGCAGCCTCGGCCAACGGCATCTTACCGCCGCAACAGAAACTGATGCCTGCTTGGCGGAACAATTCGGCGGCACCGGGCATCTCGGCGGCAATATCGCGCACTTGCGTATCTAGGGATATTTTCATTTTGGGTCGTCTCCGATTGAGGGAGCACAGGCTTTGGCTTGGGCAGGGGCGAGTCGCAACAAATCAACCGCGCGCGCGGCGATTTGGGTGGTGATGTCTTGAGTGGTTTGGGGGCGCAGGTAAAACGCGGGCACGGGCGGGAAATTGATACCGCCCATTTCGGTGACCGCGGTCATATTGCGCAAGTGGGCCAGCGTCAGCGGTGCTTCACGCGCCAGCAAAATCAAAGGGCGGCGTTCTTTGAGTTGCACACTGGCGGCGCGGGTCAGCAGGTTATCATCCAGCCCCTGCGCAATCGCGGCAAGACTGCGCATCGAACAAGGCGCGACGATCATGCCCGCAACGGGATAAGAGCCAGAAGCAATGGTTGCCCCCAGATCGGCGACCGGATGTAGGCGGTCTACCAAAGCCACCAGTTCGGCTTGTGCGTTAGGCCCGATTTCTAGCTCCAAAGTGCGTTCCGCCATCCGCGAGAGCACCAAATCAACCTTAATACCGGAGCAGTGCAGAACCTTCGCAGCTTCCAGCGCCAAAGCCGCGCCTGACGCTCCAGAGACGCCCAAAATCACCCGTCTGGTCATCGCGCACCGCCCAAATACCGCGCAATCAATTCGGTGGCGCGCGCCTCGTGTTCCGGATCAATCGCCATCACGCGGCCCCATTCACGCGTGGTTTCCGCGCCGATTTTATTTGTGGCATCAATGCCAAGTTTGCCCGCCAACCCGTCACGGGGGCTGGAGAAATCCAGATAGTCCATTGGCGTATTTTCGAGCACAGTCACATCACGAGAGGGGTCCATGCGGGTGGCCATGGCCCAAGCAACGTCGTCCCAATTGCGCGGGTCAATGTCTTCATCCACCACAATAATTGTCTTGGTATAAGAGAACTGCGCCAACATTCCCCAAAGCGCCATCATGACGCGCTTAGCTTGACCGGGATAGCGTTTGGAAATCTGCACCACAGCCATCCGATAGGAGCATGCCGCGGGTGGTAACCAAAGGTCGCGGATTTCAGGGATTTGCGCGCGGATCACGGGCAGGGCGAGAGTATTGAACACTTCGCCAATTACCGACGGCTCATCAGGAGGGCGCCCCGTAACCGTGCTCAGATAAAGCGGATTGCGGCGATGGGTGATCGCGCTGATCCGCAACACAGGGAAGTTTTCGACTGAGTTGTAATAACCGGTGTGATCGCCAAACGGCCCCTCTGGGGCGAAATCATTGGGGTGAACCCAGCCTTCGATCATAATTTCCGCATGGGCGGGCACCAAAAGCGGTACGCTGCGGGCGGGAACAAGTTGCGTGCGCGCGCCGCGCAATACGCCCGAAAACATCAATTCCGAGATATTTTCGGGTAGGGGACGCGCCGCAGAAAGCAGCGTTGCAGGGTCCGCTCCGAGGGCAATTGCAACCGGCATCGGCGCACCAGCTTGCGCCCAGCTGCGGGCATGGGCCGCCCCGCCGCGATGTGCCAGCCAGCGCAGGATTAAGCGATCTGCTCCAATAACTTGAGCGCGGTAACCCCCCAAGTTATACTGTGCCAAACTGTCCAGCGTCGTGCCATAGGGCCGCGTGATGACAACTGGCCATGTGATCAACGGCCCCGCATCCTCGGGCCACGGCGTTTGGACGGGGATCATATGCATATCAATCGGCGCGTCAATTTCTTGCACAGGTGCTGTGCGCAGAAGTTTCGGGCGTGTCGTCAGGGCCGCCTTGAGCATCGGCCAGCGGGACAGCGCATCGCGCATGCCATCCACTAGAGGCGGGCTGCGCAAGGCCGCGAGAAAGTCGCCAAAGGCAGGAACCTCATCAAGCGCAAGTCCTAGTCCGGCGGCGACACGTTCTGAGGTGCCGAAAAGATTGCCGATCACAGGCATGGCAGACGCAGTATTCTCCGCTCCGATGGCAGCATCAAAGCGCAAAACCGGACCCTTGGCGCGCAACGCTGCCATTTGCACGGCGGTCATTTCATGTTGCAGGTTGATCTTGTCAGGGAGACAAAGAAAATCGCCCTTTTCCTTGGTCCAAGCAAGGAAGGCACGTAGATCAATAAAGGTGGGTAAACTGCGGATATCGGACCCCAAGACTGCTTGAGATGTCCCTATCAACCCTGCTCTTTCTTTAATTTGACGTTGGTCAACTCTGGTCGAAATATTTAGCCCGTGCGGATGGCAGCGATAGGTAAGGTCATAATTAATCACCCACATTTGATTTCGGACAAGGCCAGCCGAGCGTGACACTGATACCGTTTGAGTGGCGCTGATGTTTGAGCGCCGCGACTAGAGATAAGGAGAAACCGAATGTCGGTACTTATTCTGTTTGCATCTCTCGAAGGGCAGACTCGCAAGATTGCTCGGTTTGTTGAAGCCGAAGTGCGCAATGCGGGGTATGAGGCCACGTTGGTGGATGCATCTGACAAGATGGCGGAAGTAACGTTTGCGGGGTTTGATACTGTCATTTTGGCCGCGCCTGTCCATGAGCGTCGGCATCCCCCGAATTTTGAACTGCTGTTGACCGCAAGCCAAGACTCCTTGGCGACCCGTCGCACATTTATGATCTCCGTCAGCCTTGGCGCTGCATTTCCCGAGTTAATCGAGGAGGCGCAGGAATATTTGGTTGAAATGAAATTGCGAACTGGTCTTGAGCCAAATGCAGAGTTGCTAGTTGCCGGAGCGGTGCACCCCAGCAGCTATGGCTATTATGAAACCCAAATACTGCGGCACGCGATCTTGCGTCATCAGGCAATTGATCCACGCAAGGAAGACCGCGAGTTTACCGATTGGGACGCGCTGTCGAAGGCCATAACGGAGTTTGTTTCTACTGGTACGTGAGCCGTTGCTTGCGCGGGTTCGAGGGGTATTCGTATTGGTCAGCTGATTTGGTGAAATTCTACTAATTCGCACTCCGCGTCATAATAATTCATCACAGCACACAATCCCTCTTGGATTGCTCAAACAAAAGCGGCAAGTTCAACCCGACATGCGATTACTCATCTCTTTTGCCGCCCTTTTTCTCTCGGTTATTTTGCTACAACTTTCGTCCGGCGGCGTGGGGCCTCTTGATGTGTTGTCTGGGCTCACCCTTGGCTTTTCCAAGCAGGAAATCGGAATGCTGGGCTCGGCCCATTTTCTGGGGTTTTTCATAGGCTGCTGGTGGGCACCGCGCCTGATGGGCAACGTGGGTCACTCGCGCGCGTTTGCCGCTTTCACGGCCAGCGGTTCCATCGGATTGATGGCACATATGATGGTGCTGGATCCCTACGCGTGGGCCTTGATGCGCGTGGCCTCGGGGCTTTGTGTGGCGGGATGCTATACCGTGATCGAAGCGTGGTTGCAGGCGCGAGTCACCAATGAAACACGCGGCCGCACGATGGGGGTGTACCGCGTCGTGGACATGACGGGATCGCTGGCCGCGCAAATGATTATCGGAATCCTGTCCCCTGCGTCATACATATCCTACAACCTGCTTGCTATCCTCTGTTGTGCGGCGCTTTTGCCCCTGATGCTGACGCGCACGGCAGAACCTGAAACCCCCAGCCGCGCCCGTTTACGTCCACGTCTGGCGATTGATTGCTCGCCTTTGGCGGCGGCGGCGGTTGTGGTCGCGGCGCTTTCAAGCGCGTCCTTTCGTATGGTCGGCCCTATTTATGGTCAGGAAGTCGGCTTGAGCGCAGGCCAGATCGCTTGGTTTTTGTCGGCCTTCGTGCTCGGCGGGGCACTGGCACAACTCCCCGTGGGATGGTTGGCGGATAAATACGACCGCCGCTGGGTGTTGGTTTGGCTATCCTTCGCCGCGATGCTTAGTTGCGGCATTACGATTATGGCTTCGGGTTTGGGGACAACGGGGATCATGCTGTCCGCGGGGCTTTTTGGCCTCACGACCTTTCCGATTTATTCCGTCGCGGCGGCCCACGCGCATGATTTCGCCACCTCCGAGGAGCGCGTCGAACTCTCCGCCGCACTGATGTTCTTCTTTGCGCTTGGGGCTATCTTTGCGCCCTACCTCGCCTCGGTGCTTATTGACGATTTCGGTCCCAAGGCTCTGTTTCTGATGATATTGGTCGGGCACGGCGTTCTGATTATCTTTGGCCTCGCACGCATGCAAGTGCGTCCCACCAAGGGCGCGCGCACGCCTTATATCTATACGCCGCGCACCTCTTTCACGGTTGGACGGTTGTTTCGCCGCCAACGCGACGGCAGCTTAGAAAATCGCGATCCGGGCGAGTAGACATCCCAACCCAATCAACGCATGCGTAAAAGATGTTTCGCCAAGATAAAGCTCAGTGCAAGCGTGGGGAGGAGCAAGGCGAAGGCGACATTAAGCGAGGTTGCCTCTGCGACGAAACCAATCATGGGCGGTCCAACAAGGAAACCGCTTAACGCGCCAAAGGTCATCACCGATACGTTTCTCGCCTCTCCCTCATCCCCAAGAGCTGCGCTGGCACTTATGCCCAGAGGAAAGATCGTGGACACGCCCAGCCCGACAAAAGCGAAGCCCAAAAATGACGCCTCCGGTCCAAAGTTGAATGCCAGAATGACAAGTCCCAAAATGGCGGAACCAATGCACATGCGCGCCAGCAGCATCGCACCATATCGGTTATTTACTGCGTCGCCAATAAATCGCCCTGCTGTCACAAAACCGGCAAAAATGGTCACCGCCCAACCCTCTTTGCCAGCAATGATCTCAGCAACATCGCGCATATAAACGGTCGACCAGTCAATCATTGCACCTTCGACAATTGTTGCCCCAAAAACAATGGCAACAATCGGTAGAAGCGCTTTTGGAAGTGGTGGTTTGGCCTGCGCGTTTTCTGTGGTCTCCTGTTTCGGCGCAATCCTTGGCAAAATATAGGCAACGACCATCAATAATGGCAAAAGCAGCAAGCCCCCCCATTGCAAGCTTTCGGCCACCGTGAAGCCAAGCCCTGCCATCTGAACACCAATAAAACTGCCCGCCATAATGCCGAGGCTCCAAAAACCGTGCGCTCGGTTCATGATGGATGTCCCAAGCGTTTTCTCCACCCGCGCGGCAAAGACATTCAAGGCGACCTCAGTAAACGCAATGAGCGCCCCGAGCACGAAAAGCGCCAGGAACAACGATCCCACACCCGTTGCAAACCCAGGGAGTACACCCGCAATAAGCATGGGCGGAAATAACCACAAAAGGGTGTGTCTTGGGCCGAAGCGATCAACGACGCGGCTGGCGAGATAGAGAGAGGGCAGAAGCCCGATGGGCATGCCCAACAAACCAAGCGCCAAATCCGAGTTGCTTAGACCCAAGCCTATCTTTATTTCGGCGACATTTGATAGCCAAATGCCAAACTGGATTGGCTGAACAAAAAATACAGCCATGCATAACCAGACCATCTGTCTAGGGGTTACTTTTAGCAATGGACATCTCCTTGGGCGATCGCCGAAATTCAATCAGTAGAAAGAGCAGAAATCTGCCCGCGAGCGTTACCACATGCGTTTCTGAAACAGTAGGGTTTCTCAACATAAGATTGAGGTGGAAACCGTTCTGCCCTGATTTTAGGGAAAGTTGGTGTCGAGGTTGAAATGCGAGGTGCCTGTTATTAGTTATAGTAGTATAACTAATAGGAAGGATATCCAATGAATAGCCATCTAACAGTTCCCACTTCACCTTTTCACGGGCGAAAGTTCATAGCTATAGTCGCCATGTTATTTGGCGCGTTAACCCTGTTTTCCGCAGGCAATGTCTTGTTTGGTTCCATGGCCTCACAGGCGTGGGCGGGCAATTATGTCGGGTTTGTCGTTTGGTTCAATTTCCTAGCAGGGGCGGCCTATATTCTGGCCGCGATCGGCTTGTGGCAGGGCACACTTTGGGCGGCGCGTCTGTCAGGCTTAATCGCAATCGCAACGGCAGGGGTTGCCTTGGGATTTGCGTTTGTGGTCTTGCTCGGCACCCCGTTTGAGATGCGCACAATCGGCGCGCTGGTCTTGAGATTTACCTTTTGGGCTGTGATCGCCGTCATCGCGACGCGGGCCGTGAAACGAGGATGAGTACACGCAAATCCTCCGAAGATCGCAAGATGCAAATTCTGACGACGACCTTGGATCTTGCGTTCGAAGTTGGTCCGGATCATGTGACAACCGGCATGATCGCCAAGCGGCTTGGCCTGACACAGCCTGCGGTTTATAAGCACTACCCCAAGAAGGAAGACATCTGGTGGGCCGCCACCCAAACGCTATGTGCGCAAATCCGCGAAAATACCCTTGAGGGACAGCAGTCAGAGCGGTCCCCTGTAGACAATCTGCGACATCTAATTTTGGGGCATCTGCAACTGGTGACCCAAACTCCGGCCTTGCCGGAAATCATGGTGACCCGCGACCCAACTGGCATTTTAACCCAAGCGCGGCGCGCCATCCAATCAGAGGTTGTCGCGTTTCGCGCCGCCTTGATCCGCTCCTTTGAAGTGGCTCAAACTCAAGGGCATTTGGGCGGTACATTGCGCGCAGAGGACGGTGTGATGCTACTATTCGGGATCATCCAAAGCCTTGTGTTGCGCCTCATCTTAACCCGAGACGCCACCCACCTTGTGCAAGACGGTGCGCGTCTGCTTGATCTGCAACTGCGCCTCTTCGCGGACAAAGGGATTACAACATGAAACCGCTTTGAAATTGGCTTTTGTTACCCATACAATCGCCGCGATCGGCGCGGAACATGGTGTTTGTGTTGATCCGGAGTTGAGGGGCCCGCCCAAAAAATGCCGAAAAACAGGTTGGATTGTGATGGATACTCTGGACATTCAACAAGGGCCGACCCAACATGTGGCGAACGGAAAAGCCGTGCGTATTTGAGACATGGAGAGTCACTATTAGTGTAGAAAGTTGGATATCCAATTACGGCCTTTTTGCCGTCTTTTTGGGCAGTATTATCGAGGGTGAAACCGTCGCCATTACAGGGGGCATCATGGCGCATCACCATCTCCTTTTGCCTTGGCAGGTGGCGTCGGTGGCCATCTGCGGTGCTTATATGTCAAATCTATCGGTGTTTTTTCTGGGGCGGCGCTATCGCGGGCAGTCGCGCGTTCAGTCGATCCTAGCGAACAAACGACTCTCGGGGATGTTGCAGAAACTCAATAAAAATCCCGCCCGCTATGCGTCCATTTTTCAGTTCATACCGGGCATGCGGATTGTCGGCCCCATCGCGTTGGCCCAATCAGAAATCGGAACCATGCAGTTTGCCGTGCGAGCGGGCATTTCTGCGTTGATTTGGGGGGTGGTATACACTGTCCTCGGTAGCGCCGTTGGCCAACTTCTGGGGCGTGTTTTTGGGCATGTGTTGCATACCAAATATGTGCTGATTGCGGCAGGTCTTGTCCTGTCCGTAATTTTTCTACGGGCGATTTGGAATCATTTTCGCAGCGCAAGCGACCACTAAACTCGCAACGGAATGCGTTAAGTCCAGTGTTTATTCTTCGACACGGTCCGCCAGTAGCACTGCAATAAAGCGGGTAGACGCAAAGCTGGCAAAAATAATTGCGATCACCGAAGTCAGCGGGACCGCTAAAATTGCGCCAGGAATCCCCCAAAGCCCTGTCCAAACCGATAAGGCAATCAACACAATTACCGGACTCAGATTGACTTGCCGCCCAATAAAGCGCGGCTCAATGACATTGCCCATGATAAATTGGGTCGCGGTCAGGAAAAACGTCAGGGACAACGTATGGGAAAGGGAGGCAAACTGTGCAAACGACAGGATAACGGGAAAAAGAACGCCGATATAGGAGCCAACATAGGGGATATAGTTTAGCAATCCGATCATCACCGCCCAAAATAGGGCGAAATCTGTGCCATGCGCCCAGAGGATAAGAAAGGAGATCACCCCAAGCACGACATTGATCAGTGTTTTCACCGCCAAATAGTCGCTGATTTTCGTATTGATTTCGCGAATGACGCGCTTGGCCATTTGGGCCTGATTAGGGGTGGAGAAGACGGCCGCGAGCTTCTTTTCAAAGTTGGAACGTTCGCTCATTAAAAATGCGGCATAAATCACAATCAAAAAAACAGTGAGCCCAACATTGGTAAATCCCCCCAATAGGCTCAAAAAGACGACGCGCAGATCGAAGGCGTCGATCGTAACAGTGCGAATTCCCAGCCAAAGCTCCTGATGATCCAACTCAAATCGCGCCGCAATGCTCTCAAGGAATGCGTCCATATTGGCTTCGTAGACGGGGGCAACGGCGGCGATTTCGCGGATTGTGGCGGCGGCGACGATCGCAAGCGTAATGACGGCAGCGGCAAAGACCGACAGTACACAAAATCGTAGGAAAGGTAGCGGCAAATGGCGCAGCAAAAGCTGGCGGTGCAGCGCATTTGAGGTCGATATCATCACGTAAACCGCAAAGAGACCCGTCACGACTGGTAATAAAATCGGACGTCCTATGAACAGAAGCCAGCCGATGGAAAGGGTGAGGAACATCGCAAGAGCCAGATTAAGGAGGGGCGCGTCTTTCATGAAAAGGTATGTCTCCTGACAGTCGTCACATAATTTTCAACGTTATGACGTTCACGGCCCAAAAGGTATCCTTTATGCGAAAATTTTAAAACTGCCCCCCGCACAGAATTAAGCGCGGCGCAAAACGATTTCAGCGGTGATTGAAATTGGCGCATCGCCGCTTTTCACTGTACCGCTGAAGATATCTTTCTGAATGTCCACGGCGGAGAGGTTGACGCTGGCCTTGCCGTTAACCAACTTACCCGAGTTTATAATGAACTCGGTTATGGCACTGTGCATGGACGGTGCGTCTTGGAACCGCGCGCCGTTGGCACTGCCGAGGCCCATGATTTCACCGTCGGAAATCCCGAAGGCACGGGCGGTTTCTTCAATGGCACAGCAAAGGTCCGTGTTGGGGCGCAGGGTCAGAATGACGGCATCTGGGGTCTGCACAGGCGAGCCCGTCGCACATGCGCGGAACAACTCAAAACAAGTTTCGTCATCTTGCAGGCGCTCAAACCGTCCGCCTTTGAAGCCGATAGCCTTGAGTGTCACAGAGCGCGAAACGGTGCAAATTGGGGCCAGCATATGCCCTAAAGTTGTTCCGTCAATCGAGGTCCAGACTCCGTGGCAATGGGTAAACGATCCGTCGCCGTAATGCCCAACCGACATTCCGCCCATATCTACGCGAGTCTCGCCCTTTGGCTCATAGGTTTCGCTGTACCATGCGACGCGCGTGCCATCGGGGGATTTATCCGGCATAACAAAAGCGTAGGGATCGGAAAACAGGCCGCTCACATCGACCCATGCTCCGTCACATCCCGCCGCCGCAACCGCCGAGCAAATGGCGGCTTCTACCTGCTGACCTGCTTCAAGCTGAATTTCCAGATCACAGGCCTGCACGCCAACAGCTTCGATCCGTTTGGGATTCACTGGACCAGGGTGGACCATGGGCGGATTGAGCGTGGTCATCTTCATGCGCAGGTTACCTCACCCAGCAAACCGCGTTGCTCCAATGTCTCGCGAATGATCTTTTTGGTGATTTTGCCATAGGCAGATTTGGGCATTTCCTCGATGAGGATAAAACGCTTGGGCATTTTATAGCTCGAAATTTTTGGTTTGAGCCATGCGTGCAATTCTTCTGCTGTGGCTTCGGAGCCTTTGCGCAAAACACAAACCGCAATGCCAACCTCGCCCCAGACCGGATCAGGCACGCCTAGGACTGCGACTTCGCTAACGGCGTCATGAGTTAGGATTTTCTCCTCGATCTCCCGGGGGTAAATATTGGACCCGCCAGAAATATACATGTCGGATTCCCGACCCGTGATGAAAAGATAGCCACCAGCATCAACATAGCCCAAATCCCCCGTGCGGAACCATCCATCGCGGAAGGCTTTGGCGTTGGCGTCGGGATTATTGTAATAACCCGCAAAAACCGCAGGGCCGATCACGCAAATCTCGCCTTGTTGCCCTACCGGCATTTCACTGCCGTCACTGGCTTGGATGGAAATCTCGATGCCCGTGCGGGGGTAACCACAACTCCCGATCCGCATCTCCGCATCGTCTTCGAAATGTTCTGACGGAGGGAGGACCGTAATGTTTCCAGTGACTTCGCCAAGTCCGAAATATTGCACCAGCACTTTTCCCAGAACCGACAAAGCATATTTTTGATCGGAGCGGTACATCGGCGCGCCCGCGTAGATCATCTGTCTTAACGAGGAGATATCATATTGGGTAACACTGTCATGTTCGACCAGCATCTTAACGATTGTGGGCACGGTAAACATATTGCTGATCTTGTGATCCTGCACGATTTTCCACGCGATTTCGGGATCAAAACGACCGGCGGGAAACAACACGGTTGCCGCCCCTGCGGCGACTTGGGTCATCTGGTGAATACCTGCGCCGTGACTAAGGGGCGCAAGGCATAGGGAACGCGCCTCATGTGTGGTCCCCGGCATCAGGTCATTCAGATGATTGAGTAGAACAAACGCCATCTGTCCATGGGTCAAAACCGAGGCTTTGGGCCGCCCCGTTGTGCCCGAAGTAAAGAAAAACCAACAAGGATCATCGCGGTCGACGGCCGTATTTGCAACCGTCTGGCCCATATAGGAATCTACCAGCGTATCAAAATCACTGTCGCCCTTGGGGCCACCGATCACCAGCATGAACCCACGCTCTGGCGCGTCACAGGCGGCGGCGTGCTCAGGGAATTCCGCGCCGCAAATCATGCCAGTCGCGCCCGAGGATTGAGCGAGCCATGACACTTCTTCGGGTGTTTGGCGGAAATTCGCAGGCACCCAAACCGCACCCAACCGGAAACAAGCCAGCATGGATTCAAACATCTGGTTACAGTTTTGGGACTGAATCAGGATGCGATCGCCCTTGCTCACGCCAAAACGGTCGCGCAATCCAAACGCCAGCGCATTCACGCGAGCCTCCATCTGCTCCCACGTCCATTGCTCCTCGCCCCAAACCAGCGCCAGTTTGTCGCCCAAACGCCGCGCGTTGCGGGTAAGGTGGTTGGCAAGGTTTGAAACACGGGTGGTTGAGGGGGCAATCCCCCCCTTTGGATCGCTGTTAACTGACAGCCACGCGCTCATCTTACGCGCTCCAAAACCGACATATAATTGGCAACCGCCGCGCCGCCCATGTTGAACACGCCCGCCAACTGCGGGGATTTGGCCTGAATGCCTTCGGGCGCTTCGCCCGCCAGTTGCATCGCCGCCATGATGTGCATGGATACGCCCGTCGCCCCGATGGGATGCCCTTTGGACTTCAATCCGCCAGACAGGTTTACCGGAAGGCGGCCATCCTTGCGGGTGATGCCTTCACGGATCACATTTGCACCTTTGCCCGTTTCGGCAAGGCCCATGGCCTCATATTCCAGCAGTTCGGCGATGGTGAAACAATCGTGAGTTTCGACCAAATCCAAATCATAAAGGTTGAGGTCCGCAGCCTCCAATGAGGCCGCCCAAGCCCGACGTGCCCCATCAAAATTGGTAATCTCGCGGCGCGATAGGGCCAGTATGTCGTTGGTATGGGTGCGCGCACGAAAGGCAATGGCACGTTTGAGGTCGGCGGCCACATCCGCAGAGGCGACAATCATCGCGGCCGCGCCATCCGACACAAGCGAGCAATCGGTGCGGCGCAAGGGGGGGGCCACATAGGGGTTGCGATCAGAAACGTCGTTACATTGGGCAAAGGTCAACGCTTTTTGCATATGAGCGTAGGGATTATGCGCGCCATTCTGGTGGTTTTTGGAGGCAATCATTGCCAGCGCATCGGAACAATCGCCGTATTTCTGAAAATACTGTTGGGCAATCCGGCCAAACAGTCCCGCAAATCCACCCGCAACATCCGCCTCTTCGCTGCGATAACTCGCCCCCAAAAGGATGTCGCCCACCTCAACAGTTGGCAGGGCCGTCATCTTTTCGGCACCAACCACCAGTGCGATTTTACCACGACCAGATTCGATAAAATCAAGCGCAGAATAGAGAGCCGCAGAACCCGTGGCACAGGCATTTTCCATCCGCACAGCTGGCGTCATGCCAAGCTCAGGCATGGCCATCCCAACCAAAGCGCCCTGAAAATCCTGCTTGGAAAAGCCGTTATTCATGACGCCGACAAAAATACCGTCGATGTCCGCTGCGCCAACACCCGCATGTTCAAGCGCCGGGGCGATGACTTCGGCCATCAGGGTTTCAGTATCTGGCGCAGTGGATTTGCCAAAATGGCTATGCGCCCAACCAACGATTTGTGCTTTGTTCACGTATCTTATCCTCCGTTTTATACTAAGTGCCGACTACCCTTTGGCCGCCGCGCTGAATTGTGTGCGATGGCGTGGCAGGTCGGTCGATTTTGACAGCGCGAAGGTCTTGGCCATGCGCGCTTCTATTTTCGCGGTTTCAAGCAGCAAAGCCGCGCCCAATTCGGCCTGCCGTTCAGGCCCCATGCGGCTATCGATGGCGGCAATACTAATGGCGCCCGCAACCCGACCACCGGGCATTTTGAAAGCGGCCCCCACGGCCCATGAACTGGTCAAAACCAATCCCGGATTGAGGGAGTAGCCGCGTTCGATTGCTTGATTGATCAAGGGTTTCAGGGCTTGAGGGCTACAATCAGGAAAGTTCTGAGCCAGTATATCAGTGTTGCGGCTCAGGATTTCGGCGCGCTCTTCGGCGGGAAGGGCAGCGAGGATGGCCAGCGAACCAGCCCCCACGCCTAACGGATGGCGATATCCCACTTGCAGCGCATGGGTGCGGATAGGAAATGCACCTTCTTCCTTGTGCAGGCAAACAGAAAAGGAATCGCGGCGCACGGAGAGGAAAACGGAATCCCCGCTCAGGGCGGCTAGATCCACCAAACTGTTGCGCGTCAGGTCCATCAAATCGAATCTCTGTGCCGCCAACACGCCAAGTACATAGGTTTCTTCGCCGAGAAAATAATGCCGCGTTGCAGTGTCTTGCTCCACCATTCGCGCCCGCATGAGGGCAAGCAGTAAGCGCCGCGCAGTTGGGCGACTTAACCCCGTGTCCTGCACGATTGTTGACAGACCAACCCCCTCAACCGCGCTGCGCCCGATTAAGGACAGCAAGGCCAAAGCCCGATCAACGCTTTGCGCGCCGATGTTTTCCAAAGGGAAATTCTCGTCTGTCATCTTCCAAGCACCCCCATGCATCCACAATGTGGACACCTCTTTTGTAGTCATTTTCTATCTGTACAGGCTCAAACATTGATTGTTGAGCAATATCGGGCATATTTCAAGGTAAAATTTGGAATTTCAAAACGACAATAAAATTTTCCCTTGCAACACCATCCAAAATATGGACGTTCTGTTGCCGGAGACCTCCACTGGGAGGGGACTTGTTAAATAGGAGGAGACAATATGTCCAAAATGAATCTCATTTTTGTGGCTGCAATTTCGGCAGCGACCGCTTTTGGGTCTGCGGCGAAGGCTGAAACGCTGCGTCTGTCGCACAATACAAGCGACACGACGTCATGGCATCAAGGGTCCGAAAAATTCTCGGAACTGTTGAACGAAGCCACTGGTGGCGATCTGGACGTGCGGGTTTTTCCAAACGCGCAACTGTCCGGTGGCGACCAAATGAAACAAGCTGAAATGGTTGGTCGCGGCGCGTTGGACTTTGTTGTCACCTCCGCAATCAACGTGACGCCCATCGTTCCTGAGATGGCCGTTTTCTCATTGCCGTATCTGTACTCTGGCTATGACGCCGTCGACGCCACGACATCCGGTGCGCCGGGCGACAAAATGAAAGAGATCATGGCGGAGCACGGTATCATCGTGTTGGCATGGGGTGAAAATGGCTTCCGCGAAGTCACAAACAACGTGCACCCGATCAAATCGCCAGAAGACCTCAAAGGTCTAAAAATGCGTGTTGCGGGTCCGATGTATATCGACGTGATGACCGCACTTGGGGCGAACCCACAACAGATGCAATGGGCGGAAACCTTCAGTGCGCTGCAACAGGGTGTCGTTGACGGCCAAGAAAACCCAATCGGCGCGGTGATTGTGCCCCAACGTGTGTATGAAGTTCAAAAATACATCACCCCTTGGCACTATTCCTACGACCCAATTTTCCTTGGTGTAAGCAAAGAGAAATGGGATGGCTGGGACGCGGAAACACAAGCTAAGGTTCAGGCTGCTGCGATCGAAGCGATGGATTTCCAAATCAAGGTGACTCGTGAAGGAACGGCTGCTGGTCTGGATAAACTGCGCGCAGAAGGCATGGAGGTTTACGAACCTACTGCTGATGAGTTGCAAGCGTTCCGCGACGCCACAAAAGAGCCTTTTGACAAATGGTCCGCCAAGGTTGGCCCTGAACTGGTGGAACTTTTTCAGACTTCCATTAACGGCTCAAATTAATTAGGTGAAAAAACAACGCGTCCCGCGATAAGTGGGGCGCGTTTTCCGCCTGCGGTGCAGATGCTTGTGCATCGATGTCAGGTATGATCTTCATGCCAAAGGTGGCCCCATGAAAAACCTGATACTTAAAATTGCCGACCGACTGGAAGAATATGTTTGCAGTCTGATTTTTCTGGTGATGACATTTATCGGTTTTGCCAATGTGCTGGTGCGCTATCTTTCCAACTATTCTTTTGCAGCGACGCAGGAAATCCTGTTGAACGGATTTTTGCTGCTGACCGTTTTTGGCGCAGCAATTGCGGCGCGGCGCGGCCAACACCTCGCTGTGACACTGTTCGCGGATATGCTGCCCACTGCCTTACAGCCATTCGTGCGCTGGTTTTCTGTCTTTCTGGGCGTTCTGCTACTGGCGTTGTCGGCGTGGTATTGCGGCGAGATGGTGATAAACCAACGCGCCAGTGGAATCGTTTCGGCAGGTCTTCAGGTCCCATCATGGTATTATTCACTGGCTCTGCCCCTGGGGTTCTTGATGATTGCCGTGCGGTTGGTGCAGGGCGCGATTCTTGAGCAAAAGGAGCGGGCTTATGTTTGATTTCGATACCGGAACCCAGATGCTCATCCTTTTTGGCGTCCTCTTGGTCATCCGCGTTCCTGTGGCGTTTTCGCTTGGACTTTCATCCCTTTTTGCCATGTGGCAGATGGGTTTTGGGCTGGATCTGGTGGGTGATTTGCTGGCCAGTGGCATCACCAAATTCTCGCTTCTTGCTATTCCCTTCTTTATCCTCGCGGGCATCCTGATGGGAACTGCGGGTATGGCCGATCGGATGATCCGGTTTTTCCGTGTGCTGATGGGCAGCCTTCCTGGTGGCATGGGCCTTGTTGGCGTGGTTGTCAGTTTGTTTTGGGGCGCGGTTTCCGGTTCTGGCCCCGCGTCGGTGGCGGCGATTGGCCCGATGGTCATTCGCGGCATGGAAGAAGATGGCTATCCCAAGGCGTTTGCCGCGGCGATGGTCTGTACGGGCGCAGCCCTTTCCATTGTGATCCCGCCCTCTATCGGCTTGGTGATTTACGGCGTAATTGCCGAGGTTTCGATTGGCGATCTGTTTATCGCCGCAATCTTACCCGGTGTCGTTATGGGCGCCTTGATGTTGGCAGCCTTGCCTTTTGTCAGGGTACAGCGGGCCGCGAACAAATCCTCTAAACTCGCGGAATTGGCACCGATGCCATACGCAGAGTTCCCTTTTCCCAAGCGCGTTTGGCTGAGCTTTCGGGACGCAATCTGGGGCTTAATGACCCCCGTTGTGATCCTTGGCGGGATTTACACGGGTATATTTACGCCCACAGAGGCGGCCGTTGTTGCCGTGGTTTATGCGCTGTTCGTGGGGTTCTTTGTCTATCGCAGCCTGACGATTTCGACCCTGTTTGACGCCCTGACCGATGCCGCCGCTTCCTCGGCGGTTGTGATGTTGGTTGTGACCTTCGCCAGCCTGTTTGGCTGGGTTGTCACCGTAGATGATGTGGTCGGCCGCTATTCGGAAGGCCTGCTTGCCCTGAGCGATTCTCAGTGGACGATTATGCTGGTTATGGCAATGATCCTGCTTATTGCAGGTATGTTTATGGACGCGGTGACGATTATGTTTATCTCGCTTCCTATCTTTCTCCCTGTGGTGCGGGCGCTGGAATGGGATCCCGTCTGGTTCGGCGTGTTCCTCATGATCAATCTCGCCATTGGTCTGTTTACGCCGCCCGTTGGGATCAACCTGTTTGTGGCGGCGAATGTGGCCAAACTCTCGCTGGAGAAGATTGCGGTTGCGGCGGTGCCATTCCTTATCACCAGCACCCTCGGCCTTGCCATCATCGCGCTTTGGCCTGAGTTGACGACCTACCTGTTGGTGTGGATGAAGTAGTTTAAGTTTTCTAAGATCGGGAGTGAGGAACATGACACAGAAAGTGGCGCTTGTGACGGGCGCGGCGCGCGGAATCGGGCTGGCGACGAGTAAACTTTTGATCGAGCAGGGTTGGAAAGTCGCGATGATTGACCGTGACGCGAGCGAATTGGCTATCGCGGCCGAGCCGTTAGATCAGGGCTTTCCGTTTGAATACGACGTCTCTCTCCCCGACGATGTGGATAAAATGGCCGAGGCCGTAATTTCCACTTTTGGGCGCATTGATGCGGTTGTGAATAACGCAGGCGTTGCCGATTTCCGCCCCCTCGCCGAAACCACATTTGCCGATTGGCGGCGCATCATGGAAACCAATCTGGATGGGTTGTTTCTGGTGTCACAGGCGACGATTCCGGCGCTGAAGAAAACCAAAGGGGCGTTGGTAAATATCGCATCGATAAGCGGCTTGCGCGCCTCGACCCTCAGGGTGGCATATGGCACGTCCAAAGCGGCGGTGATCCATTTGACCAAACAGCAGGCTGCGGAACTGGGCGAATTCGGCGTCCGGGCGAATTGTGTCTGCCCGGGGCCGGTGCGCACCAAATTGGCAATGGCGGTCCATACGCCCGAAATTATCGCAGCTTACCACGATGCTATTCCGCTCAATCGGTACGGTACGGAGTCTGAACTGGCCGATCTGATTACGTATTTATGCTCGGAACGGGCCAGCTATGTGACGGGGCAAGTGATTGCAGCCGATGGTGGTTTTGAAAGCACAGGCGTCGGCCTTCCCGCTCTGCGCGGATGACCCGAAACGGCATCACCCCTCTTCTGGGGTGATGACCTCTGGTAAGGACGACCAGCTTTTATCCCCCCCCGGATCGGGCAATTCATCAGATTTCATATTCCGGTGAATATGCGCCTTGGCGATGAAATGCGCGGTGATCGGGGCCGTAAGGAACAAAAACAACGTGATCAGCAACTCATGCAACGAGAGGTGCCCTTCGATCAAAACCGAATGCAAGATAGACGCCAGAAGCACGCCGCCAACACCCAATGTTGTGGCCTTGGTGGGCGCATGAAGGCGCGACATTGGATCGGGCAATTTGACCAGACCAATCGAGCCAACAAGGCCAAAGACGCCGCTCACAATCAGAAAGAACGTGATTAGGATTTCGTAAAATAAGTCCATCATGCCCTCTACTCGATAATGTTTCCGCGCAACATAAAGCGCGTATAGGCGACCGTCGAAACGAAACCCAACATGGAAATAATGAGCGCGCTTTCAAAGACCATCTCGGTTTTGAACTTCATCCCGAAAAGAACAATCAGCGCGATGACATTGATGACCATCGTATCGAGGGCAAGCACACGATCTCCAACCCCCGGCGCACGTATAATCCGCCATAAGTTCAACAAAAGCGCCGCACCAAAGCAGCCAAAAGCAAAGTTGATTGCAATCCCAATCATTCGAAAATCTCCTTTAGGCGACGCTCGTACCGCGTTTTGATTTCATCACAGACCGCCTGTGGGTCGGGGGCATTCAGGCAATGCACCAAAATTGCATGGCCTTCGTCGGAAATATCGCTTGAGACGGTGCCAGGCGTAAGGGTGATTGTTCCCGCCAAAACAGTAATGGCTTCGGGTGTGCGCAGATCCAAGGGAACGGTGACCCATGCCGGCTTTAAGTCCGCATTGCGGCGAAACAGAATGAGGTTCGCCACAACGAAATTGGCGACGACGATATCCCACAGGACAATAAAAAAGTACTCGATGATTTTAAGCGGGTGTCTGACACGCGGCATATTTGGCCAATAGGGGCTGGTGATAAAGGGAATGAGCACCCCAAGAAACGCGCCAAACAGCAGCGAGTTGATGGAATAGGCATTCACCAGCAGCAGCCAAACGACCGTTAAAAGGACGGTGAGCACAGGGTGTGGGAATAATTTGCGCAGGACTTTCATTTCGCAGTCTCCCCGAGTACGGCGTCAATATAGGCGGATGTATCAAACAATTGCTCCGCCGTCGCATTGGCATATTCTATCGCCTGTTCCGCGAAAATCGTAAGCGCGACAAGGCCAAAGAGAAGCGCAAAAATTGGCACAAAAACCATTACGGTGCCCTGTGTTTGGAGCGGTGCGATTTGCGCTTCTTCCAGATCGAGGTCCTCCATAGGGTCGGTGGTTTTCCAGAAGATCAAGCTGCCCGCACGCGCAAAGCCGATGATGGCGACCAGCGAGAAAATAAGGATCACGCTCCAGATCAGGGTTTGGTGTGGTGTCCCAGTTGAGGCCTGAAGAACCATCAGCTTACCTAAGAACCCCGAAAGCGGTGGCATCCCAGCCAAGGCAATGGCGGCCACAAAAAAGAGGGCCGAGATCAAACCGTTCTGTGCCATACGGGGGGCGGGTTTGATCTCTTTTCCCCGTCGCTCAATGATCAGATCGGACACAAGGAAGATCATCGCCGTCGCCAGCGTAGAGTGCACAATATAGTAAATTGCGGCCCCTGTGGCGAGTGGCGTAAAGAGCGCGATCGCGATCAGCAACGTCCCCATAGAGCCGATGGCGGCAAAGACTGCGAGTTTGGAAATATCGCGCGATCCGAGGATACCAATCATACCAACTGCGAGGGTTAGCAGCGCCGCTGGCAACAGCCATTGTCCTACCAATCCAGCACTAAGGGCGAGATCTGGTCCAAACACCAGCGTGTACATGCGCAAGATTGAATAGGCGCCAACCTTGGTCATAATGGCGAACAAGGCGGCCACAGGCGCAGGCGCATTTGCATAGCTTCCGGGAAGCCAAAAATGCAACGGCAGCACGGCGGCCTTGATGCAGAACACAAGCAACAACAGGACTGCACCGACACGAATAAGGGCAGTGTCGTCGGCGGGAAGTTCGGCAATGCGCACTGCAAGGTCGGCCATATTGAGCGTGCCAGTGACGGCATAAATTGTCCCAAGCGCAAACAGAAAGAGGGTCGAGCCGAGAAGGTTGTAAACGACGTACTGCATACCCGCACGAAGGCGGTCAGCGCCCCCGCCATGAATCATAAGGCCGTAGGAGGCAATGAGCAGCACCTCAAAAAACACGAAGAGGTTAAACGCATCACCCGTAAGGAATGCGCCACAAACGCCCATGAGTTGGAACTGAAAAAGTGGGTGGAAATGCTCGCCGCGTTTATCCCAATCCGTGCTGATAACATAGAGGTTCACGCAGAGGCCAAGGACGGATGTGAGCAAAACCATCAGGGCCGACAAGCGGTCGAGCACGAGAACAATGCCAAAGGGCGCGGGCCAATCGCCTAATTCATAAACCTGAATTTCGCCGCCAGACGCTTGGTGGGTGAGGACCAGCGAAATGCAAACCAGCGCAATCGATCCTGCCATCGAGAAAATGCGTTGCAGGTCGAGATGATGCCGGATCACCATCAGAATGAACGGTGCGAGAACCGCAGGTAGAACGACGGGGGCTATGATCAAATTGCTCACGCGCTGTCTCCTTCGTCGGTGGTCTCGGTCATATCAATCTCGTCCGTCTCCGACGTCAAATAAGCGCTGAGGGCGATCATAACCACCAAAGCCGTCATCCCGAATGAGATAACAATCGCGGTCAAAACAAGGGCTTGCGGGAGGGGGTCAGTATAGATGCCTTCGCCATATTTATCCAAAATAGCAGGAAGGTTTTGCACAAGGCGTCCCGTTGAAAAGAGGAAAATATTCACCGCATAGGACAGAAGAGAAAGCCCCAAAATAACAGGGAATGTGCGTTGGCGCAGGATCAAATAGACACCACAGGATGTGAGGACAGCAACGGCGCTAGAGACAAGAAATTCCATTTTATGTCTCCTCTCCATTTGGCTGAATATAATCACGGTCCGGGTTAATATTCATAGGATCATCACTTTCAATACCCGGTTGCCATGCGAAGCGCGCGAAGCTTTCCAAGGCCAACATAATCGCCCCGAAAACGGCGAGGAAAACGCCCAAGTCAAAGAACATCGCGGTGGCCAGTTCGAATTCCTCAAGGCCCGGAATATGAACATATGCGAAGGCACTCGTCAGGAAGGGCAGCCCGTTAAACCAAGCGCCCATACCCGTGACAGCCGCGACCAGAACCCCACAGCCTATGACGGCATGATAGGGGAATTTCTGCCGTGCGGCGGCCCAAGAAAAGCCTGACGCCATATATTGCATCACAAAGGCAATCGCGACGACAAGCCCCGCAATGAACCCGCCGCCAGGCATGTTGTGGCCCCGCAGGAAGATGTACACGCCAACCATCAAAGCGATCGGCATCATCACGCGTGTTGCGACAACCATCATCATCGGGTGGACGTCTTTTGAGAGCGGCTTGTCGGGTGTCCGGTTCAAAAGTTTGGCCCGCACATTGGACGCCAAGACAGATTCCGTGAGGGCGAAAATAACGACGGCGGCGATTCCCAAAACGATGATTTCGCCAAAGGTATCAAAGCCACGGAAATCGACGAGAATAACATTGACGACATTCGTGCCGCCGCCGCCCGAATAGGAGTTTTCGAGATGGAATTCCGAGATCGAAGGCTGTGCAAAACTGCTGAGCAAAATGGCGTAGACTAGTCCACCAACGCCCAAGCCCGCTACAACCGAGATAATAATATCGCGTGCGCGGCGCCCAAATGTACTCTCGATGGGGGAGGTTTTGGGCATAAAGTTGAGCGAGAGCAGCAACAGAATGATCGTTACCACTTCGACAGAAATCTGCGTGAGCGCGAGGTCAGGGGCAGAATAGTAGTTAAACAGAAGCGAAACCATAAGCCCCGTCATACCGATAATCACAAGAGAAAGAAGGCGGTTACGATGAAAAATAACGACGCAAAGCGCGGAAACGACCATGCAAATCCAGCCAATGGCCCCAAGAAACTCAACATCGCTTGCGGCATTCAACGGCACCGAATGTGTGCCTGAAACATAGGCATACAAAGCAAGCGACATGGTGAAAATCAGGAAAATTGCGGAATAACGACTCAAAGCGCCATCATGCAAAACGGCTGTGAAGGACCGGCTTGCACGCTCTAGGGCACCCATCAGGCGATCAAAAATAACTTTGGCTTCTGGGCGCGGCATAGCATTCCAAATTCTGTCCAAAAACCCGTAAGACCAGAGTAAAAACAGCCCACCAATCGAAGCAACGCCCGACATGTACAGCGCAGGTGTGAAGCCATGCCAGATTTTTAGGGAGTAATAAGGCAGCTCTGTGCCCCCAATTACTGCGCGCGCCGAAACCGCAACAATCGGCCCCACGATCGCCGACGAGAAAAGCCCGATTGCAACAACGAGAAAAACCAGAATACCCGGTGAAATCAACAAACCGGAAGGAGGATCATGTGGCGCGGCGGGGTAGTCATTGCGGACAGGTCCAAGAAACACATGTGCAATCAAGCGGAAGGAATATGCCGCGGAAAACAGCGCGCCCAAAACGACCACTGCAGGCAGCAAATACGGATAGCTCGCCCAAACGGTATGTGCGGCTTCTTCGAGCATCATTTCCTTAGAAAGGAAGCCATTGAGAGGCGGCAAACCAGCCATGGACAGGCTTGCCAGCGTCACCAGAATGAAAGTGATTGGCATCAATGTGCGCAACCCGCCAAGACGTTTGATATCGCGGGTATGGGTTTCGTGATCGATAATACCCGCCGACATAAAGAGGGCGGCCTTGAAAGTTGCGTGATTGATGATGTGAAAAACGGCCGTGACAGCGGCGATTTTGGTGCCAAATCCAAGCAACATGGTGATGAGGCCAAGGTGACTCACAGTTGAAAACGCAAGGAGCGATTTAAGGTCGTCTTTGAACAAAGCTATGACCGCGCCCAGAACCATCGTGATCAGGCCCGTGGTTGCGACGATGTAAAACCATTCTTCTGTGCCCGCCAAAACCGGCCAGAGCCGTGCCATCAAGAAAATACCCGCCTTCACCATAGTTGCCGAGTGCAGATAGGCAGACACGGGTGTGGGCGCGGCCATCGCATGGGGCAACCAAAAGTGGAATGGGAATTGGGCGGATTTTGTGAACGCCCCGATGAGAATAAGGATCAGCGCAGGTAAATAAAGCGGCGAAGCTTGGATCAGGTCTTTTTGCGTCAAAATGATGCTCAGGTCATAGCTGCCAACAATATTCCCAAGAATAAGCAGCCCCGCAATCATCGAAAGCCCGCCCATTCCCGTAACGGTCAAAGCCATTCGCGCGCCTTGGCGCCCTGCGGGTAGATGTTTCCAATAGCCAATCAAAAGGAAGGACGACAGCGAGGTCAGCTCCCAAAAAACCAGCAATAGCAGTATGTTGTCAGACAAAACAATGCCAACCATCGCACCTTGGAACAGCAGTAAATACGCGTAAAACTGACCCATCGGATCGTTGCGCGACAGATAAAATCTTGCGTAAAGGATGATTAATAGGCCGATGCCAAGGATCAGGCCAGCAAACAAAAGACCCAGCCCGTCGAGGAAAAAATTTGCGTTCAATCCAATCGATGGCGCCCAATCAAGGCGTGCGGTTACGACTTCGCCGCGCATAACTTTTGGGGCGTTCCAAAGGAGGCCGATCAACGCCAGAAGGGTTGTCCCGCCTGCGGACCAAGCCGCCGCATTTCGACCAGCACGAATAAGGAGGGGTGGGAATATTGCGCCCAAAAACGGTAGTAGGGCGATAAACATCAATGACACTATGTTGCCTCCGTCGAAATGCCTCTGCGAAGCAAATTATTTATAGCTGGCTTGCATCGTCGTATATGAGCAAGGTAATCAATTGAAAACAAGGGTGACTTAACCGTATATCCCACAAAACGCTATGCGCGATCTCTAAAGTGCGACACTTTTCTGATATAGGGTGGCTGATGGTATCACATTTTCCCCCACATCTTTTCGCGGAAGCCGAGGTCCAGCCCTCCGATTGGTGTTTTCGGGGTCCTGCAACCTTGACTAGAGATAGAAGAGGAATTGCAACGTACCTGCAATGTCAGCGACAGCACCTCGATGGTTTCGCTTTCAAAGACGAATTTTAGAAAATGAATTGGACCAAACTAAAGAGCTGACAGTTATAAGGTATGGCAAGTCTTCGGAAATCAACACAATATTTGTGATCAACCTTTGCCATTCAATCCCCCGTGGCCAAGGGGGGCTTCTGTTTAAGCGCCCATAACATTGAACGCAAAGGCCGCATTGAGCATGAATGTCCTCAATCGGCCGAGGCTGTGCGGCTTAAGATGGCAATTTCAACAGGCCGACAGATGCCAACCGGCTTTCCGATGGCGGCTTCATTGCTGAAATCAATATCGACCAAATCAACCAATGCGCCCGCGGCACGAACCAGATCATCATCGCCCACACAGTCTTCAAGATGATTAGCAGATATATGCGTTTCCACACAGCCTCGGCAGTTTAGACTCCAAGTGAGAACAAAACGTGAATATACTGCGAATCGCCATGGTCGCAGAACTCAATATAACCTCCAATTTCACCTTTCTCACAGGGGCTTCACACCCTGAGGAATACGTGCGCCGTGCCGCGCATTTGGGTATCCCTGCCCTTGCCATAACGGACGAAAACTCCGTCGCAGGCATCGTGCGCGCCCATGTGGAATGCCGCGAAGTAGCCCGTCACGTCGGATTGCGCCGCGATTTTGACGCTGCCCATGGCCTCATCGGGCCACCGCGCCCCACGCAGATTCCCGCGCCTCCATCCGCCGATATCTACACCATCCCGCGCCTATTACCCGCGGCGTTGATTGTGCTTCAGGAGGGGGTCAACGTCACGGTTTTTCCGCGGGATCGCGCGGCATGGGGGCGCCTTTCACGCCTGTTATCCCTTGGGCGCTTGCGGGCTAAGAAAGGCACATGTGTTCTGCGGTTTGACGATCTTATGGCATGGGGCGCGGGCTGTGAAATGCTCCTACACCCTGTGCGCCAACCGCTCACGCCCTTTCGCGGCGCGCATAATTGGCAGCCGCTGGCGCGCCGCCTGACGCGCCGCTTCCCCGGCCAAGTGTCGCTGCTCGCCTCTCCGAAATACGACGGCCAAGACCACGCGCGGTTCCATCATCTCGCCCACCTCGCAGAAGACCTCGCCATCCCCATGGTCGCCTCCGCCGGCCCGATGATGCACCACGGCAAGCGCCGCCGTCTCGCCGATGTCCTCTCGGCTGTTCGGCTCGGGGTGCGTGTCGAAAATCTTGGCCACGCAGCCCTGCGCAATGCCGAGCAGCGGTTGCGCGCGCCCGTCGAAATGGCGCACCTCTTTCGCGATCACCCAGAGGCGCTCCTTAACGCCGAGGCCGTCGCCGCGCGTTGCACCTTTTCGCTGGATGAGTTGCGCTATGAATATCCCAGCGAACTCACGCAGGGTGAAACGCCCCGCCAACGCCTCGCGCGGCTCGCCTATGAGGGGCTCAAATGGCGTTATCCCGGCGGCGCCCCCCAGCGGGTGCACGACCTTTTGGAGCACGAGCTGACCCTGATCTCCAAGCTCAAATACGAACCCTATTTCCTCACCGTGCGCGACATTGTGCATTTTGCACGCGAGCGCAATATCCTCTGTCAGGGGCGCGGCTCGGCGGCCAATTCCGTTGTTTGTTTTTGCCTCGGCGTCACCTCAGTTTCCCCTGAAATCGGCACCATGGTGTTTGAACGTTTTGTCTCCGAAGCCCGTGACGAGCCCCCCGACATCGACGTTGATTTTGAGCATGAGCGCCGCGAAGAAGTCATCCAACATATCTACGAACGCTATGGCCGTCACCGCGCGGGCCTTTGCGCCACGGTCATCCATTATCGCGGCAAGCGTGCCATTCGTGAGGTCGGCAAAGTCATGGGGCTTTCTGAGGATACGATCAGCGCCCTCTCCAGCCAGATGTGGGGCTGGGGCGGTGGTGGTTTGCGCGCGGAGCGTCTGCGCGAAATCGGTCTCGACATCAGCGATCCCCACCTCGCCCAAACGCTTGATCTTTGCGATCAAATTCAGGGCTTTCCACGCCACCTGTCACAACATGTGGGCGGATTCATCATCACGGAGGGGCGGCTTGACGAGCTTGTTCCCATCGAGAACGCCTCCATGGAGGATCGCACCGTTATTTGTTGGGACAAAGACGATATCGACGCGCTTGGCATTCTCAAGGTCGACGTTCTCAGCCTTGGAATGCTGACCTGCATTCGCAAAGCATTTGATTTGATGGGGCAGCACCACGGGTTGGATTTCAACCTCGCGACCCTCCCCGCCGAAGACCCCGCCGTGTACGATATGCTGTGCAAAGCCGACAGTATTGGCGTGTTTCAGGTCGAGAGTCGCGCCCAGATGAACTTCCTGCCGCGCATGCGACCGCGCAATTTCTATGACCTTGTGATTGAGGTGGCGATCATCCGCCCCGGCCCCATTCAGGGCGATATGGTGCATCCGTTTATTCGACGGCGCAATGGCGAGGAAGCCGTGAGTTTTCCCTCGGACGCGCTGGGGGATGTGCTTGGGAAAACCCTCGGCGTGCCTCTGTTTCAGGAACAGGCGATGCAAATTTCGATCATCGGTGCGGGCTTCACCCCCGATGAGGCCGACCGTCTGCGCCGCGCCCTCGCGACCTTCAAAAAACTCGGAAATATCAGCAATTTTCGCACGCGGTTCCTTAAGGGCATGGCAAAAAACGGTTATGATACCGAATTTTCCGAACGGTGTTTCTCGCAAATCGAAGGCTTCGGCAGCTATGGGTTCCCCGAAAGCCACGCCGCGAGTTTTGCCCTGTTGGTCTATGCTTCGGCTTGGATCAAATGCCACCACCCCGGTATTTTTGCCTGCGCCCTGCTCAACTCCCAGCCCATGGGGTTTTATGCCCCTGCGCAAATTGTCCGCGACGCCCGCGCCCATAATGTGACCGTGCTCCCTGTCTGTATCAACGCCAGTTTCTGGGACAACGTGATGGAACCAGATGGGCGCGGCGGCCTCGCGTTGCGGTTGGGGTTTCGCCAAATCAAATCCATGCGCGAAGAAGAAGCAAGCTGGATCACCGCCGCGCGGGGCAACGGGTATCTGGATGTCGACGACCTCTGGCGACGGGCAGGCACGCCGCCGCGCCTGATCCAAATCCTCGCAGAAGCCGACGCCTTTGTCTCCCTCGGCCTCAATCGCCGCGAGGCCCTGTGGCAAGCCAAAGCCGTCAAGGGCGACGCGCCTCTGCCCCTTTTCGCTGGGGATTTGGACGGCGAAGGCATTGTTGAGCCTGCCGTGCATCTGCGCAAAATGAGCGAAGGCGAAGAGGTGGTTGAGGATTACGTTTCGATGCGCCTGACGCTGCGGGCGCATCCAATGGCGCTCATTCGCCCTCGCCTAACCCCACCAAAAAGTGCGCGCTAAACGCCTTCGCGGGCCTTAACCTCGCGCGTGTGTTTGGGCGATTTTGGATGTGCTCTGTAAAGGGCAACCCCGAGGGTGATTGTGACAGCAAGCCCCGTCACAACCCCAATTGTATTCCCCAAGAAGCTCGCCACTTCTTCAATATGTGCTGCGAAAACAAACCCAAGGCCCACATAAAGTGTCACCCAAACAATCTCGCCCAGCGCCGCCCAAATCGTAAACCTAAGCCACGGCATTTCCACGATGCCGCCCGCAAAATTCACATAGGGGCCAAGAGGGCTCAAAAGCCAACGACTCAAGAAAACACCCGGTCCGCCCCAATTCTCCGTAAAGCTCCGCGCCTTGGAAAAAACCTCCGCTCGTTTTGGGTGCGGTTGGATTTTGGACTGAAGCCACTCTCGCCCGCGCTTGCCAACGGCATACCCCGCCTGATCGCCAACGACCGCCCCCCCATAGGCCGCGAAAGCAACCGTTGTGATGGAAAAATCACCCGAAGCGGCAAAGGCACCGCCCGAAAGCATCATCAAAGAGGAGGGCACCGGCATCGCGAGGCAGCTTAAAAACGTCGTGACGAAAACGATTAAAATACCGTAGCTCAAAACCCATTGGAAGACGAGATCGGTCATGGATGGGACGCGCGGAACTTGGTGGCGGCATCTTCGACCGCAGCTTCCAGGTCCTTAATATCAACACCCGTATGCTCAGAAATTCGGCGCAGCGTCGTGGGGCGTTTCAGTTCCCCCTCTTTGATCCCAAGTGCATCAAGAACTTCTTCACGCGGCAGATCAAACGACATGGAAATATAGCGGGGAGTCATCCACATTTCTAAGGGACGGTCCTGATGCATCGGGTCGGCCCAATACACCATACCAACAATAATGCGGAACAGGAAAACCGTTGTCAGCGCAAGGGCCATGACGAACGCGAGGCTCAAAACACGATGTTCGCGCCAAAGATAAGACAATCGACGCACAGCGTCTCCCTTGTTGAGCCAATCAACATTTACGGCAGTGTTTCAGTTTTTTTAGGGAGGGTAAAGCCACGAACGCATCACTATGGCGTCAACCTCCCCCTTCACATCGCAACCGATATAGGCGACCATGAAAGGATACTTCAAGATTTTCACCACGTACTTGGTGCCCATGAATCGAGCCGTCGCGTGACAAACCTTGCGCATAAAATTCGCGGCCTCGATAGCGCAACACAAGGCGAAGCGCGCGCGGAAACGATCTCCCTCTATGCCCCGCTGATAGCCGGATATTACAAGTCATCCAGAACTCCGAAATGACGGTTCCTGCTGGAAAACCCATAATTGGAATCGGCGACGTCCAAAGCGACCTAGAGGTGGTTGTAGAACTAATCTCAACAAAAGCGGCCCGCGTCACATAGGGCGACTGCGTCCTCATCGAAGATTGGGGCTTTCCAGAGCCAAGGTTGGGAGCGCCACACGGATTGAGCCCTATGGTTTCCCTAAGTTTTTAGCCCTTGGCGTCGAGGAGCAACGCGTGCTCGTGATCATTGGCTTTGATGACGACCAAAACGCCAGCGGAAGTTTGGGCCACGGCCACCGAGTCGAAGTGCGCATCATCGTTTGGGAGGAGAAAGACGTTTCAACCATACCCGCGAGCGTCTTTTTAGAGTTCAAGACAAATGGGCAACCTATGTAGTGTTTGAAGGTGCCATTGGAACAGGAGACTTCGGATTGGCCAAAACAACGACTTGTCCACACAAGTGTCGGACGGGGTGTTGCAGGGTGACACGGTGGCCTTCTACCCATCGGCAGGTTTATCAGATGGCACAAAAGTTGCGCAAAGGATTGTTGAGTTAACCACGCTGGAATTCAGATCGTTTTCAGTTCTTGCCGCGAAAGATTTGTACGCACAAGAAGCCCCATGAACGACAGTAAAACATCCACGCGTTCACCTTTTTTGCAGACTTCAACTTCTGCAACCCATTGCGTAAAGGGCCCTGCAGAAATCGTGGCTTTTGTGCCGATGGGTAACTCATTTGCTGGCTGAAGGAGACCCTGATTGTTCACGCGAGCAAACAATTGCGCCATCAACTCATCGGGCAATTCCGCAGGTTTTCCACTCAACCCACTGACCAGCCTCACAACCCCCAAAGTGCAATTTATCTTGCTCCAAGACACACTCTCTGGTGTTACACCAACAAAAATATAGCCAGGAAACAGGGGCTCAATCTTGCTAACCGTCTGGTTACGCACCCGCTGACTTACCGAAAGTTGGGGCATAAACGGATGAAAACCCTGCCGTTCCAAATTTCTCTGGGCATTTGCCAAACCGTTTGGCTTAAGTTGCGCCGCGAACCACAGTAAATCTTCATTTCTATAAATTGACGTCACTTACACCCTCGGCTTGCCGATCAAACTTAACATACACAAAACCAAATAAACCCAATTCACTACAAGCCTCTTGATTGGAACCACTAAACCCATAATTTACTATCAATATTGGGTCCGCGTGCCAAGATTTTTGTGTTGAATCAGAAGGGAAAGCCCCAAGTCACCCACGGAAAGAACCTAAAATCCTACGCCGCTTTTCTCTTTTGTTGGCAAGGAGAACAAGTTACTGTTTTCGGGTAATTAGCGAACCTTGCGAACAGAGGGCGATTAGAACTTTGAAGCAAAATAATTGGTCCATCCGCAAATAAACAGACCAAATCTTCCACCGGAACTTCCCCAGCCTCTTGCGAGTTCTGGTGCGGTAGCCATCGAAGTGGAACGATAGATCCGTGGCGCTTTTTTGAATAAAGGAATATGAAATTTTACCTATAGTTGGCTTCAAACGCGCATCAAAAGCGGTAAACACCCTAGTTGCGCCCTTGGTTTACTTGGCTGCGAGAGCGCTTAGTTCCCCTAAATTAATAGACCTCGCCATTCGCATAGATAGAATGAATTTTCGTGCGCTGGCCACCAAGCGAAACCCACATTCCGTCGTCGACAGACTCTTGGCGGCGACGCGCCTTGCCGGTTCCGTTTCAAGAGAAGATAGCAAACTCGTCCTCGAATTCGTTTCTTTTACACATGGCCAATTGCTACAGGACTTGTTCGCCATATTGGCGAGCAAAGGCAAACATGGAGGAACTTTCGTTGAGGTGGGAGTGGGCAGTGGCCGCCGTATCTCGAATACATTTGTCCTTGAGAAGGAGCTGGGCTGGACCGGAATATTGGTCGAACCCAACATCTCTTCACATGCCAGTATCCGCGCGTTGAGAAGTAGTTTCCTCGAAACGCGCGCTGCCGCGTCAAAATCCGGCCTGAAGTTGCAGTTTGAAGAGGTTATGGACGATGGTGAATTTTCCCGCCTTTCAGGTGCCAATGGCCATACCGTGGACGCCAGTCGTATTAAGCGATATGAAGTTGAAACTATTACGCTTAACGACATTTTTGCCGCTTCAGACATGCCTGATCGCATTGATTTCTTAAGTCTCGACACTGAAGGCAGTGAGGTCGATATTTTGGCGGGACTAGATCTGGATCGTTACACTTTTGGTGCAATGGCAATCGAACACAACCACAACCCAACTGCCCTTGCAGACCTGCGACGGATACTTTTACCAAAAGGCTACAAACAAGTGTTGGAACATTTATCTGGATTTGACGCTTGGTTCGTTCATTCCTCCTCACCAAACCAGTTTGACGGCGACTGACAGTTACTGGTTTCCGAATAGCTTCAGCTCATTTCTAAAAAACCTTTAAGCATTGATAATTTATCGTCCATAAAACCTATTTACTTCACATAAATCATTCTACGAAAAATAAATTTCAGGAGTTCTTATGAAGGCCGTTGTGTCAAAGATTTCTAATGGTCTAGGAAATCAATTATTCCAATTTGCGACGGGCTACGCCCTCAGTAAACGTCTCGGCTGCCCCTTAGATTTAGACGTATCTTGGTATAGGGAAGATCAGACTGGACTTAATACATTAAGAGACCTTGGGATAACTAAAATAGTTCCCCAACACCTTTACCGGAAGGTTTTGGGCTTCTCAAAAGCTGATCTTCTGCGTGACCGAACGGTTAGGGTATTTAGTGGTACTTGGCGCCAGTCATTTCGACACTCCGTACCTATATGGGTTGATGAGCATCCGAATTTTGGGTCATTTTCCCAAATTTGTACCCCTGTGTGCATCATGGGAGTTCCGGTGAACTTTAATAGTTTTGAGGATATCCTTGGTGAGCTTCGAGAAAACGTTGTCGAACGCTTGGGATGCCTGACAGCCCTCCCACAAATTGCCGAAGACTTTGCATATGTCCATGTTCGCCTTGGAGACTATGTCTCCAGCCCTGAAGTGGCTTGTAAGATGGCGTCCTTAAACTCGAACTATTATGCTGAGGGCATGCGAACCTACGAACAAAAGCACGGGAAAGCGAAATGGATACTCTGCTCAAATGAACCCAAAAATGCTCTAGAGTTAATGCCAAAGAACATGGATGTCGAAATTAGCCAAGGTCGCTCGGAGATTGACGATTTGTTACTAATGGCGAGGAGCAAGGGTGGGGTCATCGCAAACTCGACCTTTTCTCTCTGGGGTGGCCTCCTCTCGGAGACAAATGGTGGATCGATTGTGGCTCCAAAAACTTGGGAAAAAACGAACCCCCCTCCGCCAATGCCTAACACTTGGAATATTATTGAGAATATGTGAACTTCTTAGCGGTCTTGGCTCCGAAGCCGTCATGCGCTGCTTTTCAAAGAGAACCGGTGCCATAACCGTCGAACGTCAGCAGGCTTTAGTTTGGAGAGACGTTCCGAATACTGAAGCAAAACTTAGGGTAATCCCCCCTAAACTAAGGGGATGCGAAAATAGAATTTTCTTGGCAAGATATCTGAGGAGAATTTGATGAAGATGGCGAGATATTGCGAACCCCAAATTCTTGCGATCCTATACCAAGCCGAAAGCGGTGTGTCGGTAACGGAGCTGTGCCGCGAACATGGCATGAGCAACGCGTCGTTCTACAAATGACGGGCGAAGTATGGCGGGATGCCCTCTCAGTGATGCAGGGCATCACCTGCCGGGTAATAGACGCGTCGATGATCAGCCAGATGAAGCCCTAGGAAAAAAGTGCTCCGGCCAGCCCTGCGCCGGGGTCTGGCCGAGAACGCGGTGGCGCGCCACGGTACTGGCATTGCGCTGGCCTGCCGCACGTTTGATGTCAGTGAGACGGGCTATCATTACAGCCCTTTCTTGATCAATGAGAACGAAAAGATTGCCGATTTTCTGGTTGGACTGACGGTCGCATGGAAGACTTGGGCGGTTGGGTTATGTTTCCAGCATCTACCTAACGTGCAGGGCTATCCATGGAACCACAAAAGGGTGTATCGGATTTACTGCGAACTGGAACTGAACTTGCGGATCAAACCTCGGAAACGGTTAAAGCGGGACAAACCCAATGTGCTGGCAGTGCCTCGCGTACCGAACGTGACCTGGTCGATGCACTTCATGGCGGATCACCTCGGCCCCTCTCATGCATGTAAGCATGCACCGCCGCGCAATGGATGGTCGAGCGTTTCGGCTCTTGAACGTGCTGGAATATTTAAACCGCGAGGGATTGGGCGTCGAGGTCGATTTTTCTTTGCCAGCCGAACGGGTTATTCGCAGCCTTAATCGGATCATTGAATGGCGAGGGAAACCAGAAACTATTCGGGTCGATAATGGGCCGGAGTACTGAAGTGGTTAGCGGCTGGAATGGGCCGAAAAACAAGGTATTATCATCCAGCACATTTAGCCTGGAAAACCGCAACAGAACGCTTACATCGAGCGCTATTACCGCACGGTCAGGCATGAATAGTTGGACCAACACATCATTGAAAACATCGAAGAGGCACAAGACTTCTCCACACAATGGCTATGGACTTACAACAATGACCGTCCGAATATGGGCATCGGTGGGATAACACCCGCCCAGAAACTTAAAATGGCCGCATAAGTTATACAGCCGCACCCCGATAAAAATGGGGGATTACCTTAGTATGTGGAATTATCGATAGTGGTTGAGAAATTTACAAAATGAATCTTCATTCCTGTTTGAAAAGGTTTACGCCGTCCCCAATTAAAATTGCATTCAGAACGGTGCGGCATTGGGTTCGACAAATCTTGGACTTGAGCGTGTATAAGCGTTCCAAACTTCATAAGTTGCCAGAGGTCACCGCCCTTCAGCGTTTTTTCAAATTATTTTCTGTCGATTGTGTTTTTGATGTGGGCGCGAATGCCGGGCAGTACGCAAAAATGTTGCGAAATGATGTTAGGTTTGAGGGAATAATATTTTCCTTCGAGCCAATTCCCGAACTGGCTGAAAGACTAAAAGAAGCAGCAAAAAGAGATCCAAAATGGTTTATTTTTGATTTCGCCCTAAGTGATAGCGCAGGCGAAACCATATTCAATATCATGAGGAACGATCAATTTAGCTCGTTTGGAACGCCAACCAGCGATGAAACTGATGAATGTAGTCGTCTCAACCAAATTGAAAGATCGGTTCACGTTCAGAAGAAAACTCTGAATAACGTTTTTCCGATTCTTTCCAATCAATATGCCTTCAAAAAGCCGTTTCTCAAAATGGACACTCAAGGTTTTGACATTTCCGTGGCAAAAGGCGCGTCAGAAGTCATTACCAACTTTCTTGGTATTCAGAGCGAGCTTTCATTCAAGAAAATCTATGCGGAAGCTGTAGATTATAAAGAGGCAATCAGTTTTTACGAAAATTGCGGTTTCGAATTAAGTGCACTTTTCCAGAATAATGCGGGACATTTCCCCCACTTATTAGAAATGGATTGCATGATGGTAAATAGATCCATGCTTATTCCTAGCCATAAACAGACGATATCAAGTTAGACACATTCTCGCTCAGCACCTTCTTTAGGTGTCGCCGACCCTCGCAGGGCTGTCATTTCTTAGGTCTGGGGGCAATATTTCCCCCTTTGGGATATAATGATTTCAACCGGAGACCCGTTTTTAGGTACCTAGGAAAAGAGCAGACTATTGGCATTTCGAAAACAACCGAAAGCTGCATATCAATAGTATTTGTGGGTGCATCGGAACCCGCGAAGAGGAATGTGAAGGGTGTACTGACAAGTTTTGGTTATAGTTCCAAAACATTCACGTTATACAGGTCTCTACAATCTCCTTTCATTACGTTAAAAGGCGTGCGCAAAACTAGCCCGTGAGTAAAACGGGGCGCCCCAAAGCGAGCCCCCGTTTTTTATGTTTCGAGGTAAGGATCTGACAATACGTGGTACCAAATGATTAAAACGACCGCCCTTCGCAAAGCTTGGGCCCTTCTCGACGCGCAGGAAAGACGCAGTGCCATAAAAGTACTTGCCATAATGGTTCTGAGCGCTTTGGGCTCCGCCGTGATGGTGGGATCGGTCTTTCCGTTCCTTGCCGTTCTTTCCGATCCAGGGATGATCCAGAGCAATTCGAAACTATCTTGGCTTTATGACGTCGGCGGCTTCACCTCAAGTTACAGCTTTCTCTATGCAATTGGGATCTGTTCGATCACAGTGATCCTTCTGTCGAACCTCTTGCTTATCGTGAATACTTGGACCGTTGTTCATTTCACATCGATGCGCATACATGCGATCAGTGCGCGCCTAATGGCGCATTACCTCGCACAACCCTACACTTTTTTCCTGAGCCACCATTCTGGCACAATGACTACAAATATCCTCAGCGAAGCACAGCAAGCCGCACAGCAATTCATTCGGCCTGTGGCGGAATTCATCTCGGCCTCCCTGACGGTGACCGCGGTTGTCGTCACGCTCCTGATCGTCAACCCTCTTGTCGCCACGGCGTCGATTGTGGTTCTTGTCACGGTATACGGCGGGGTGATGATTGCCTCACGCAAGTATGTCCGATTGATGGGTAAGCGCCGCGCCGAGGCCAACGAAGTGCGTTATCGGGTTGCTGGAGAGGCCTTTGGTGGAATTAAGGACATCAAACTCCTAGGCCACGAGGCAGAATACCTCGACCGCTTCAGTAAACCATCGTTTGAGATTGCACGTGCGCAGATCGGCGAGGGCGTCATATCGCAAGCGCCCCGCTATGCAGTCCAGATTCTGGCCTTCGGTGGGATTATTGTGCTGTGCTTGGTCATGCTCGACCCCCAAAGCCTACAAGAACGCAATGCTTTGGGTGGATTGTTACCAACTATCGGTCTCTTGGCCTTTGCCGGACAGCGGATGATGCCAGAGTTGCAAAAGATGTTCATGTCGCTCACACAAATGACTGCCGGAACTGCGGCGCTTGACCGCGTGTATGAGGATTTGCATTCCGGCGCCTCTTTGGAAATCGAGCGTGACAGACCCGCCCCGCTTGGCCTGAAACAAACGTTAGAATTGAAGGATATCTGCTACACCTACCCGAAAGCCGAGCGTCAGGGACTGTCCGAAATCGACCTCGAAATTCGGGCCGGCGAACGGATTGGCGTCGTCGGCTGCAGCGGTGCGGGAAAGACAACATTGGCCGATGTCATCCTCGGACTGCTCGCGCCCGAACAAGGCTCCCTATTTGCCGATGGGCGCGCGGTCACCACAGAGACCCTTCGTGCATGGCAACAAAGCGTTGGTTACGTGCCACAGGATATTTTTCTGATCGACGCGAGCCTGTCGGAAAATATCGCCCTCGGCTTCCCCCTCGATGAAATCGACGACGCGAAGGTTGAGCGCGCGGCGCGGATCGCCCAAATACACGACTTTGCGATGAAGGAGCTTCCTGAGGGCTATGGGACACATGTAGGCGAGCGTGGTGTGCGCCTTTCGGGCGGCCAACGCCAGCGTATCGGCATCGCCCGCGCGCTTTACAACGACGCTGACTTGATCGTGTTCGACGAAGCAACCAGCGCCCTCGACAACATGACGGAGCGGGAAGTTATGGCCGCAATCGAAACGTTGCCTGGCGATAAAACAATTTTGATGATCGCCCACCGTCTGAGCACCGTGAAGGTTTGCGACCGGATCGTCGTGATGGAAAACGGACGCATAACGGGCGTAGGCGAGTGGGATACCCTGATGCTTGAAAACGCAGCATTTCAGCGTATTGCGCGCGTTGTATGACTTTGGCATGGGCTCGTGACGTAAGACACGCTGGTTTTTTGGCACCAAAAAATGCGGGCACTCAAAAACGGCACAACAGCAAGCCCCGCAGAAAGAACCAGTATATGGAAAACCCTTTCCCAACGTTGATTGGCCGCACGTAACATGAGAATTGGTGCAAATAACAAACGGGTCGTGAGTTGCCTCTCTTTCGGTCTGGGCAACCAGCTTTTGCAATTTGCGGCCGGATACACATTGAGCAGACGCTTTAACGTACCCTTGGATCTCGATGTCTCTTGGTATGACCGAGACCCCGGCCAGACCGCAGCACGCGATCTGCTTCTTTTACGAATTATTGAAGACAACGCGTACCGGTCACTCACCCGGCACTCTCAATTTCAACTCTTTCAAGACCGGACACTTCGTTTCGCAAATATGTCTTGGAAGAGGCCTTTTATGAACGGTCTGCCGATTTGGAGCAATGGAATGGAGTATTCCGAACCATTCGACCAGATTGACAGACCAGTATGCATCACCGGTGTACCTGACCTCAGTGATCACGACGGCAAGCGCCCTGAATTTCTCTCGAAACTTTCTGATGGCATATCGCGCGCTTCAGACATCACGCCACCAGATGACGCATATGCGTTTGTTCACATACGTCTTGGCGACTTTACTTCAGATCCGAAAGTCGCTCGCAAGATGGTCCAACTTTCCATTGATTACTACACCGCTGCCATGCAAAAATTCGAGGAGCACCACGGCCAAACCAGATGGGTCCTGTGTTCGGATGACCCGCAAGCGGCGATCGATCGGTTACCGCGCAATTTCGCGATCGAACAGAGCGATAGCCATTCAGAGTTCGATGACCTTCATATCATGTCGCAAAGTGCAGGAGGGGTCGTCGCCAATTCTACATTTTCCCTTTGGGGCGGGCTATTGGCACAAAACAATAATGGCACGGTAATCGCGCCAAAAATTTGGAGGTCGGATGGCCCCGGAAGCCCAAAACTGCCCGAAGCATGGATAAGGTTGTAACCTAGTCCCAGCTTTACTTTTTGTCCAACCCGTATCCTTACCAACGATTTAAACGAAGCGCGGCGTTTTGAAGTTTTTTATTTGGCCTACACCATAATTTGAGGGAAGCGTCCCCTGCCACCTTGGAGCTAGAAGTAATCGCTCCACCCTGAGATTTTGACGCAAGCTAAGCTACTTTTACTATTGGAGAATTAAATGTTGATCTTAAAGATTTGTGAAGAATTAACCGAGGATGAAATATCACTGGGCGTGCGTCGGGTCCCTCCAGTTTGGGGTGCTAAAATGGGTGCTGCCGATTACTTTAGCCAAATTGCTCCGAGTTTAACGAGAGGCGAGGATCCGTTAACCCCCGCAGAGTTGGGATGCACACTCGCGCATTTGGAATGTTATTCGATCATCCTAGAGGAGGGTCGTTCGGCCCTAATCTTGGAAGACGACATGTTCCTTAATGTGCAAACATTGCAGGCAGTTAAGCTTTTAGATGAAAAGGGGTTGGAGTTTGTCCACCTTGCCCAATCCGCACTATACACCTTTAGAGGTCATGCGATTGATGATAATCTCTATGAGATTGATCCTCGCAAGGATTTCTGGGGAGGAGCAGCATATTTATTAACTCCAGCATTTGCGCAAGAACTGAAAGAGTTCCATACAGCTTCTATCCAACTTGCTGATGCTTGGGCAGATTTTTTTCGGAATCGCGCAGGAGACAGCCCACATTACTCGCCAATTTTTTTCCATACTGGCGAAACGAGTTCGATCCGTTCATCGAGGAAAATGGCGCGCAAATTATCCGTAAAGGGACTGATGAAGCGACGGGCTCTCCAGTGGCTCGAACGTCGAACAAAGCACCTACAAGATCGCGTCCGGGGCCTAGCGTCACCAATTGGACGCATTCCAAATACAACCGACCCTAGATAAGGCATGACGCAATGAACGATATGCGCCCCGCTGCGGACATCGCGCGCGAGCACTTAGCCTCTGCGAAAGCACTTCGGTCTCATTTTTGGCCCGCGGTGAGCAAGCGCCATCGCAAACGGCTCGGCGTCTTTCCTTATCCGCTGAAAAATCCATTCCTCCCGCTCCTCTATCCAAGCATGAGTGCTGAAATCGTTGCGCTTCCCAGTTTAAAACGCGGCATTAGGCTTGCCAAACTCGGGCACATTGATGCGTTGCATATCCAATTTGAGGATCAATTTGCGCGTCGAACGCGGTTCGAGGCGAAACGATCTCCTGAAAAAGCGGCTCAGGAATTCATTGAGTTGCTTGGCGAGTACATTGCGCGCGGCGGACGTCTAGCTTGGACTTTACACGATGCAGAGAGCGCGTACGAAAACAATTTTTCCAACCATTTGCACCAGATCAGATCATTTCTTGCCGAGAACGCGCATGTTGTTCACGTTTTCAATTCGGCCGGAGCAGAGCACGCAGTATCAGTTTTAAAAACACCCCCCGAGCGCGTTGTGATGATACCACACCCTAGCTATTTTGGTGCATACGGGACTGCACCCGCGCCCGCGCCGCCTCCGACCCTACGTAGGTTCCTATCCTTCGGAACGATCCGACCATTCAAGGGGGTTGAGCAGTTTCTAGAGGTTTTGGGACAAGCAGATGTCGACGGCTCCTTTGGTAAGTTAGTGGTTGCAGGTGAATATTCAGAGGCGAAAAGCCCTGATCTAAAAGCGCTTATTCCAAGCAATCGACACTGTGAACTGAGATACGGTATGGTCAACGATCAAGACGTCGCAGCCTTGTTTGCGGAAACAGATTTTACCGTCGTCAACTACCGCCGCGTGCTCACTTCCGGAATTGCGGCGCTCTCAATGACTATGGGAAAACCAATAATTGGTGTTGACCGTGGAGGCCTAAAAGAAGCCGTACCGACGGAGAACCATTCGCTGTTGTATAATCCGAACGACCCTAACGGTCTCGCACGGGTCATTGAGCGGGCTTGCGCAATGAGCGCGGCGGATCACATAATGCTGCAAAACAAATGTAGAGACTTCGCGCAGGGTATTCACCCTCTGACTCAATCGCGCAAACTAGAAGAGGCATTTATAGCTCATGGCATTCTATAAAACAGGAAATCGCGCGCGTAGCTTGAACTATTTAGAGACAAGGCACCATTATCGGGATGACTCTAGCAATGCAAATAGGCGGTTTGAGGCCTTCCAATGACCCGCTTCCAACCGCATGAGACACTCGCCATTGTTGCGCCGTCCTTCAATCAACCGTCGGAAACTTTTATTCGAAATCACGTCAGAACCATAGCGCCAGAAAGCACTGTACTGATATGTGAAAATGCCGAAAAAGCGGATGAGCAGGGCTTGCCTGTACTTGGCGGCATCGGGAACTTAGCTGCGACCGACACATTCGCAGGATTTCTTCAACGAGCATTTCGCTGGCGCTGGAGAAAATACGTCGATGCTCGCCTTCAGGGGCAAGACAAAAAGCGGATAATATCGTTCCTTCAGGCGCATAATGTTGTTCGCGTTTTGGCCGAGTTTGGACCAATGGGCTGCCGTGTTGCTGCAGCAACGACACAGCTCGGCATTCCCTTATTTGTGCATTTTCACGGCTACGATGCAACCTCCCACCTGCGGGATGCACGTTGGAGGCGGCACTATCGTCAGCTTTTTCGCGAGGCGTCTGGCATCATCGTTCCGTCGCAGTTCCTCGCCGTCAAACTTATCGCCGCAGGTTGCCCTGAGGACCTCATATCAGTAAGCGCCAACGGAATTGACCTTGATTGCTTTGAGCCCTCTACGCAGGAAGCGGGCCGCGTTCTGGCCGTCGGGCGCCTTGTTGAAAAAAAGGCGCCGCATCTTTCGCTTCAAGCCTTTGCGCAAGTACGCGAAGTACTGCCAGAAGCGCACCTTGATTTGGTGGGCGACGGCCCACTTAGGGAAACCTGTGAAGCTGAGATCGATAGACTCGAAATCAGGGGGAACGTCACAATCCACGGAATGTTGAGCAGCGAGGAAGTCCTACCGCTCTTTGGCAAGGCTGCGGTTTTCATCCAACATTCCGTTACCGCCCCAAACGGCGACACTGAGTCCTTCGGGATCTCGCTGGTGGAAGCTATGGCAAGTGGGATTCCGGTTATTGTGACGCGGCATAATGGATTTCCAGAAACTGTGGGCGACGGAGAAACCGGCGTTCTCGTTGATGAGCACGACGTTGACTCGATGGCGCGTTCAATGATCGAGATACTTACTAATCCTGAAAGAGCAGAGGCGATGGGCCGAGCCGGAATCGCAAGGGCAGCTAACCTATTTTCTAGTGATATTGCAGCGCAGAGATTACGCCGAATAATGGATATAACTCTCTAAGCTTTCAGCCTAAGCTCCGATTTCCCTAGCGAATTACAAGCGGTGGCTGCACAAGGTACAGATGGCCGAGACGGCCCATCAAAAGAGAACTAACAGCTTTCTTCCATCGGACTACCTTTCGAAATTTGACGTACAGTAAGGCACCTTTACATCTATGGGTGAGAATGGACACAATGAAATCTAGCCAAGAAACCGGCAGTGCGCCGCTAAAAGGACATCATAACATTCCGGCATCTGTCTCCATCGTCATTCCCTGCTACAACGCTCAGTCATATGTGTCCCAAGCGATCAACAGCGTGCTTGTCGACGCGGCGGAAGTTATAGCAGTGGATGATGGCTCAACTGACGGGACGCTTTCAGTACTACAGAGCTTCAATGAGCATATCTTTCTAAAAACGGGCCCTAACCAGGGGGCTTGTTCTGCGCGCAACGAGGGTCTTGCAATGGCGCGCGGGAAATATGTGATGTTCCTTGATGCGGACGATTGGCTAGAGCCTGATACCCTTCTGGGTCTCGTTTCCCGCCTTGAGGAAACTGGAGCAAAAATGGCCATCGCACCTGTAGTGAGATCAAATTTACAAGGCAACCGTTCGCCGTTCCGTGTCCCGCGGACTGAAAACCTAGACTACTTTCTGTCTGATTGGTTGTCCGGGCGCTATTTGCCGCCTTGCGGAATTCTTTGGCGGGCAAATTTCGTGCGGAGCATCGGTGGTTGGAACGAGGCGCTCTCCAAGAACCAAGACGGCGATCTGGTTCTGCGGGCGGCTCAAAACGGTGCACAGACTGTTCGTTCCAAAATCGGATGCTCTGTGTATCGAGATCATGATGGGATAGACCGGATAAGCAACACAATTTCAGAGACAAAATTGCGGGATAGTTTCGCCGTAACACGTGATGCCTGCGACAGAGCAAGTCAGAGCGGGCCTTTAAGTGAAGAACTCAATGCTGCATTTTCCCGCGCGACACATGCGCTCGAACGCCTAGCAGCTCAAAATGGCATTCCAGATGCGCTACGGGATTTTGGAGCGTTTCGAGCATCGCGTGGTTGGCCAAAGGCAGAGGGTGGATTTGCACATACTACTGCAAGCCACCTCCTTGGGCTCCGCCGTAAAGAGAACCTAGCTCTATTTGCCCGCAAAATAATTGGGAAAAAGTGAGGTCGCCGTGCAAAATGTCTGGATGACTTGCTTGTTTCGCATATTGTGGAGAGTTGATAACGGCATCCCCAAATGCAAAGAGTTTTGCGTAGGGTTTCAAAAGACTGGATCGACATCGCTCGGCTATGCTTTGCATTTACTGGGAACCCATTTGCGGTTTTCTGGGAACTTAAGTTCCTTCGCGCCGCTATCCGTGCCTCAACAGGGCCAAGGCTTGATCGTATGAAAGCTCTGCTCAGAATTGAATAAAAAGTTTGTCGACGAAACGAACCTAGCCCCCCCCACCGAGCCAACCGGAGTCACGAACGAACCCATGCCCGATATCAGCGTCATTATCCCAGCGTATCGCCCTCTCGATTTCGAGGCCCTAAAACGATCCATGGCTGCCAATTCAAACGCGCACGCGGAATGGATCGTCGTTGATGACGGGTCGGGGCCGGAGTATGACGCGGTGTTTGCCACGTTGGATGGAAGCCCTGCACGCGTTATTCGGCGTGAACAGAATTGTCGCCAAGGTGCCGCACGCAATGTGGGGCTTCTGGAAGCAAAGGGCGCGTGGATCAAATTTCTCGACGCGGATGATCAGTTGGATGAGGGTCACTTGGCTGCTCTTCTGAAAGAAGCCGAAAATCTACCCGAAAAAGCAATCCCTTTTGCCCCCACAAAGCACGTCTTCACCAATGGGAACACGTCCATAAACAACAGTTGGCGCGATTTACCACCTGAGCCCTTGCTGCAGTATTGCCGGATGCTCGTGCGGCCTTTCCTCCACCATTGCGGGGTCCTTTTCCCACGGCATGTTCTGGAAAATCTTGGCGGATATGACGAGTCCCTCTTAACCGACGAGGATGGCGATCTACTGCTGCGTGTCTTGTTGGACGGACATTATTTTGTACCCGTTGAGAGCGCCAATTATTTGTATATACATCATGCTGGCGGTCGCGTGTCCTCGGACGATGACATCCGCAAATTTGTTGCGCGCCGCCGTGTCTGTGAAAAAGTTGAAGCCGCATTCGACGGTGAGAAAGGACCGATGCCAGCGCGCCTCCGCGAAGCCCTCGCCCAGCGCATGGATAAAATCGCCATGACTTATTGGGCATCGCACCCCGCGGAGGCGCGGGAACTTCTTGCGCGCGCACGCACCCTCTGCCCAAACTACCGTCCAGACACGCGGCTGCCCTTGCGAATTCTGCGTAGGATCGGCGGACCATCCATGGTACTGGCGACCACAACACTCTATCGACGGCTCAAAGGCCGTCCCAAAGGGGGAGCGCAAGGATGAGACTTCTCGCCATTAGCGAACATTATTTCCCGAGGATTGGTGGCACGGTTAATTACGTGCACGAGACCCTCTGCGCCCTTTCCGACAAAGGTGTGGAGGTCGAACTTTGGGTGCCCGGCCCTGCGCCTGAGTGCTGGTTACCGGATGAAATGTCCAAACCGCCCTACAGCGTTCGGTGGATTGATGCGGGGTATCCCGCGGCGGGCGACCCGACACGCGAGCAGCGCTATGACTTCTGCCGTCAGGTCGATCTTCTGGCCTCCGAGAGCCTGTCGACGCCCGAGCGTCCTGAGCTGCTGCATGTGCTTTTTGGACTGTTCCTTATGGAAATTCTCGACACAGAACGCTTTCAAGCAGCGGGGCTGCCCTGCGTGGCGACAGTGCATAATGTGCCGCCCATGGAATGCCGTTTGGTCGCGCATAACGCACCTCTGCCCGCGCGTTTGAAGGAGTTTGCACGCCTCAAGGCGGTGAAAATCAAGAATAAAGCGCGATTAAAACGCCACGGATTTGCGGCCTATGTCGTCCCCTCCCTGCAGGTACAGACAGCGTTGGCGCCGATTGTGGCACAGGGCCGAATTGAAGTGATCGGGCATGGGCTGACTGCGGATCTTCAATCGTTGATGTCTCCCCCAACAGATCGCCGTCCCTCGGGGCCAGTTAGATTGCTAACCGCAGGTGGATATGCCCCGCACAAACGTCAACATATTCTCCCTGCGACTGTGCAGGCCCTGCGCGACATGGGCGTGGATGTGGTTTGGGATGTGGTGGGCCCCGCGGGACGCGTGCAGGGGTATTTTGACGATATCCAAAAGGATGTAACACAGCGCGGCCTCGACAGCGTTCTGCGCTTGCATAAGGCGGTGCCGTTCGATGATTTGGCGCGACTTTATGATGCCGCAAATATCTACGTACAGCCCTCGCTTGAAGAGGGGTTTTGCATCACGGCCCTTGATGCGGCGGCCACGGGTCTTCCCGTGATTGGTAGCCCTGCTGGCGCCCTACCCGCGATTATCGAGGCAAGCGGTGGGGTTTTGGTTGCAAGTGAGCCACATGCTCTCGCAGAAGCTATTGCGCGCTTTTCCCGTGAAAATCTCTGGCAGGACCCTCAGGTGCAATCCGCCCATGTGCGAGGCTTGTTTTCGTGGTCAACCGCCGCGCAAACTTTGCTCGATAGGTACGCTATTCTAGGCGTGGATGAAAAAAGGGCCGCGCATGTCTGATCGAACGCGCGTTCTCCTCCTGACCAGCAAACTGTCGCCTGCCGCAGGGGGGCTGGCCGTATCAGTACCTGGTCTAGCGCATAGCATCGACCCGTTTGACGATATGGAAATGCATGTGATGGGAACCATCGACCCGTCATACCCAGACGCCGCTCAGACTTGGGGACCACGCGTTCATGCCTTTCCCGTCAGTGGCCCCGCGCCATGGCAATATGCACGCGGCATGGGAGCGGCCATTAAAGTGCTGAACCCAGATTTGATCGATGTTCAGGGGCTTTGGACCTATCCGTCATACGCCAATCTTAAACAGGCCCGCACGACGCACACGCCTTATATTGTTACACCCCGAGGAATGCTTGACCCATGGGCGCGGCGCAATTCACTTTGGAAGAAACGCATCGCCGCCGCCATATTTGAGAACGCCCACCTGCGCGGAGCACGCTGTCTGCGCGCCACCGCCGAAATGGAGGCACAGCATTTTCGCGACATGGGGCTACGCAACCCGATTGCCATCGTGCCCAACGCAATGGCCCTTCCAGAATTGGCCACACGCACCGAGGGGCCGTTACGACAAGTACTTTTTCTAAGTCGTCTTCACCCCAAAAAAGGCATCGACCTTTTGCTGAAAAGCTGGAGTACGCTCGCGCCGCGCTTCCCAGATTGGGAACTAGTGATCGCAGGTATCGACGAAAATGGACACGAGGCAGACATGAAACTGCTGGCTGCGAAGTTGAAGCTTGAACGCGTGCGGTTTGTTGGGGCGAAACATGGGGCCGAAAAGGAAATGCAATATCGCAATGCCGACCTCTTTGTCCTGCCGACTCATGCAGAAAACTTTGGTTTGGTCGTGGCAGAGGCATTGGCGCAGGAAACACCCGTCATTACCACAAAAAATGCGCCTTGGGCAGGCTTGCAGGAGCATGATTGCGGCTGGTGGATCGAGTTAAGCCAAGATGAGCTCACAGAAACAATGCAGCAAGCGATGTCCACTAGGCCAGAAGTCCTAAAGAAAATGGGGCGACGAGGGCGGAAATGGGTTGAGCGCGATTTCGGCCGCGAAGAGGTGGCCTCTCGCATGCGCGACGTGTATCTTTGGATTACACGAGGCACTCAAAAACCGGATCATGTGCATGACTGAGCAACAAAAACCGCCCAACATGCGTCTTGACCTCTACGAGAACGCTGGGTTTTCTAGAGGGGCGTCGCGCTTGAAGGAACTTGCGTGGATCACCCTTTCTGGGATTTTTTTTAACAGTTGGCTGCCAGGGTCTGGTTGGCGCTGTAGCCTTTTACGTGCCTTCGGAGCACGGATTGGTCGCGGGGTCGTCATTAAGCCCTATGTTGCGGTGAAATTTCCGTGGCGATTAACGGTGGCCAATCACGTATGGATTGGGGAACGCGTCTGGATTGATAATCTGGCCGAAGTTACAATCGGCGCGCATAGTTGCATTTCGCAAGGCGTCTATCTTTGTACGGGCACCCATGATTGGGCAGACCCTCGCTTTGGACTGATTACGCGCCCCATTGCGATTGGTTCAGGGTGCTGGCTCGGCGCTGGGTCCACACTCGCTCCGGGGTCCATCGTCGAAGATGGCGCCATACTCGCGATAAAAGCCCTCGGGACGGGCCGCCTTGCCCAAGGGCAAATTTATCTCAACGACGGTTCAATCAAGCAACGCCCTGCTGTAGCGGATGCGGGATCAAATTGACGCAACCCTTTGAGTTTGAAAAAATTAAGCTGCGGATTAGTCCGTCGTCACAGATGGCGCCAATCCACGGGACCGCGAACAATTTTGGAAATGTTTAATTACCGTGATGAGAATTCAGAGGAATAGGACTGCAGAATGGTAATTGGTTACACACCGCTTGACCCGTTGGTCGTTCTTATCGGGACAGCGCTCGCGATCTGGTTCCTCGCCAAGGCTCCAGTACGTCTAATGGCTTACTTACCCACCGCACTCAGCCTGTATTTCTTCATCCCCCTCTTCACCCTCCTGACCCTTTGGCAAACAGTTCCGATCCTTCTAACCATGCGCGTGTTTCTGCAGGGGCGCTTAAAAATGGCCCCTTCCGTAAAACCTATTTTCGCTTTTGCCATTATGGCCTTCGTCCTATCGGCAACGCTTACAATCATAGCTGGATCAGACACGACGCGCGCCATAATTCGAATAATTTACTACCTAGGCATTTTCGCCATGTTCTCTTTTTGCTACGAAATGGGCCGAAAGCCCGATGCCTTTCGCCTGCTCCTCAAAGGGCTTGTCGTTCTAGGCGTCATTTATGCGACCTATGGATTTTATCAGATCGTCGCAGATCGGATCGGCCTCCCATATCGCGGTATTTTACGCGGTACCTCTGCGGGTGATGTAGCCTATGAATTTGGCTTCGTTAGGATCAACAGCTTGGCAAACGAGCCTAAGCGGCTGGGCTATGTTATGTTTGTTTGTGCGCTGGCCTGTTTTTTCTATGTGCCGCCAAAAGAATCAACAGCGCGATGGATGAAATGGATTGGTCGGGGCATCTTCTTTATGTCTCTGTTCACCTTTTCTGGCTCCTACTTGATGACTATTGTTATCTTCGGTGCAGTTGCCCTGTTGCTTTACCCCTCCAAAGCTACCAAATTCTTTTTCGGTGCCATCATCATTTCTGCAGTTTTGATCGTAGCATTCCCTGAAATCGGGGTGATTGACGCCTTCCAAGTTGGATATGAACGTAGAGCCCTCGAAATTGAGGAAGGAATAGACGCAAGATTTGTCTATCGACAGGAATTCTATGGGTGGGATTATCTTAATAATCATCCGTTGGCCGCCTTTTTTGGCGTCGGGATTGGGCAGTATTTCACAACCCTTAATCAACAATATGGAATGGGGGTCGGTTTCACCGAATTTGGCGGGTTGGCCCCGATGAATTCGACGTTCCTCGAACTCATTTTTGATCTCAGTGGCATCGTCGCGGTGGTGTTCTATCTCGGGATCGCTGCACTTATCTGGAAATTGTACCAAGCCAAAGAGGTATTCCTCTGTCTCGCTCTTCTATTTGTGACGGTGCAAAGTTTCACGATCCTGACCCTTCAGTTCATGATCCTTTTCGCAGGTGTCGGTATCGCTCGCCTAGAGCAACGGCGCCACGTCCAACCCGAGGTTCTGCCTCAGACTTATGAATTGGCAGAATAACTGCGAGTGGATCGGGCAGTGTTGCAATCAAAAACCTAAAAACGGTGAACCTAAAAGACCATGAAACATACTTTAGGCCCCAAATCCGTCTACCGCGCAGATATTGATGGTCTGCGCGCTGTCGCTGTGACAGCCGTTATTCTCTACCATCTTGAGAGGTCGTTCATCCCGGGCGGATATTTTGGCGTCGATATGTTTTTTGTGCTTTCCGGGTATTTGATTACGGGGATCATTTGGAGCGAAATTCGGGCGGACAGTTTTTCGCTGTCTCACTTTTATGAACGGCGCATTCGACGGATCATGCCTGCGCTGTTACTCTTCCTTATCGTCATAACGGTGTTTGCGTCGATAATTCTACTCCCGTCCGATCTTGCCAATTACGGCAAAAGCGTGCTTGCCACCCTCACTTTTTCGGCCAACGTCTATTTCTGGCGGGACACGAATTATTTCTCGTCGAGCGCGGAAGAAAAGCCACTCTTGCACCTGTGGTCACTCGGTGTGGAAGAGCAATTTTACATTTTATTCCCGCTGATCCTCTGGTTTCTGGCACGGTATCGCGACCGAACTGTCGTGGCGATTTTGTCGTGCTTAATTGCCGTGTCGCTCGCATGTCACATATTCCTGACGCTCATCGGTGGCAGTTCACCTGCGTTTTTCTTGCTGCCCTCGCGGGCTTGGGAAATGGGGGCCGGATCACTCCTTGCGATATGCCATGTCGGGAAACCGGGAACCAAAACCGCGAATATTACCGGCGTTTTCGGTTTAGGAATAATACTGTATAGCTTTTTCGGCCCGCCCTTGGTCATCGCACAGGCTCCAGATTCAACCCTAACCGTTGTGGGAACTGTTCTGTTGATCTGGACAGGACGCAGCGATATTTCCGCCATAAACCGCCTGCTATCTCTAAAGCCAATTGTCTTCATCGGCCTGTTGTCCTACGCGCTTTACCTTTGGCATTGGCCGATTATTTCATTGGCGAAATATTACCTGCTCCGAGATTTGACCCTCATGGAAAGCCTCGCGGCCCTTATTTTGACGGGCACGGCAGCAGCGTTGAGCTGGCGTTATGTCGAGCAGCCTTTTCGCAGCACAAAGCTGCCCTTCTCGAAAGTTGGCACGATAACTGCAACCAGTGTGGTGTTGCTTGGCGGAATCGCCCTTAGCCTAACGTTGGCGTCGGGATTTCCACAGCGATTAAACAAAGAGGCGGGCGTAATCAACGCCGCGGTTGGCACCAATTTTCGGTGTGCCCTTCAGGACTATTTTCCTTACGGGGAAGGGCGGGCATGCGTGTTGAATTTGGATGGGTATGGCGTGCAAGAGGCCGAGGTTATACTGCTGGGCAATTCACATGCTCAAATGTACGCGCCCGTTTGGAAGACGATATTAGAGGCGGGCCATACGCGCGGTTTTCTGGTGCCGCAAAACGGGTGCTTACCGACCGTCAGCGCCAATATCGGGATGGAATGCCTCCAAAGCGCACAACGCATCCTCGATGAGATCGCCACGCATACATCGGCAAAAATCGTCATCTTATCCATGACGTGGAAATACGGCCCTTCGGGATTGGTGGACGCGAGCGGAACCATATTGGACAACACCGGCAACGCGGCGCTGATTGCTGCAATAGACGACCTTGTGAAAGCCTTAGAGTCGTTCGATAAAACCGTCATTCTCGTTGGCCCAATTGCCGTTCCGGGGGTGGATATCGCTTCGATTACGGGCCGCGAGCTCGCTTATGGGCGGATTTTGAGCCTACCACCGAGCCTCCCTAAACACGCGTTTTTAGAGCAGTATGACCCTGTTTTCGCGCATTTCTCGAACCGCGACGACCTCTTGTTTGTGCGGCCAGATTCTGTGCTCTGCGACGATGCTGCTTGTTACTACATCAGGGACGAAGTTTCGTATTTTGCGGACTCTAATCATCTTGCGGAGGCGGAAGTTTATCGGTTCGAACCACTTTTCTCTGAAACTTTCACGCGTGCGTTGGACCAGAGCCGCATTCCGATTGAAGAGTAGCCAAGGCCTTCCCGCGTTAACGTTTTTTCGAGTTCCTTGAGCATCACCCTTGGCGTATCACACGCTCTCAGCTAAGGATGCAGAAGGAACAAGTTCAATGCCGCCTGGTATTTCGGGCGTTTTTACTGATTGAAAGAAGCGATCTTTATGACTGTTAACAGGGAAAAGGTAGACCTGCTCCTGAGTGCAGCAATAAGTAATCCCCTCACAGAGTGGCCGCACGAATGGCGCGACTCGGACTCGTCGATCGAAAACCTAACGATTGAACGCGCTTTGTATCACGGCATCGCGGGTGTCTTGATTGCCCCTCAGTTGCAGCTTGAAAATTGGCCGCAGCGCATCCTTGACGCGCTTCTCGCACAATCTCGCGCACAGGCAATGTGGGAACTTCGCCACAGGAGTATCGTTGCACATCTCATTGTGGAACTGACCACGCAAAAGGTAACGCCGATCCTCCTGAAAGGAACGGCCCTTGCTTATGACGTTTATGACGAGCCATATCGGCGTCAACGTGGCGATACCGATATTCTTGTTCGGGACGAGGATCTGGCGCAGACAAGGGAAACGATGCGAAATTGCGGATTTAAAATGGCGGCGTCTATGACCGCAACGCATGATCCTAGCAGCCTGCAAGAGCCGTGGGAAAAGGATCTCGGCAACGGGCATGTTCACGAAATTGATCTTCATTGGCGGGTCATGAAAGGGTGGGCTTTGGGTGACCTGTTCACCTTTGAGGAAGCCCTCCGTCAGAACCACCACTTGCCTCGCCTATGTAAAGGCGCGATGTCATTTGGGCCTGTTCTGGCCCTTTTACATGCTTGCGTGCATCGCGCACAGCATATCAGCAGCCCTTATTATGTTGATGGTGTTAAGTATTTCGGCGGTGACCGCCTTATCTGGCTAAACGACATTCACTTACTGGCAGCGTCCCTGTCTTCTGACCAGTGGGATGAGCTTTGCGATCAGGGCGAGGGAAAGAGCGTGGCCGAAATTTGTTATGTCGCGCTGAAAACCGCAGAAAGGCTACTTGGAACGCCCATTCCTCCGCAGGTTATGAGCCGAATGGAAGCCTCCGCGCAAATAGAGAGCAAACCTGGAAAATATCTGTTGCGGTCAGAACCAACACGGCAGGTGTGGTACGATTTTGTTGCCGTTCCAGGCGGGCGGAAGAAAATAGCTTTCATCAAGTGGAGGCTTTTCCCACCTGAGACCTTTATGCGCGCCAAATACCCCGATATGGCAGAGCGTAGTTTACCATTCCTTTATGGGCGACGGATGCTACATTTCTTCCGCCGCCGCGAACAATAGAGACGAAAATTCATGGTCCTACGAAAACTGCTCCCGTTTGCCTATCCGTTTCGCTATCCGCTTATTTTGGTAGCACTGCTTATGCTTTTGGAATCGGTCGCGACCTTGATCATCCCTTGGCTGGTAGGACAACTTGCGGGTGGAATTCTCGCTGATGAAACAATTTCTATCGGGTTGATTGTTATCCTCCTGATCGCTTTGCTTGGCTTGCTTGGGCTTCTCAGATTTACGACCCAAATCTTCTCGGGTCGAACCGCTGAACGTTTTCTGGCGGAAATACGCGTCAGTGTTTTTGGCCATTTGCAAAAGCTGCCGTTAGCCTTTCACCAAAAAGGTCGGCAAGGCGACGTCCTTGCGCTCATGACCAATGAGCTGCCACAGCTTAGTAGTTTCATTACCGGAACCTTGGTCAGCATCCCGCCCTTGCTCCTCACCACCCTAGGGGCCATCGTTCTGATGTTTCGGATTGATCCTATCCTCGCCCTCCTCGTTCCCGCCATTGTGCCAGCTTTTTATATCATTTTGAAGGTGATTGGCCGCAGGCTCCGTGGGTTGGCGCGTATGGCGCAACATGCTGAGGCTATGGCGGTTGGCCTTGCCGACGAAGGGCTGGAAATGCTGCCTGCTGTCAAAGCTTTCACCCGCGAAAACGCCGAGTTGAATCGGTATAAAGCACAGATAGATCAAGTCCTGACCATAAACCTACAAGAAAACCGCATTAACGCGGCACTCGGTCCGATTGTCCAATTTGTGGCGGGTACGGCGGCGGTTTTGCTCCTTTTGTTTGCCGGTCTAAGCCTTCAAACAGGGAGTATGACGACGCCCGAAATGTTCAGCTTTCTGCTTTATGCCGCAATACTTACCCGCCCAGTGGGCACACTCGCCAATGTCTATGGGCAAACACAGACCGCGCGCGGTACATTGGAACGCCTGCTGACAGTCCTCAATGAAAAACCTGAGGCAGGCTATGCCGAGCCCCGCGAGATTGAACAAACTCAAGGGGATATCGAATTTCGCGGGGTTTCATTTGCCTATCCTGACCGCCCAGCGATCCTAAAGGATGTAAGCCTTCACATAAAATCTGGCGAAACAATTGCTTTGGCGGGTGAAAATGGCGCGGGGAAAAGCACCTTAATCAGCCTTTTGGTCCGGCTTTTTGATCCAGATACGGGGACTGTCCTCCTTGATGGCTGCGATATTTCCAGCCTAAATTTACTATCCCTGCGTCAAAAAATCGGTCTTGTCCCTCAACGCGCCTCGCTTTTCAACGGTTCCATTCGCGACAACATCGCCTATGGCCTTGAAGGCGCAACCGACGCAGATATCAACAAGGCGGCGCGTTTGGCCCAAGCCTATGACTTCATAACCAAACTGCCCGACGGGTTCGGCACTGAAATTGGGGATCACGGCGTGCGCCTGTCTGGTGGCCAGCGCCAACGCATCGCTCTCGCCCGCGCTTTCCTAAAAGACCCGCAAATTCTCATTCTCGACGAAGCAACTTCGATGTACGACATTGAGGGTGAGCAAGCGTTTATCGAAACCTGTGGGGATGCGCTCAAAGATCGCACGGTCATCCTGATCACCCACCGCACCGCCAGCCTTACCCTTGCGGATCGCGTGTTGTGTCTTGTCGATGGTCGGATCGTGGAAGAAAACGGAAAACTCACATGAGCGGTATTTGCGGTTTGATTTCTTTGGATGGCGCCAACCCTAAACCCGAAGACCTCGCGGCTATGGCAAAGGTGCTTGGCCGTCGTGGCCCGGACGGCACAAACCTTTTGCAACTGGATACTGCGGGCCTCGGCCATACCCTCCTTGCCACCACGCCCGAGTCCCTTTTCGAAACTTTACCGTATCGCGATACGGACAGTGGCGCCACGATCACGGCCGATGTGCGGCTCGATAATCGGGAGGAGCTCCTCGCCAAACTTGCCCTAGATGGCCAAACTGCAACGATCGGGGACGGCGAACTTATCCTGCGGGCTTATTTGGCATGGGGCGACACGTGCCTAGATCATCTGCTTGGCGACTTCGCTTTTGCAATTTGGGATCCGCGCAATATGCGTCTGTTCTGTGCGCGCGATCAACTTGGGGTGCGACAGCTTATTTACTACCATCAACCCAACAAGGTTTTTGCTTTTGCAACAGAGCCCGCTGCGATTCTGGCCGTTGATGCGATGCCTCGGGACCTCAATGAAGGGCGTATTGCAGATTTCCTCTACGATGATTTGGAGGGGATCGACTTCACCAGCACCTTCTATGAACAGCTTTTCCGCTTGCCGCCAGCACATAGCCTAACGCTTGACGAAAGCGGTCTTGCCCTTCGCCGCTACTGGACCCTGACACCGGGGCCGGAACTAAAACTGCCGTCCGACGAGGCCTATGCAAAAGCGTTTCTCGACGTCTTCACCAAGGCGGTACACTGTCGGCTGCGCTCCCCTACCCCCGTTGGCTCGATGCTCAGTGGCGGCATGGATTCAGGCTCCGTGGTGGCTGTGGCTAGTCGGCTTCTGGCCGACGAAGGTCTTGGCCCTCTTGAAACGTTCTCTGCGGTTGGCCCCGACCCTCAAACCTGTATCGAAACGAAGGCAGCTTTTGCCGCGATGACAATGCCCGACCTAAATCCACATGTGACGAACTATGCTGAGCTTGGATCGCTGATGCCGGAATTGTTAGATTTAAACCAACGGAGCGAAGAGCCCTTCGACGCACAAATGGTTTTGCCCCGTGCGGTCTATTTGATGGGGCACCGTGCGGGCGTCAAAGTTATGCTCGACGGCGTAGCAGGCGATGTCGTGTTGGGGCACGGAATCCATATCGCAAGGCTTCTTCGCGCGGGTAAGTGGCGGCAGGCTTTGCAGAATGTTCGTGGAGAAAAACGGTTTTGGGGGCATCCTTTTCCCATATGGAAAGCACTGTTGCATCCAGTATGGACAGCCTTTGTGCCAGAATCAATTCGCAGAAGTAGGCATCGCTTTCTTGAAGCGCGTGGGCGGCAACGATCCACAGACACTTCGCTCCTCCACCCTGATTTCGCTCGGAAAGTTGGACTTACAGGCCGGATAAGAACCTACCGGAAGACTTTCGGAGATCTGGAAAAATCAAGCGCCGAAGACCGCGCTGGCTCGATCGTCCACACCCACCTCGCGGTTGCACGCGAACGATATGATAGGGTGGCGTCTTGCGTTGCAATTGAACCCCGCGATCCCTTTATGGATTTACGCGTGGTCGAATTTTGCCTGTCATTACCGGCGGACCAGCTCTTGTCCGATGGTTGGCCAAAGATGATTTTACGACGGTCTATGGCGGGGAAGCTTCCCGACCAAGTACGGTGGCGCTTTGGCAAACAGCACCTAGGTGGGGACTTCATAAAAACACTCTTCTTGGAAACCCCAGACTTGGGGCACTCGAATGCCAGCTCTCCCCATGCGTTGAGACAATTCATAAAACCGGAGAAACTCCTAGAAGCTGGACAAGGAGAGTGGAAAGATGATAGTTCTCGCGAAAGGTTAAGTATTATATCCTTTGCCAATTGGGTGCGGATACAAGCGTCCGAGTAAAAATTTGAAATAATAAGTTTCGGGATGAGATTAATGAATAGCGTAATTGATTTAGACAGCGTTCAAGCTGAACAAGAATATTCGGCTCCTAAACTACATGTTTATGGTGGTTTGGTTGAGTTGACGGCGTCTGGATCCAGTGGCGGAAACGAAAACACATTCGGGACCGGATGGTGCTTCGGAGCTGGTGCGAATTCAGGTTATTGTAAGAGCCGTAAGCCCTAAAAACCCACAAGATCATCGACAGTTTTCTATACTGTTTCTGGCCCGAGCTATCACCGAATCCATTGCATTAGTTTTGCGTATAATGTTAAGTATCTTTATTAGAGGTACTTGACCTTTCACTAATCGCCGAAAACGATCTTTATTGCGAGTAATAGCTGATGGCACCGTTCAACACACCAGACACCAACACTGTAAAAGAAGCCTATGCGGCACCGACTGTGGTCGTCTTGGGCGATATGGTCGAACTGACGGCCTCAGGGTCCAATCGTCAGAACCCCGAAAATAGTGTCCAGACTGGCACTGACCGTCAAGTTAGACCCTAACGATTGTCCTGTCCGCAGACTTGTTTACGCGGCATTCTGATCGTCGGTAGAAATCATTGTATATCATTGTTGTCTCGAAAATTTTTAAATGAGAAGCGTTGATGGTTTTGGCAGTTGGACCGTAATTCAGCAGAGCCGAGACCAATCCGCCGTAAAAGCTCCCCCCCCTACTGATTTATGGAATGACGGAAGCGGGTTGTCCGTTGCGATAGCCGAACGCTGTGGCGCTTCAACCTATGAAGTTCGGTTTTGGGATCAAGCCACGGTAAGCGTGTCCTTCACCAAGCGCGAAATCCTACTTTTTTCGCCCAATTCAAAACCGCTTCCTCCCGAGACTGCCAACCATTTCTTACAAGACCAAGTCTTTCCACGCATCCTTGCGCATCAGGGCGACCTTGTCCTGCATGCTGGCGCCGTCGAAAGTGACGGAAACGCGTTAGTATTTTTGGGCAACTCTGGGCGCGGTAAATCCACCCTCGTTGCCAGCTTTCAAAACAGCGGAGCCGTCCTTTTGGGTGATGACGCCATTATCGTCTCACAGGTAGACAATGTGTTCCACGGTAAGGCCGTCTACCCCAGCCTAAGGCTCCTGCCCGACTCGCTCGCGGAACTCTATTCCGAACCTCCCGACTCGACCGCGATTGCCAATTACACATCAAAGCAAAGTGTCAGCGTTCCCACACCCTCGAATACTGAGCAATCGCCGGTCCCCATCGGAGCCTTCTTCTTTCTCGGACCAGAACCCGCAGGCGGCAGCATCACTTTCCGCCGAATGAGCGTTGCGGAGTGCTGCATGGGCTTGATCACCAACAGTTTCGCCCTCGACCCAACCGACAAAACGCGCGCGCACCAAAAAATGATGGACGCGAGTTCTTTGGCCAGCAAAGTTCCCGCCTTTGAATTGTTCTACCCCCGCGACTTTTCTAGGCTGAGCGAGGTTCACCACGCCCTCACAGTTCAAATGCAAACCCTGAGCAAGGCCGCACCCGGTTTTGTTGCCCCAACGGGCTAGATGTGAATACACTGTTTTTTGCGAGCCCCGCCTTACGCGGCCTCAATATTTGCGGGTGATATTTTTCTTTATAGCCATTACAATGATGAAATTAATTGTTGCATAATAATGCTACCTAAAGGCCGAAAGGGGCGAGGGACTGAAATGATCAAAAACTTCAACTTGGCCACGAAACTAGAACGAAGCCCGCACGCGGTTTGCAGTAAAGTCGGGGAAGAGACCGTGATTTTACACCTAGAAAACGGCACCTATTATGGCCTCGATTCCCTTGGCACACGCGTCTGGGAACTGCTCGAAAAGGGCACAACTGTACCTGAAATATGCAATGCTCTTTTGCCCAAGTATAAAGTTTCCGCCGGCATATTGAATGCCGATATTACTGCTTTCGTTTTAGAAATGCGCTCGCATGATTTGGTCTTTACCGATCAAACTTGATCTCGGAGTATACTGTGAAAAGCGACGATTCACCCCCTCAATTACGTACAAGAAAAATGCGCCGGGCGGTGGGGTTTTCGGCGGGTCAATGGCTTGATATACTCCGAGCGGTCTTTGAACTCGCCCTCGGCCGCATTCATCTGACATCAAAATCCCCGCGCGCGTTGTTGGAAATGGCTGGTAAGCGTGGCGACCCTATTGAAAATTCGCACAAAACGGGGGCCGTCGACGTGGTTATTCATCGCGTATCTTGGGCCATTGCGGTGGCTGCGGGAAACGTACCATGGCGGTCCGATTGCTTTGTTCAGGCGATGGCCGCGCAACGTTGGCTGAATCGATCGGGGATAACGTCGGAACTTTTCATTGGTGTGCGCAAACGGGAAAACGCTGCTTTTGAAGCGCATGCGTGGCTCCGCCATGCCGATATAACAGTTACAGGCGGTGACTTTAGCACATTTATTCCGCTGGCAGGTCCAGAAACGTGGAATGGGTTAAACAATACTTCTCCCGCCCTCCGATAATACGAAGGACACACACTGGCGGTATTTTACTCCCCTACAACTGCGATATGCAGCCGCTTCTGTGCCCCATTATTGCTCCGCGCTTTACACTCGACCCAGCTGTTATTTGATAATGACGCTCAACTAACGGCTTTGCGACATTTCTAGCATTATTGATGGTGTAGATTGGTACGGTGTGTAATCTGTAGGAAAAGAAGTTACGCACATAAACATTCGAGGTTTTCATTGAGTACCACAGCAATTCTACATGTAGGAACCCCTAAGACCGGATCTTCTACCATTCAAAGAAACCTTTTTAACTGGCGTGAAACGCTGATGGAGAATGGGATACTTATTCCGGAAATTTCTGGGCGAATGATCAATCAGGAAGAAATATTAGAAATTTTCAGCGGAAAGAGCGATGGCGGAAACGCTGAAAAGCTGCTTTCGAAGATATACAATGATGTTCAAAAACTTTGCCCGAAATATGTTATTTTTTCCAGTGAATACTTGTTTTCTCAAAGTTTTTGCGCGGAGAGCGCTAAGCAAGTTCTCTCTGACTTGTTTGACGATATTCGAGTTGTCGTTTATTTGCGCGACCCCGCCGGGTACTATTTATCATTTAATCAGCAGAAACTGAAAGCGACTGACATTATAGATAACCCGAAAGTCTGGCGGGCCAATTATCGCAATAGAATATCCCCTTGGAAATCCGAGTATGGCAATAAGCTGGACATCGTTCCGTTTCAGGCCAGCTCTTTCCCTAGTGGATTAACGGAGGATTTTTTAAGTCGGTTTGCGGAGTATAAGGGCGGCAACCCCAATCCGGGCCTATCGAAACACTTTAATGTTTCTGATACAGGTGAAGTAACTTATTTAATGCAAAAATATTTTCGCTATTGCCACCCAAGAGAAGCACGATCAGTTAGAAAGTTAGCTGACTTTGTTCGAAGAGATTTAAACAAGACTTCAAAATCGGAAAACTTGGGAAGAAAAGCTGTGCTATTGCCAGAGGTTCAGCGGCTTATCCTCTGGAACAGCCGTGAGGACTTGGTTTGGCTTAAGGAAACGGAGGGGATTGAATTTGACGCAATAGATTACGAAGGACTTCGCGATCTTCGTATCGAAAGCTTTTCAAGTAATTTTGACGATTTCAACGATATAGTCGACGTTAGTATCGAACATTCGAACGAGATTTTGATGAAGTCCGTGCAAGGATTAGCCGAACGGGCTTCCCAACTCACTTCGGTGCGCGCCGAATTGGAAAAAGCGCGCTCAGATCTAGCCGACGCTTTATCGGATATTAACGCGAGACGCTCGAAGATCGCGGGGAAAATCGATAGATTCGACTATGAAATCCGTTACTTTTTGGCAAATGTTCCATTCTTGAGTGAGAGATTTCGCTCGGGAATGCGCGCGGCGGCCGATAAACGTCGCAGGCAGTGTTATGGTAAGTAGACCAGCGTCCTAGGATGGCAATTTTTTTTCTTGCCACCCTCGTTGACGTGAAATCGATCACGTCCAATTTAGCATCAAGAAGCTAATTACACGCGGCTCATCTAGCAGTAAATTACTTCCGCCAAGTATAGGGCCACCATTATTAAATGGTTCGTTTAAAACAGAAAGACATCTATCTTGTGCAAACTTGCGAATAAAAAAGTTTGTCCATGATCTTGGCTGAGCAACCATGAGGATTTTATTAAAAGTCATTGCCGTTGACCTATTCAAAAACCGTGAATTCCATCAACTCATTGAGAATTTTTCGCAGTTCGTTTGGCGTCTCTGGAACCGAGAACTTAACCTCTTCCGTAAAAGAAGGGTGACTTTTCAAAGTATTTCCTTCGATACATTTCCTCTGAATCACCTCAACCGTACAGTGTTTTTCAAAGTGCTTGAGTGCCAAGTCTGAATGAGTTTTAAGCCAAGCGGGGTCTATCCCACGTGCGATTTCAAATAGTTCTTCGGGTACGGCCCAACATGGGGCTTCCCGATAAGCCATATCTGATACATTCATCATTGGGTGCAGGTAGCTATCATGATTAATTATTGGAATTCCACAAGACAGAACCTCAATAGAGGTCTTCCCCCCAGCAATTGGGAAGGACTGAAGGAATACGTCTACGTTGTTATCCAACAGGTACTTTCCCAAATTTGGAACGCGAGGCTGTACTTGGAAAGCGTCTTGATCAATTGAGTGTTTGGCGAGGGCCTTTCGTATATGATTAACGACACCCTCTGAGATATCACCAACGTGCAGATAGCTACAGCCAGTCTTGTGAATGAGTTCTGGAACTACGTCTTTGAATTGATAATCGTAAGCTTGCTCAATTTTATATTTTCGAACACAGGCGCTAGCGAACTTTAGAGTTTGCCCTGTTTTCTTTTTACTAATCACTCTTTGAGTCACATGGCGCGTAAATGCGGGGACATAAACTCTTTGCTTGCTTGGTGCTAACTTTTTAAAGACATCCATTTCATATGGGCGCTTCGCTATTATCCCACTGACGGCCGGCGAATATTTACCGATGCCAATCCCATGGTCCAAACTATTTATAAGGTATATGCTTTCACAGTGCTCTTTTCGGATCCCACCCAACAGGCTCACGTCATGATGACTTGGGTTCAAGAACACTAATGATGGGTTTATCCTAGATAAATGGTACGTTAGCCAAGCTGTTTTTTCGAGCAAGCCCGTATCCGTACAAATTACCAACTGAATTCTTGAGTCTACATAATCTCTTATGTCCCGACTGCTGCCCACGGTCTCGGTGGAAAACAGATAAACCTCTCTATCAGCCAAATAACACTGCGCAAAATCTAGAGTTTCCTCCATCATCCCGCCGCCGTTACTTGTCATGCCTGACATAACAAATGCTACGGGACCCAATTTGTCTTTGTTCGGTTTGGTTCTTGGTTGAATAGATAGCTGGTCTGCAATCAACCCGCCAATTTCGTAGCAAAGCGCATCAATTTCTGGAGTACATATTACTTTGCGAAAGCTAATTTTTTTCAAATTTGCATCAAAAGAGAGTGCTGAAATAAATTTGCGTAACAATGAGAGCGCTTCATCCAACATTCCCATAAGAATTAATGAACGAACTTGCTTCTCTAAATCCGTCACTGTTTTTATGCCATTGACCGAGCTTAGCTGAAATTTGTTTTTAGTAAAAACGTCCTGCGAGTTTAAACACACAGGCCTCTTGGAAATTGGGATGTAATTTCTAAGAGAGTTAACTTTCCAACCTACATATTTTTTTGCATTCTCTTCATCTTCAACCAGATCATACATTTCGTATTTTTCTAGTTTGGCATAAAGCCTCTCAATCAGTTTTATCTGACCCTCTTGGTTCAGCGAAGTCCAGATACCACCGCCATGATTATCATATACCGACATAGTTCTGGGAATATAGGCAATGTCACCATAGCGCGCATTTACATACATTCGAATAACATCGCCTCGGACCTCTCGAAATATTTCATGAGGATGCGATAATTTCGTGCTGGGGTCGTAAAAGTAGTTGCGAAACAAAAGGGAACTTGTGTGGAAATATGCCGCGCCTTGAACCAAATCGCTGTATGAAACGGGATTTAGCCTCGGTTCAGGGTTCGGATAAAAGCTTTCAGTCCCCCCCATTTCATCGCGCACAATCGTTCTGTGTCCGCATCCAGCCAATTCAGGGCTTGCCTCCAAGAATTCTACTTGCAAAGACAATTTACCCCTATCAATCCAGTAGTCATCTGCGTCCAAAACGTGATAATAATGCCCGCTTGCGGCCTTTAAGCCGTGGAAAAATGCAAGTGCGTTTCCTAGATTTTCGTCAAGCTTCAAATATTTGATATTAAGAAATTGAGCCTGATTATTTTTTATCAACGATGATGCTAACTCGGCAGTCTTATCACTTGAACAATCATCAACAATAATCAGCTCAACGCCGAACCGTACGTTTTGATTTTGGATTGATTGAACTGCGCGTTCTAGAAATAATTGCTCATTAAAAACGGGCATTATTATAGATACTATCGGTCGAGTAGTCATTGCTGTCGGCCTTCCCTTATTTTTTCAAATACCTGAATCCAAAAAGGTTGGGCGCAATTGCTTCCAAGTCTGCTTAGGGCTGGGCATCTTTCAATGCCTTTAACATTGATTTATTCCAGTGTGAACGCTTTTGTCTCCTGAATCCTTCCGGAACTGGTGTTTTCAACTGACCTTAGGTTCCAGTGTAACAGTCGAAAATCACCGGACGGTGTGCTTAGGGGTACTGGCAATCCACCCATTTTAATTCGGCTGCTTTCTGTTCCATTGCGGGTGGAATGCCACCGATGCCTAAATTGGGTCGCTCGCGGCTGTAAGTCCCGAGCAATTGCGTTGCCTTGGTCTGCGCCTCCTCAATCGTTTCAAAGATGCGTTCTCGTTGCGTCGATCAGGTTTCGCCCCAGTCCGCTCCTGGTGCTTCTTCGCGGCATTCTCTTAGCAGCGATCAAGGCTGCTTGATCTATTCAGTTCGTCCCGTCTGACTTCTGTGTGCGAAATGTCTCCGACATTTCTGCGTTCGGGGCGCGCATGTGCTTTCAGCTTATTGAAGCCGATCCGTTGAATGTCGAGGGCTGCAACTGGTGTCTGCTTTCCCAAAGGTTGCGCCAGATCAGCTTTTCCTTGGGTGATTTGAAGAACGTTTCAACCAAGGAGTCGTCCATTACTCGGCAGGGTTATGGCCTACAAATGATCCCTCGGATCATCTCCTAAACGCCACAACTTGAACACTTCCCTCTCCTCGCACAGCAGGCAGATTTCATCACTAATGCGATCGTTCTCCCGTTCCAGATTTTCATGAGGGCTCGACATCAAATCATCATGCAAGTGTTACTGAACCCACTTGTTCAGGATCGATAGCCCAAAACCCGAATTCGCGGCGTCCAAGGAGTAAATAACTTCAAATTGAAAGGTTGAAACAACATTAATTTAGAGACTTGAAGCGGCTATGGCCGATCCGGTTTCGAACCTATTCTGTTGAATAACTCGAAGTTTTCACCGTGTGGCCTCTCAGGATAAATGGTTTCCACTTCTGTTTCTCACAGTGGCTCTGGCCTGGATTGGGTTTGGTGCTAGTTTGGCTAACTTTTTGAGGTTCTGGGCGGTTGCCGCGAGGAAAAATTCGTCGTGTGCACCGCATAGGCTACGCAATCTGAGTCGGCCCAAGCCGTGAATGCGTTTGAGATGTGCGCATGAAATCTCGACCTTTTTGCTCAGTTTGCGATCAACCACGAGCGACATCACGGGACGTTTCATAGATTGAACGTTTCACTTTGCGCTTCGGCTCTTTTGCAGTGCAGCGCTCTTTTAAGGCACACGCGTCACAGTTTGATTTTCGAGCACGATAGCGTATCGTTTCATCTTTGTGTGCGCCGGACCTTGGCGTTTCAGACGCACGACGATATTGTGTGAGCTCTTTACCGCCGGGGCAAATGTACAAGTCATGTTCAGTATCGAAGGTAAAATCAGCGCGTTCAAAGGCCCCATCTTTTTGCCCCGATTTGTCTATGACGGGAATATGCGGCGCAATTGCGGGCTTCGCGACCAGCCAATCTAACATCGGACCTGAGCCAAAAGCGGTATCCATTGGCAGTCGCTGCTTGCAGCGATGAGAGGGGCGGTTCTTGGAGAACGTGGAATGATCGGGAATAGGATCCGTCAGACCCAGCTTGCAGAACCAATAACATGCGCATCATTCGTTATGGCTCAATAGAAGGACGACCCGTCGTATTGTAAAACTCAGACAAATGTTGGCGAACACTGGACAAACCAATTGCCCGAGATACGTGGTCAGATGGAACAGGATCCTCAATCCCTCATATCCACAAGGAAGCTGATTCAGCCAAGCGTTCTCAAATCAAGAAGGGTTTTCCAACAGAATAAGACGTGAGCAGACCTTGACGGTCGTCGCAGCGATTTGGCTACTGAACCGCATTTTTCAAAATTATAAAAACATGAAGTTGTCGTTGTTAAAGAACTGAGTCCAGCTAATGGAATCATCGACATCCACCAGAATTCGTTCGTTTGTTTCCTGAACCATTACCGCAAAATGTTTATTCCCATCTATTGTGGTCTCCCAAGCAAAGAGATCATCAAGTGATCCAACATTATTGACGTTATCGAATTTTATTACATCAACTCCATTGGAAAAATCCGTAATCAAATCAAGTTGTGCATTCATTTGCGACCACGTTCCGTCGAGATTGTCCCAATCCACTAAATCACTGTTTGTGAATTCAAACGTATCAGCGCCATGTCCTCCGGTGAGGATGTCCGCCCCTTGGCCACCAATTATCCTATCATCACCGCTCTGCCCGAATATCACATCCTGACCTGCGCTTCCGTAAAGTCGATCATCACCATTTCCGCCGTAGAGTTGGTCGTTGCCGTATCCGCCGCCCAGCAGGTCATTACCGTCTCCGCCACCCAGCAGGTCATTACCCCCTTCGCCGATCAAGGTGTCGGCCCCCATACTGCCGTAAAGTCGATCGTCACCGTGTCCGCCGTAGAGCTGGTCATTGCCGGTTCCGCCGCCTAGCAAGTCATTACCGTCTCCACCGACCAGCAAGTCATTACCGTCTTCGCCGATCAAAGTGTCGGCCCCCATACTACCGTAAAGTCGATCATCACCGTGCCCGCCGTAGAGCTGGTCATTGCCGTATCCGCCGCCCAGCAAGTCATCGCCGGTTCCGCCTAAAAGGGTATCGTTCCCATCGTCTCCAAGGACGGTATCGTTGCCGCCGCCTCCCCAAATTCGATCATTGCCAGCGAAGCCGCGTGCGAAGTCGTCGTTCAGGCCCGCCGCGATCAGATCGTCTCCCGAGGTTCCCAGAATTTCGGCAAGCACGTCGGCGGCATCAACGTCGGTGTCATTGATTGTGACGCCGTTCGTCGGCGAGAAGCCGGCTGGAACGAAATTCTGTGGGTCGAGGTATGGGACTGTTTCCAAGACAGAAAAGTCTGGAAGCTGGCTTTCAAGGAGGAAGTGACCTTCTTGGTGGGGGGAGTGCGAATCTCCGCCTCCACTCATACCAATGCGCGCACCTTCAATTGCATAAAAGATGTGACCACCTGAGGCTGTGTCGATTAGCAACCACTGCTGCGGTTGCGATCCCATTTCGTGATGGGCTCCGTTAAATTCGACAACGCGAACATTACTGGGCAAATTGTTGAAGTCGAGCAAATTTCCTTCAATCCGAATTTCGTCCCGAGACGCATCAAAGTCCTCGAGGCGGCCGACAATGACATCAGCAACGTTGTTAATGTTTTGAAAATTGAAAGTGTCCGCGCCGCCACCGGAGCGCGCATGATGGCCATGCGAAAACTTTGTGATGCTTGAAAATTCTAAGTTATCCCAATGGTCATAGATATTATCGACACCCCCACCATAGGTATGGATTTGCGTTTTTCCATCTGTAGCGACATATGTTCTGGTTACCATTCCTGCCTCATACTCAAATTAGGTTGCATCACGCTCTATGGCCGCGAGCTCAAAACTCCTGAAGGGCCGGTGCTTAGACAACATTGCAACTTCGCAACGGCAGAGAGGTTTGATCACCTGCCGTACCGATGCATTCAATCATTCAGGAATGTGTTGATCAAAGACAGTGCTATAAGGAATAGCTACGCGACTCTAATGCTCACCTCACTGTACGAAGGGGTATTGGAGTGGCCCGAAAGGATACCAAAAAGGCCCAGATGAAGGCTTTGGATTGAGAATGTGCGCGCAGGGCAGAGTGAATTTTCTATTCTGTACAAACGGGCGCTCATTTTTGAATGGCTGACTTGAGTGCCTCAAGCGTTCGTGATTCAGCCAAAGAACCTGCTCACCGGATTGCCGAGTGGTGGTTCAATGCCGCAATTGCTGCGAATGTCCATTTCCCACGCGCCCTGTCAGTCAGAGCCGGCTTCCACGTTTGGCCGGTCATCTTTCAGTTTTGCAGAAAACGGCCGCTATCCGCCCTTTCAAACTCAGGAATGTTTCCATTTTAGAGAAGATTTGTATGGTGCTCGCAAACTGTGGCATTCCATAAGACGGGAAGGCATCGATTTGGCGCGCGACACTGTTGAACGTCTCATGTGTGACACTGGGATCGAAAGTGTTAGGCGCGGAAAGAAGATCAAGGCAACTCTGCCGGACAAGGCGCTGCCTTGCACAATGGATCTTCTGAACAGGCAGCTCCGCGCAACCGTGCTAAACCAGTTCCAGTCTTTCAACTCATTTATGCAGCCCTTCGTTCAAATGCCAAGGAGCTTTTGCCTCCCCGCGATGAATGTCGGCGGCGTGGATTACAAAATCCATTGATGTGCTGGAATATTGCGCCTTCAGCCTGCCACCGCGTCTCTCATCGGTTTCTCCAAATTAATTCTGCCTTGATGGATTTGAAGAATGTTTCCGGCAGGGTCATGCGCAGCATGATCCCGAGAGGAGGAGCAATTCCCTTTGCCGCTCACGGATACTTTGAAGCCCTGTTTTGTCAGGCATTTCTGGCAATCATGCGATCAGGATTGCGAGCCACGATCCGTCTGGTAAACGGGGTGGCCGCCGTAATGCCACGGTCATAGCCCACGCGCGTATTGCCAGATTTCGCTTCATGCGATTGCTGCCCGCTGCTCGGCCAATGACGCAGCGGGAATATAAAATGACCTGTACCAAGGCCGTCTTATTTGGAACCTTCAGCGTTTCATCAAGGATCCAGACACTAGTAAACGGCAAGCCGGTATGAATCCAACGGAAGACTGGATCATTGAAGAGGTTCCTGATCTCCGCCTTATTCCCGACGGCCTTTGGAACCGTGCCAAAGCCCGCCAAAAGGCCACCCGTAGTGAGGTCATCAGCGAAGGCGTTGTACGTGCCGAACGCGCAAAGCGCCCCAAACATCTGTTTTCAGGTGCATTGACCTGAGGAGCCTGTGGTGGCGGTTTCACCATTGTTTGGAAGACCTACTTTGGCTGCGCCAATGCCCGCAACAAAGGCACCTGCGGTAATCGCACCACCATAAAGCGGGAGGAGCTAGAGACCCGAGTTCTCCTAGGTCTCAAAGATCAATTATTGCATCCTGACCTCATCGCAGAGTTTACCCTCGCCTATGAAGCTGAGTTCCGCCATCTTACCAGCTCCATTAAACAGGACCGCTCCAAGACCGAACGGGACTTGGTAAAAGTGAACAAACAGATCGGCACAATCATCGAAGCCATTACCGATGGAATGTATCACCCCAGTTTAAAGATAAAGATGGATGAGCTCGAAGCGCGGAAAACGGAGTTAGAGGTGCAATTGCCAAACACAGAGGATGCACCTCTGCCTATGCTGCAGTCAAACCTCTCGGGCCTCTATCGCGACAAGGTGGCAAATCTGACCGCAGCGCTCAGTCAGCCCTCCACGAAGACAGAAGCCGCAGAGATCATCCGCAGTTTGCTGTCCGAAGTACGTCTCACGCCTGAGGGAAACGGCTTATCGATTGAATTAATTGGGGAATTGGCGGGCCTTCTCGCGTTGGGGAACCCTAGAAACGCAGAAAGCCACCCTAGGGTAGCTTGTTCTGTAACAATGGTTGCGGGAGCGCGATGCCGCCGAAAGCTGACACACTACTCGACGACGCCTTCGCCGTCGAACCCGCATTCCTCCGCCATTTTAAGGTAAGACGCAGTAAAACCATCCATATAGGCGTACATAAACACTTTTCCCTCAACAACCACGTCGAATTGGCCGT